>CAIPAT010000113.1 GCA_903863035.1 uncultured Lentisphaeria bacterium
TGTTCTGGGAATAAAACTGGACGCGCTGCCGGTCCGCACAAATGTCTTCAGACGGAAGATGTGAAACGACTGTAGTGCCAGCCGGACACTTAACTCGTTGATTATCAACATGTCAATTTTTAGTCCGCGGAAGTTGGGCTATTAACTCGCCAGCAGTCCCTGATCCTTCTTCAACGTATCGCCAAGCGTCGTATCTGCACTGCCGGTCAACGGACTGGCGGCGCTGGACAGTTGCAGGCTGCCGGTTTTGAACGCCGACGGATCGATGCCGAAGTTCAGACTGTAGTCCGTATTCTCCTTGCCCGCCAGCGTTGCCTTGACGTAATATTTACCCGCCGCCAGTGTTTTGGTGATGCTCTCATCGGCATTGCCGCTCTTCGCGGATGCCGCCAGCTGCTTGTTCTTGCTGTCGTAGAGATACAAGTTGACGTTGGAGGTCATATCCGTCAAGTCAAGATTTACGGCGGTCGCGGTTTGCAGTTCAAACATATAATAGTCGTCCTTGTCGCCGAAACCGAGCCATTCGTTGACCGTACCCCTGGCTGTCACTTGTTTAGCTAAAGCGAACGTATTGAGCGCGGTATCATCCGGGAAATAGTTTTCCGCGTGGGTCAGCGTGTAAGCCGCGCTGTTCACGCCTTTGACTGGTGCGACATTCACATAATATGTTCCTGCCAGCAGATCGGAGGTAATGGCTTCGGCGGTGTTCAATCTATTGGCGGAAGTCTTCAACACCTTGCCCTTACTATCCAGCAACGACAAATTGGCATCGCCGGTCAGCCCAGTCAAGTTCAATGTCAGCGTTCCGGCTCCGGTCATCGCCAGCTTATAGCAATCCGCAGGGTCGCCGAAGCCAACCCAGTTATCGATGGTGGCAATGTCTTTCGCTGTCTGCCAGGTGTTGGCGGCTTTATCATCAGGGAAATAGTTTTCCGCGTGGGTTAGCGTATAAGCCGCGCTGTTAACGCCTTTGACTGGGGCGACATTCACATAATACGTTCCGCTGGTCAGCAACAAATTGGCAATGCTTTCGCTGGCATTACCCTTATTGGCTGAGGTCTTCAATACTTTGCCCTTTGCATCCAGCAATGAAAGAGTGGCGTCGCCGGTAAGGCCGGTCAGGCCCAGCGTTAGCGTTCCGTTTTTATCCATAATCAGTTTATAATAGTCTGCCGGGTCGCCGAAGCCCACCCAGCTATCGATAGTGGCAATATCCGCCGCCGCCTGCCAGATGTTGGCGGCTTTGTCGACAGAAAAATATTTTTCCGCATGAGTCAGCGTATAAGCTGCATTGTTTACTCCACTGACCGGAGCAACGTTGACATAATAAGTTCCGGTCAGCAGATCCATCGAGATTGCTTCGCCGGTAAGCCCTTTATTGGCGGAAGTCTTCAAGACTTTGCCTGTGCCGTCCAGCAGCGACAAGTTGACATCGCCGCTTAAACCGGTCAAGCCAAGCGTCAAAGTTCCGGCATTGGTCATAATCAATTTATAATAGTCTGCCGGGTCGTTTAATCCGACCCGGTTGTCAACGCCGCCGGAAATGTCCTTTGCTGTCTGCCAAGTGTTAGCCGCCGTATCTGTCGGCATAATCACGAATGACGCAGACTGGCTCCAGGCGCTCCAGTTGCCGGAATTGTCCTGAGCGCGTACTTGCCAGTAGTAAGTACCGACCGGAATGCCCGTGCCTGTTCCCTGACTGGCAATAACCGTTTCAGTATGTTCCGGACTGCTGAAATTGCTGTTGTTATCCACCCTTACTTCATACTGTTTGACGCCGCTGGCGTCAGTTGAGTCCGCCCAGTCAAACGCCACATTGCCGCCGGTGACAGTCTGTTTCAAAGCAGATGGAACAGTCGGGGGAGTAGTATCCGGCACATCATTATCGCTAATATTGATTGTTCCGCTGGTCGTCGCACCGAGGCTGTATGCCGCATTAGCGGCTAGATTCATAATCACAGTTTCGGTGCTTTCGACAACAGAGTCGTCTATCACGGCAAGTGTTACATCAACATAGCTCTGCCCTGCGGCGATAACCACCGAACTGGTCAGTGTCGTGCTTCCTTTATTGAGCGCATAATCATGGCCGCTGGTCGCAGTGCCGCCGCTGCTGAAATAAACCGTCAACGCACTGCTGGTCAAACCTGTGCGAGAAATCCGAAAATTACCGTTATTGTTGGGCTCTCCAGCAATCGCATCGGTTACCGCAATGGAAATTATTGTTGTATTTACAAGCGACATTTCTCGCCCCGTTATATTTTCAGCCCATTGTTCCACCTGAAAGAAATATCTTTCTCGAACTATATCCATATCTGCGCCCATCAAACTATTATGGTCAATCAACCCTTCTGGGCTAACTGCGCCTCCTGTATATTCATCATATAGTCCAAGCATATGCCCGAACTCGTGGGCAGCCACCTCGTCTTGATAATCATTGGACCACCCTCCCGGATCAGTAGTGTACCAATTTGTCATATCGGTTCTGCCGGTTCCGCTTCCGGCATGTACAGTTACTACCTGATCAGCGTCAGAGAACACTTCATTCACGTCAATGACAATTGGAAGCGCCGAATTGCCGTCTACTAAAGAATATTGGCTAGACCAGATTCTTTCAATCCCATCGATCCATTGTTTAAGCAGTTCGTCACCTGGATCATCCCCGTCAAATTGCATGTCTACAGTAAGGGTAACTTGTAAATCCCCATTCACTGCAACATCGTATCGATAGTACCAGCCAAAAAGGCCGGTGTCTCTAGTTCCTTCTATTTGACCACTGTAATCGGCACCGGAGACAGTCGGTTCGCCAACGGTAAGTGTTGCGGTCAATTGGTCTGTAACTCCTTCGTTGAATTGGTCTGTAACGTCATCGGTGAAGTTGAGCGACAGCCTATCGCCATTTATGAAAGTGTAACTGGAGCCGACAGTCACATCAACCGTCTGGCCGTCATCCGTCACTGTGAATGTTTGGCTGCTAATTCCGCTTAGGTCAACGCCCTCGGCCAGGATGTAAGAACCGGCTGCCGTATCATCCAAATTCAAAGAATAGGTGGTAGCGCCTGTCCCTAAAATTCCATCATTGACAGTAACCAGCACATCATTAGCATTAGCTGTGGCCAGCACATAAGACATCGTTGCCAGACTACTGACAGAATCGGCATTGTCCAGGACAACATGCCCGCCATTAACCATCAGAAAGCCGGTTGCACTTCCGCCAGATTGAATATTCATGCTACCACTGGAATTGGCAATGGTGTCATTCGCCACGCCACCGGCGAAAACACTCTGATAGCCGCCAACGTCAATAGTCGTAAAATTCGCCACGCCGCCGAATACACACTGATAGCCGCCGGAGTTAATGGTAGTGGAATTCGCCACGCCGCCGGAAGAGATATTTTGATCGCCCATGTCGTTGATGGTATTGCTATTGGCGATACCGCCATTGACAATGCTTTGAGTTCCGCTGATAACAACTTCGCTGGTCACGATTTGGGATGATACGATTGATGTATAAGCCATTTTTTTAGTCCGTACTTTCGTCCGGTTTTATAATTTTTAGGATATTTCTGAACTCTGTAATTTTCTATTTCCAGTTTTTCTAATTCCTCGCCTTGCGTTACCTCCTCAATAATTTTACCATACTCCGCCGATACATATATCAGCTTGCCAGCAATCCGTTGCTTTTCTTCAGAGGGTCGCTGCCGCCGGTATCCGCACTGCTGCTCAACGGAGCGGCTGCGCTGGAAAGCCGCAATCCGCCCTGGTCAAGATTGAAATTCAAATCATATTCAGTCGCACCGGTTCCCGCCAGCATCACCTTTACATAATAGGTGCCTGCATCAATATTTCCAATGCCGCTGTCTATTGCCTCAGGAGTCAGTCCGGATTTAGTCGAAGACGCCACCAGTTTATGCCTGAAGTCATATATATAAAGATTGACGTTTGAAGTAAATCCGCTCAAATCGCCGGATGAGGTTGCGCCATCCGCCAGTGCTTCAAATTTGTAATAGTCTTCCTTGTTGCCACCCCCCACCCAGCCGTGAACCGTTTCATCGGAATTAAGTTCGACGGCGGTGGCAAAGGAACTGCCGGCGGTTTCTTCCTGGAAATAATTGCTCAGGTTATAGTAGGTGTTGTTGACGATGCCCTTGCCGCCGTCGGCAGAGGCAACTTTAACAAAATAATCACCGGTAGCCAATGCCGTAGAGATAAATTCAGCGGCATTTTTTTTGTTCGCGGATGTCTGCAACACTTTACCGGCTGAATTCAACAGCGTAAGGTTCGCGTCGCCGCTCAAACCGGTCAGGTTCAGGCTTAACGCTCCGGCGGCGGTCAGCGTCAGTTGATAGTAATCCGCCGGATCGCCGAAACCAGCCCAGTCATGGCGTTCGACAGCGACTCCATCGGCGAGTTCGCCTATGACATTTGCCCCGGCTGGAGTATTCCCGGCGTTATCGTCAGGGAAGTAGTTAACCACATTACTCAGCGTGTAAGCGGTGTTGTTGACGATGCTTTTGCCGCCGTCGGCGGGCGCAACTTTAACAAGATAATCCCCGGCCAGCAACGGCGTAGTGATTGCTTCATCGGCAGTTTTCTTGTTAGCGGATGTCTTCAACACTTTACCGGCTGAATTCAACAGCGTCAAATTGGCGTCGCCGAACAAACCGGTCAGATTCTGACTCAAAGTTCCGGCATTGGTCAGCGTCAGTCGGTAGTAGTCCGCCGGATCGCCGAACCCCGTCCAGTCGCTGCATTCGACAACTACCCCATCTTCGAGTTCGCCGATGTCATTCGCCTTGTCTGGAGTATTCCCGGCATTGTCGCCAGGGAAATAATCAACTTTATTGCTCAGCGTGTAATCGGCGCTGGTTACGCCTTTGGCCAAAGTAACCTTAATGTAATAATCGCCGCCAAGTAAAGCCAGGTCATTAATCGCTTCACTGGCAATGTCTTTGTTCGCTGATGTCTTCAGTACCTTGCCGGCGGCGCTCAGCAACGACAAATCGGCATTCCCGCTTAACCCGGTTAAACTCAGTGTTAACATTCCGGCGCTGGTCAACGTCAGCTTATAGCAGTCGGCGGCATCGCCGTAACCCACCCAGCTGTCCACGCCGGCGCTGATATTTTTCGCCGTCTTGTAATCGTTTGCAGCAGTGTCCTCCGGCGCAACAAAAAATGAAGCTGATTTACTCCAGGCGCTGTAGTTGCCGGCATTGTCCTGGGCGCGAACCCGCCAGAAATAGTCGGTCCCGGCGGCTAAATCGGAGGTATTGACGGAGGTTCCGGCGGCCGTTCCGGATTTGGTCAGGCTGGGAAAATCGTTATTATCATCAATCTGGTATTCGTACTGGCTGATTCCGCTGAGCGCATCCGTGGATGCCTTCCAGCTGAATGTAACGGCGTTCCCGTTGACGGACGCGGCAAGTTTGGCAGGAACAGTGGGAGGGGCCTTGTCGGGCGCGCCTTCAACGATGATGACATCACCAACCGTCCAATTGTTGGTGTCGTCAGAATCGCCAGCGGTAACCAGGTGTGCGCCGAGGTAATAGTTTCCAGCAGCGATGGTCTTAGGAACAACGAGTTTATAAGTCAAGTAGTCATAGTTGTACAGGTCAAGAGAGTCAGTTCCGTAGCTTGAAAAGAGATAGCCAGTAAGGAAGCCAAGACTGATGTCCTCAGCAGTAATGGTGCGATCGCGTGACAGGAAAACTTCCACCTTCGCAAATTTCTGCTCGTAACTGTTGTTGCTGTCGCCGCTGCTGCAGTCAATGGAAATAGACGCAGGGATGTCGCCAGTGCTGCAGGTGGTCACAACATTATTATTGCCGTCCAGCATCTTCAGATTGCTTACGGAAAAATCGATATTACTGTTGACGGTAAGGTCACGCTCCTGGTCCGACGGATACAGCGAGAGGCAATCGCTGACGCAGAAAGTCCCAATAGAGGTGGGGATGTTCGACATGGAATACCAGCCGTTGTTATTGCCGCCCCAGCCTAGGTTAAAATGGTATTTGTCGTCCGCTTCCCGATAGCCGTCGATCAAGGCGACATGGCCACCGGCTTCCACCGAGTCCAAAAACGCGACAAGCGGTCGGCCGTTCCGCAATTCATAAATGATATCAGGGGAGTCGCTGCAAGTCAAGTTCCATGAGTGGAATCCGGTCGCCAGTGCTTGTTTGACAAATGTGGAAGTAGAAATGGAGGTAAAGGCAGCCTCCAGCTCAATTCCGACAGCGAACGACATGGTGGCGGCTTCATCAACCGACCCATCGAATTTCAGGTTGGCCAATTTTGCGTTGAGCTGGGAAAGTGGCAGGAATCCACATGTTTTAGCCGACTGGTCGTCGCCTACAATACATGTTTCCGGATCATAGGGCAGAACGTATTGCCTGTCGGGTGATACGGAAATGCTGTAATGCCAGTAATACAGGAGCTGGGCCAGCGCGGTGGGACCGCAACCGGTAACCGCACGTTTCCCGGTGTCCTGGTCGATCGGGCAATACTTGTTGTAACCGCTGTCCTGGTCCCAGGGAGGGAATTTTATCAGCGGCACCCCGTCGGTGAACTGATAGACTGGCACGGTATCGTCGCTGGCGATGTTAACCTCGGCGGAACGGCTTGAGAAAGTATTTAAGTCATAGGCGGAATTGGGGGTCAACGCCAACACGGCCAGTCTGGCTGATTCGACCATGGCATCGTTGACGGCGCTCAGCGTGATATCGACGTACGATTGTCCGGCGGCTATGGCTACCGAATGATCCAGGAGTTCAGTTCCAGCGGAAAGCGTGTAGTCCAGATTTTGGATTGACATGCCGGAGGTGGTGAAATAGACCTTCAACGCGGCACTGGTATCGCCGGTGCGGCTGACTCGGAAAACCGCGGTGTCCCCGGACTCGGAAGCAAAATTGTCGGTGGCGACAACCGAAACCACCGCGGGGACCACATCCGTCACAAGGGAAAACGAAGCGAACATAGTGTCCTTCTGCTCGGAATCAAGGATGGACCATGTGATGCGGGACCCGTCGGCAAACGTATAATTAGCCCCTGCGGCAAGACCGGTGCGGGATTGTCCTTGATAGTTGACGGTAAAGCTTGCATGGTTCAATGCGGACAGGTCGGGGCCGGAAACCAGTGCATACTGGCCGGAGGAGATGTGGTCGAGATTCAGTTCCCACAGACAGCCGGTGTCGGACAGTGAACCGGAATCAATTGAAATAGTGGCAACTTTGCTATAAGATGACAACGATTGGAAGGCCACGCTGTCGGCTTGCATCGCATTGGCCGACTCAAGGATAGTGTGACCTCCCGCCTCGGTCAAGTCCCCCGTCACGGTTCCGCCGGAAGCGACATATTGAGTGCCGCCAATGCCAACCGTGGTGACCGCTGCTGTGCCGCCGAAAGAGACATATTGTGAACCGCCGGAGTTGACGGTGGTGCTACTAGCTACCCCGCATATACTCTGACTACCGCCGGAGTTGACAGTGGTGATATTTGCCGTGCCGCCGGAAGCGACATACTGCTCCCCCCCGAAGTTGACGATGGTGGTAATTGCCATGCCGCCATAATGAATATTCTGCTGTCCCCCGTTGATGGTAACGGAATTCACCACGCCGCAGTATTCAACATACTGGATGCCGCCGGAATCAATGGCTGTAGAATTTGCGGTGCCGGAAACCCACTGCTCGCCGCCGGAGTTAATGAAAGTTGAATTAGCAACGCCTTCAACACTCTGACTACCACCGTTAATGGTAGTGGAATTCGCTATCCCGCCGGAAGCGACATACTGAATGCCGCCGGAAGCAATTACCGTATCAATTGCGGAATGACCAGACCATACAGTTAACTCTCCACCTTCCAACAGGAAATTACTGGCCACCCCACTAACGATGAAAAACGCACTATGGCCATCGGTACGGGTGTTGGTTCCGTGGGTGATAGTTGCACTAGTATTGGCACAAATTCCCCCGCCAGATTGTTGATTGATCACGTTGGCACTGCCGCCGGACAAGACTCTCAGTTCGCCGCCGGAGTTAATAGTGGTATAATTTGCCACGCCGCCGGAAGAAACACCCTGATAGCCATAAGAATTGAGGATTGTTTTATTCGCCACACCACCATCTGTGACATACTGAAAGCCGTCGGAAGCAATTAACGTATCTGTCGCAGAATGACCAGACCATACATATAATTCTCCGCCATTTTCCAACAGAAAATTACTGGCCCCCCCGCTAACGATGGAAAACGCACTATGACCATCGGTACGCGTGTTGGTTCCGCTGGTGATTGTAGCATTTGTGTTGGTTCTAATGCCCCCGCCCGCCTGTTGGTTAATCACGTTGGCAGTGGCACCATAAAAAACACCCACGTCCAGTACGCCGCCAGTATTTAAGGTAGTGTTATTCGCCACGCCGCTGAATACACACTGATAGCCGCCGGAGTTAATAGTGGTGGAATTCGCCACGCCGCCATACTCAACATGCTGTTCTCCGCCGGAAGCAATTAACGTATCTGTCGCAGAATTACCAGTCTCAACATATAACTTTCCATCATTTTCCAGCAGAAAATTACTGGCCACCCCGCTAACGATGGAAAATGCGCTATGGCCATCAGTACGGGTATTGGTTCCGCCGGTGATAGTTGCAGTGGTATCGGCAATAATTGCACCGCCCGCCTGTTGGTTAATCACGTTGGCATAGCCGGATTCAAACTCACCAAAGCCCATCGGAATTTCAACCCAAAAATTCACCACGCCGCCGGAACTAATAGTGGTAAAATTCGCCATGCCGTCATTTAAGACAAACTGCTCGCCGCCGGAGTTAATAGTGGTATAATTTGCCACGCCGCCGGAAGAAACACACTGATAGCAATTAAAATTGAGGATTGTTTTATTCGCCACGCCGTCATTTAAGACATCCTGCCTGCCATCGTTAATGGTTGTGGAATTCGCCGTGCCGCCACTTGAAACTATCTGCCTGCCGCCGAAGTTAATAGTGGTAGAATTTGCCACGCCGCCATCTTCGACATCCTGCCTGCCGTCAGAGCCTAAAAAACCGCCTGTGTTTATGGTAGTGCTATTCGCTACGCCGCCGTTGACGATGTGTTGAGTTCCGCTGATAACAACTTCGCCGGTCACGATTTGAGATGATACGATTGATGTAAAAGCCATTTTTCTCTCCTCAACTATATTAACTTATTGAATTTTATGTAATTACATGTTTCCGGCACCCCGGAATGCACTGTTCGGAGGAAATAAATCGCGCTGCTTTTAAGAATACGGTTAGCCATAATCCAGACTCCTCCCCTAAAACTCCAGAATAACACTATACTGCCATACTACAATATTTGTAAAATGCTCAATGTCAAAGGAATTTATTAA
>CAIPAT010000114.1 GCA_903863035.1 uncultured Lentisphaeria bacterium
AATGCATGCGGCGTAACCGCATTCATCCGCTGACTCCGTTTTTTGTTCCTATTTCGTGTCTTTTCGTGTTTTTCGCGGTAAAAAATGATTTCTCTGTGCCTTGCTGGCTCTCAGGCTAGTCCCGCCATGCGGGATGTCTTTGTGGTTATAGTTCCGGCGCAGCCGGTTAAGTTCATCGTATAGGAATTTGTATTTAATTAATGCAGGTCAGACATTCCTGTCTGACATTTCGCAGGCAGGAATGCCCGCGCTACATTGCAAAGAAGTCCCGGCGCAGCCGGTTAAGTTCCCCCCGTAGATTTCCGCTATTGATATCCCATGTTTGAATATCCAATGTCAAAGTAAAAAACGCAACTGCCGATATTTTCATTTATCATTTGCATGAGTTCCGTAGGAACGGAATATATAAATCCGTGGCAATAAATCAAGGTATTTTATCGAATTTTGCCACTAAATCAAAGTATTATGCTGAGAATTTTGTCACTAAATCAAGGTATTTTGTTGATATTCTTGTCAATAAAACAAGGCATAGCAATGATATTTATGGCAGTAATGCAAGTTTGAAGCCAGCCAGTCAAGTCGAAATTAAACATATAAATCTCCTGTTTGAATATCCAATATCCAGTCCCGCCCGCCTTTCGGATTCCCGCCCGGGAACGCCGGTCTCCGTACCGGCTCCGCATCCACATAATATTTCTGGTCAGATGTTTTCTAATTTCCCGGAGACGGACAAGTACAATTTATGAAAATTACTTGAAAACAGGAATTAATGAGTTTTATTAATTTCAGCGCGTTTAAATTCATACAAAAAGGAGAAGCAGCCATGAACTATCAAGCCATCCATAATAAATTGGACAATTTGACCCCGCTCGCCACCTTCTCATTACTTCGAAAACTGCCAGTGATAGCAGCTTGTCTGGTCTCTTTAGTCATGGCCGCCGGGTGTGCTTCAACCGAAGTCACCAGCCGCCAGAGACTTGTGACCGAAAAACTCCCGCGTCCGGCTAAGATTCTGATATATGACTTCGTCGCTAATCCCGCAGACGTGCCGAAAGATTCCGCACTCACCGGTCAGACTGCGGCGAAAGCCGTACCCTGTACTGCCGAGGAAATCAATATCGGACGTCAACTGGGCGCGAGCATCGCCGCGCAATTGGTCCAGCAGATCCGCGACATGGGACTGCCCGCGGAGAAAGCGCTGCCGCAAACGAAGCCGCAGATCAACGACATCGTCCTCCGCGGTTATCTCGTGTCGGTGTCCCAAGGCGACACCGCCAAGCGCGTTGTCGTCGGATTCGGCTATGGAGCCTCCGAACTGGAGACCTTGGTTGAAGGATACCAGATGACAGCCAATGGACTGCGTAAACTTGGTTCCGGCAAAGTGACGTCTGTCGGCAGCAAATCTCCCGGCGGAGCGCTGGGTGCGGTCACCATGATTGCCAACGCCAACCCGGCCGGACTCATCGTCGGCGGAGTAGTAAAAGGTTACGGCGAGATCAGCGGCAGCAGCAAGGTTGAGGGACTGGCCAAAGCGACCGCCAAAGAAATCTCCGAACTGCTCCAGGCCAGATTCAAAGAAGAAGGCTGGATCAAGTAGAATAGCAAGTTCTGTCAAACTATTCTATCCCGGAAATCATCTTGCAGGCTTTGACGGTGTTCTGCATCAGCATGGCGATGGTCATGGGGCCGACGCCGCCGGGAACCGGGGAAATCATGGCGGCTTTTGCCGCCACTTCATCATATTTGACGTCGCCGACCAGCTTATAGCCTTTGCCGGATGAAAGGTCTTCAACCCGGTTGATGCCGACGTCAATTACTACGACTCCGGGCTTGACCATATCAGCGGTGACAAATTCCGGTTTGCCGATCGCGGCAATCAGAATATCCGCCTGGCGGGTGTATTCCGCGATGTTTTTAGTACGGGAGTGAACGACCGTCACGGTGGCGTCAGCGCCATGTCCTTTTTGTACCAGCAGCGCCATCATCGGCTTTCCGACGATGTTGGAACGTCCCAGGATAACGGCATGTTTGCCGGCGGGGTCAACCCCGCTGCGCTCCAGCATGACCATCACGCCGTAAGGGGTGCATGGAAAGAACCCGTCGCGTCTGCCGGTAAGCATTTTGCCGACATTGACCGCGTGAAAACAGTCAACATCCTTCGCCGGAGCAATGGATTCAATGATTCTTTCTTCATCAATATGAGGTGGCGGTGGTGACTGCACCAGAATGCCGTGGATCTTCGGATCATGGTTGAGCCGCTCAATCAATTTCAGTACTTCCTCCATCGTCGCGTCATGGGGCAGCACGATTTTTTCGGAATAGATACCAAGTTCAGCGCATTTTTTAGCTTTCATGCCGACATAAACCTGCGATGCGGGATTTTCCCCGATCAGCACTACCGCCAGTCCGGGCTGGATGTTCCGGTTCGCGATCAGCGCCGCCACTTCGCCGGCGGTTTCCTCATTTACCTGTGCGGCAATCGCCTTGCCGTCAATTATTTTTGCAGACATATCTTGAAATCCTTTTGTTTTTTACATGATTTTTTTGATTCACGGGTTAATATTAGATAGAATGAAAATTAATTCAAATCCGTTTTCGGGATTTTAATCCGGAAAAAGGTTCAACCCGCCACGGCGAGCTGAAATAGCATAAACAAAATTTTTTAACAAAAACCTTATTTTCAGCCGATGACGGCTGCATTTAAGCAAAATAAGTACGAATTCATGAAAAGGCGCATACTTGTATATAATATCGCTTACGGAACAGGCAGTACCGGAAGCGTTCATAACCGGCTGCTGACCGCGCACCGTTATCTGAAAACTAACGGTGAACATTTTGAGAAGATATCAGATTTCATCGAAAGCAGCAATGCCGATATTGTCGGCTTGGTGGAAGCCGATGCCGGCTCCTACCGTACCGGCTACCATAACCAGATCGCGGATCTGGCGGCCCGGCTTAAACATTACCATTTCGGCTCCGTCAAGTACGGAGAAAACTCCTTTTCCAGAAATATCCCGATCCTTAACAAGCAGAGCAATGCGCTGCTGACCCGCGATCTCAGCGTGGAATCCAAACTGCATTTTCTCAGCCGGGGAATGAAAAAACTGGTTATCGAGGTGGATATTAACAATGTAAAAGTGTTCGTGGTTCATCTCTCGCTGCGCAAAGCGGTCAGGGACAGACAACTGACGCTGCTGGCTGACTTGATTCCGTCCAACACCCCGGTGATAGTGGCCGGCGATTTCAATACCATGTCCGGTTCGGAGGAACTGGAGGATTTTATGCTGGAAACCGGGCTGATCAACCCGAACCGGGCGGAACTGCCGACATATCCGGCCTGGAAACCGAAAAAACAGCTCGACTATCTGCTGCATTCCAGAGAGATAGTGCCGGAATATTTTGCCGTTCCGCAAGTGGACTATTCCGACCACCTCCCGCTGATCATGGATTTCAAAGTTAAAAAACGCTGAATTCCCCCGAAAAAGGCGCCCGGTCATTGCTCTGGCCGGGCGCAAAACTTAACTTCACTTAATTAAACTTAACACTCAAACGCTCCGCGGACATCCGCCAGAGCATCCGGAACCAGTTCGCATGCCATCACAAACTCGGCCGGAATGTCCAGCACATGCCGGATGCCCCAGTCAGCGGAAGTCTTGAACCCGAAACGGTGATAGTAGGCCGGATTCCCGACCAGCACGACCGCCTCATAGCCCAATTCCCCGGCAATCTTGATACTTTGACGCATCAAAGCCGAACCAATTCCACGCCGCCGATATTCCTCGACCACCGAAACCGGCCCGAGAAAAAGCACTTCGGCCTTGCGATCCCCGTCAACAACCAGCGTCCGGGTCAACATAATATGCCCCAGCAGTTCGCCGTTCTCTTCGGCAACCAATGCCAGTTCGGGGATGTAATTGGCGCTGTTGCGCAGTTTTCCCACCAGTTCCTGTTCCTGCCCGCTGGTGACTGCGGCGGTTTGAAAAGCAACTTTAACCAACTCATAAATACGCGAAAAATCTTCCGCGTTTTCCTGTCGTATAATCATTTCTTAATTTCCTTAAAAAAATACATTAGAGATAATTGCAAAAGGAGTTCCCACAGGGCGGGACTAGACTAACGTCCAGCAGTATTAGAGTCAGAAGGAGTCAGAATAAATCCGGATTTTAGTTCAAATTTCATTCCTAATTCCAGATTTTAAATTCTGAATTCATACAAGACTTGAGTTTTGCAATTTGCTCTAGATTTTGTCTTTTCGCACAATAATTCATCGAGTTATCATTTCTTCTTGTATTCGATCTTATCTGACAAATATTCCGGGTTAATTGTATTTCTATTTGTCGATTGCTTTTAATATCCTATCTTCTTGGATCAATACGTCACGCATAAGCAGATTATAAGGGAATTGTTTATGTTTTGAGTTCTTGAATCCTTCTAGGATTTTTACTAAAGATGATGCAGTAATCAATGACAAATTCAACTCGTATTCAAGTCCACAATCTTTTATAAAATCATCCGAAAAGTCCGGAGCAACGAGCAAAGATTTAATTACCTTAAAGTTATTAATTTTTGCAAGGTCAGTATATGCTTTAAGTTGCCTGGAAACTGAGCTAAACTTATTGTAGCCATTTTCCTTAACGGTTTTGCATTCAATCAAAATTAAGTCGTTGTTGTCGAGATTTATCACTATATCAATTTTGTCTTTGCTGGTATTCAATTTTTTGCGCAATGTCTCGTCAACATTAAACCCTAGTTTTTTAAGAATTGTTTTTGTCAGTTCTTCAAATTTAACTCCTAAATCAGCCTCCTTGATGAGAATATTATTTTCTTTAAGAGCAGAAAGGTTTCGGAATCCTATATTCGCATAATTTTCAAGGTAGAGATTTTCAGCATCTTTGTATGCATCAAGAATATTGATAATAAGATCGCCTCTGGCTTTTATCTCTTTCTTTTTACAGAAATCTTCAAGAGCGCTTTCAGAAACAATTTCCAGGACATCTCTTGGTTTTATGTTATAATCCAGAAGTTTATCGCTTTTTAATACGTTTTCTTCCTGGAGTTCAAATTCATCTTTGAGCATCTGGTTTAAACCTGGAAGAACTTCGCCCATCTCAATTAACATTTTCTCATAGCCGTCAATAGAGATGCCAACTTTCTCGTCTTGTTCAATATCCTCAAAGTATTTTATTAGGTTGGTAATCTTTTCTTCAAGAGTAGAACCCTTAAGCGGTGGAGATATTTTTAACCCTGTATCGCAAAGTTCATTGATGACCTTTTTCTTGTCTGTGACGGTTGTGCCTTCTTTGTGAACATCATCCTTCAGTATGCCGGAAAAAGAGATACCTTCACTTATGATCTCTTTTATTTTTTGATCTAAATTTCCACGCCAATCAATACTGTGTCGTTTGCAGATTAGGTTTATTTGAGGTTCACGCAACAAACGCAGTACTCTTCTGAAAAATTTGTCTGCAATATCTTTGCCTCTCACTTTTCGCAAGAGTCCAACTACTTCATCCGCAACATAGATAGTACTTGTCTTTTTGTTATAAAAAACAAAACCAATAGATTTTAATTCATTTATTACGGTATCAATGTCTGTCTTATTAACAGGAACAATCATGTGAGTTATCAGCTTCAATTCTTTTTGAGACAGCCCGAGTTGCTGGGAAAGCGTTACTAGGATAGCTTGCTCATCACTAGTGATTTTTTTATCTTGGTTATTTTTCTCATCATTATGGTAGGCGGTACGCAAGCATTCACGATAAGTCTTATAATCTTGTTGTCTTTGTAGGCCAATATCCGATTGTTCTGCATCAATGATGCCTTGAAACTCTTTGAGTTTTTTATCAAGACTGGATAGTTCTTTTTCATAAAGTCGCGCAAACCAGTCCTGTTTCATAATACATTTGCCATCTCGGGAAATGATATCTATTAGTATATCAAGTTGGGATGTAGCATTTACGAACTCCTCTTTTATGTACTCAGAAAACTCGTCATTCACAAGGCTGAAAACTTTTGCAACATTTATGTTGTCCATGTTCTTCAAGTCTTTGCTTGAGTCTGTTAATATCTTTTCAATTGCTTGAGCATTTTTCGGCTTGTCAGCAATGATTCCGTCAATGATTTTGAGAAATGCGTTTTTCTCGAATGAGTTCAGGTTGTCAAGTATCTTCTCCAGCTTCATAATTGCCTCTTTTTACTTTTTTAAAATAACTAAACCATATATTTAATTTTTTTTGAACGATTAATTCTATACGTTTTAATAAGAAAACAGAGATATTATTACAGAATTTCAACAAATATTTCTCTCCTCGTCCACATCCAGGACTTTGGGTAACGTATGCTTTACTAACGCTCTGAATATATTCTTTATTTACAAATTTCGCAAATCTATTTTCTTGGATATTGACTATTTAATTTTTTCTTTTGCGGAATATTTGAAGATTGGAGCCAAAGCCGCTGCGGAGAGCGGCGTTCCCGGGTTTAACTTCATACCCTTCATGGTGAAGCTGTATTTGTTTTCTTTCGTGTCTTTTCGTGTTTTTCGTGGTAGAAATGGCTGTTCCTCTGTGGTGAAAAATTAGCGAGAGAGGATTAGGCGGAAGCCGCCGTAGCGGGACGGATCGAAACTGATGAAGCGGCAGCGCGATTGCAGACTGAAGGGATAGTTATTGCCCCATGAGGCCCCGCGCCATGCATCATATGATAAATCAGTCCTCGATTTCACGGTGCATTCCCAGGCATTCCCGCCGACGCCATACAAACCCCAGTCGTTCACTCCGCTCTGCTCAACCGGACAGGACACCACAAAATCATCCTTATATCCGGCAATTCTCGCCCATTCGCCACCCGCTTCCCGGCCGGCATAGTTGCCATACGCCGGGGGCAGCGAATCCCCCCACGGATATATGCGGTTGTCACCGCAGCAGCAGAATGTCATCCATTCATCCCTGGTCGGCAGGCGGTAGCTGTAACCTTCAGGCAGCCGGCCGGCCTTCTGTTCCTGTGCGGTGAGCCATTTGGCGTATGCGACGGCATCGTCAAACGAAATAAATACCACAGGCTGGCGGTCGCCGTTCAATGAATGTTTTTCATAGCTTTTGCTGTCGTGATCAGGTTTGAACTTCCGGTATTCCCCGTTCGTAACTTCATACTTGCCCACCCAGCACTGCAACGTCGCTATCCAGACTAATTCCATGCCGATCTCCGGAACTTTCCAATCCACACCCGCAACAAGACTTTCTTTATCTGCGGCGGACAACGTTAAGCCTAAGGAAAGCGTGAACGTCAGCAGTAACAGCTTAGCCAATAATCGCTTCATTTATTACTCCTTGCATGCAGCAGCATCGGTGAAAAAATATCTAAATAAAAATATTACCATTAATTCCTGCCGATACAAACCTATATAATTGAAATTTGAAAGTTAACCACAGAAGCCCGGAGGCACAACCGCAACCCCAAAATACACCTTAACCACGAAAGGCTTAGCGCGGCATAGCCGCAACCAAAAGAAACAACTAAATACACTTTAACCACGAAAAACACGAAAATTCACGAAAAAGAACAAATACACTTCACCATGAAGTACATGAAGATAGTGAAGTAAAACCTGGGAGCGCCGGTCGTCTGACCGGCTTTAGGGATTTCGCCTTTGGCGACTAATCCCGCGACTGCGGGACCGTTGGATCACGCCCGGCGGGCCGCGGCGGCAAGTAAAGGGAAACAATTATTTGTTTGCGGTCCCGGCGACTGCGGGACGGACAGTTCAGAATACGAACTAATTCTCAAAACATGAAGTAAAGAGCCATAAAGAAATAACCTTTACATCTTCGCGCTTCTCCCGGATGCTTTTGTGTTTGCCGGTTCGTTACATACCTTCAGGTATGCGCCTCTCCGGCAATTCCCAAAATCTCTTCGGGATATTTCGCGAGACTTGTCAAGTTTATTTCTTGACAGCTCCTAAGCGTATTACTGCGGGCTGCGCAGTTATACGCGGACTTCTATGTCTTTTCTGCAATGACTTCATGGTGAAGTGTATTTTTTTGTATTCCTGGACTTACTCTTTGATTTTCCAGTCCAATGCGCCTACAGGACACTCTTTTACGCAGGCCCCGCAACTGGAACAGGAATCGGGTAGGGGGTTGCCGTAGGCGGTTTCGACAATAGTGCTGAAACCGCGCTTTTTCTGGCTTAACAGATTTTGATTGACCACATCGCGGCAGATTTTGACGCAGATGCCGCACTTGATGCATTTCATGCGGTCGTGAATGATGGACGGATGCCGGTTGTCATAGCCGCATCGGATTTTTTCACCTTTAATCGCGTCAGGGGCGGCACCGTAAGTTTCGGAATGTTTTTTCAGTTTGCAGTCGGATTTGGCGGTGCAGCTGCACTCAATGCAGCGTTCACCTTCACAGGTCATTTTTTCCAGCGGCAGGGTCCTGGTTACTTCTTTGAAAGTAGTTTTTCTATCTTCCAGCGAAATGAAATCCATCGGCGTCCGCGGATCATCCGAAATGTTGCTGCGCAGATAAACCAGTTTGTCTTTGGACAGGCTGCTCCAATGGCCGCGCGAAACGTTGATCTGTTTTTCCTGAATCTGTTTCTCGCCGGTGAGCAGTTCGAAAATGCCCAGCGCGATCTTGCGGCCTCCGGCGACGCCTTCAACGACGGTGGCGGCTCCGGTGACGCAATCGCCGGCGGCAAAGATATTATCTTCCAGGTGATATGAATCCTGATTGACGGCGATGTCGCCGTACTTGTTGGTCTTGAGTTCCGGGGGGGCGTCAGTTTTCTGGCCGATGGCGGCAATGACGGTGTCGGCTTCGGTATCAAATTCGCTGTCTTTAACGGGAACCGGACGTCTTCTGCCGGAAGCGTCGGGTTCGCCGAGTTCCATCCGCACGCAAGTCAGGATCAGTTTGCCGTTTTCTTTGCGCAGACGGACCGGGGCGGCGAGGAAATTGAATTTGACGCCTTCCTCTTTGGCTTCCTGTATTTCGATTTCTTCCGCCGGCATTTCTTTTTCGGTGCGGCGGTAGAAGCAGCTGACGTCATTACTGCCCAGGCGGACGGAAGTGCGCAGGCAGTCCATGGCGGTGTTGCCGCCGCCGACCACGATGGTTTTGCCGGGATTTTCACACTGCCAGTCGTTTAACGCGAGTTTTTCCAGCCAGGCGATACCCTGGGCGGCGAGTTCTTCGCCCTCGCACTGCATCGAGCCGGGTTTCCAGCAGCCGATGGTGACGGCAATGGCGTCAAATTCCTGTTTGAGCTGAGTCATGAACAGATTGTCGCCGAGTTTGCGGCCGCATTCGATTTTAATGCCCATTTCGGGGAAATGCGCCAATTCTTTATCCAGGATGTTTTTTGGCAGACGGTATTCCGGGATGCCGTACCGGAGCATACCGCCGGCTTTCGGCATTTTGTCGAACACCGTCACGGCAACGCCCAGGCGGCGCAGATAGTACGCCGCGGCCATGCCGGCCGGGCCGGCGCCGACCACCGCGACGCGTCTGCCGTTCAATTCCGGCAGTTCCTCCATATATTCAGCATAAAACATATCCGCCGCCAGGCGCTTGAAATCGTTGATGGCAACCGGTTTGGCGGAGACGTTTTTCCGGCAGTCTTTTTCACAGAAACGAGGACAGACGCGGCCGATGCTCATCGGCAGCGGAATGCGTTCTTTGACAATGCGCAGACAGTCCAGAAAATCGCCGTTTCTGCCGGCGCGGACGTATTCTTCAACTTTGGCATGGGCGGGACAGGCAATGGTGCACGGCGCTTCGCAGTCGCCTTCATGTTCGGACAGCAGCAGATTCAGCGCGGTGCGGCGCATTTTCCTGACCTCCTCCGATGACGCATCTATCTCCGACCCGGCGGAAGGACAGGCCGAACAGGACGGCAGAAAGCGGCCGCTCTTCACATCCTTCACCATGCAGACGAAGCAGGAAGTAGTGCGCGAAATCTTCTGGTTATGGCACAACGTCGGAATGGTGATGCCGTGTTCCAGGGCGATATCAAGAATCGTCCGGCCCGGAGCGGCGGAAATCTCTTTCCCGTCTATTTTAAAAGTTATGTTATCCACAGTAAACCCCTTCTCCTCTTTTCACACGATAAATAGTCTTTTTAGGACAGACCTCAATACAGGTATTGCATCTGACGCATTTGCTGTTATCAATAATAAAATCGTCACTGACCGCGTTGACCGGGCAGTTTTTAATGCACAGTTTGCACTTGATACATTTGGACTGGTCGAGTTTGACATCCACCAGCGCATTGCATTCCAGCGCTTCGCACTGCTTGTTGTTGACATGATCTTCATATTCATTTCTGAAATAACGCAAGGTGGCGAGTACCGGATTCGGCGCGGTCTGGCCCAGGCCGCAGAGCGAACCGCTGCGTACTTTCGGCCCCATTTCTTCAAGGAACGCAATATCATCCGGCAGGCTTCTGCCGCCGGTGATGCGCTCCATCACTTCAAACATCCGTTTCGTGCCGACGCGGCAGAAGGTGCATTTGCCGCAGGATTCGCGGTGCGTAAAATCCAGGAAATAGCGGGCGGTTTCAACCATGCAGCGCTGTTTGCCGATAACGATCATTCCGCCGGAACCCATGATGGCGCCGAGGGATTTCAAAGAGTCATAATCCACCGGAGTATTGAACAGTTCGACGGGGATGCAGCCGCCGGACGGGCCGCCGGTCTGGACGGCCTTGACACTGGCCGGATCGGCGCCGCCGATATCAAAGACGATTTCGGCCAGGGTAATGCCCATCGGGACTTCAACGAGCCCCGGATATTTCAAGTCGCCGGCCAGCGCGAAAAGCTTGGTGCCTTTGCTGCCGGCGGTGCCGATGGCGGCATATTTTTCACTGCCTTCATTGATAATCTGCGGCACATTGCCGAAAGTCTCAACGTTGTTGATCAGCGTCGGATAGCCTTTCCAGCCGCTGTCGGTCGGAAACGGCGGTCTGAAGCGGGGAGTCCCGCGGTGCCCTTCCAGCGACGCGATCATCGCGGTTTCTTCACCGCAGACGAATGCGCCGGCGCCTTCCTTGATCGTGATTTCCAGTTCACGGCCGCCGACATGATTGAGCTTTCTTTCCTTAATATCGGCGATGGCGATGTTCAGATGCTTGATCGCCAGCGGGTATTCGGCGCGGCAGTAGATGAACAGTTTGGTCGCGCCGGCGGCATACGCGCCGATCAGCATGCCTTCCAGCACCTGATGCGGAACGCTTTCCATGAGTGAACGGTCCATAAACGCGCCGGGGTCGCCTTCATCCGCATTGCAGATCATGATTTTATGTTCGGTGGTTTTGGCCGCCATGAACTGCCATTTGACACCGGTCGGGAAACCGCCGCCGCCGCGTCCGCGCAGTCCGGACTTTTTAATTTCGTCAACCACCATGGCAGGGGGCATGGACAGCGCTTTTTTCAACGCCGCATAACCGCCGTTTTCAATATATTCGTCAATGCATACCGGACAGATGCGCCCGGCCAGCCGCAGCACCTTGATCATTTCCTTCTTTGCCCGGACGGCGGGAATCTCGAAGCGGTTTTCCTGGCTGAGATTCAATATTTTATCCAGGAACTTGCGGTCAGGGGCGGCATTGCAATACCAGTGGCTGCCGCTGTCGGTAATCACTTCAATCACCGGTTCGGCGTAGCAGTGCCCGATGCAGCCGACTTCTTCAATCCTGACGCCCGGCAGATTGTCCTTGAGGAAATTAAGCACGTCGCCGGCTCCGGCGGCGATGCCGCAGGACGCGGTCCCTACATTTATTCGCTTGATCGACGCAGTCATTTACTGTTATACTCCTTGAGAATCTTTACTGTGCCTTTGCGGTCAAGATTGCCGAAAACCCGGCCGTTGATGCTCATGACCGGAGCCAGGCTGCAACAGCCGAGACACGCTACGGTTTCCAGTGAAAACAGACTTTTCTGATCAGTTTCGCCGCTTTTGATACCCAGTTCGGTGGAAACCCAGTCAAGAATCAGCGGGCTGCCCTTGATATGGCAGGCGGTGCCGTCGCAGACGGCAATGCGGAATTTACCGGGCTTGCTCCGCCGGAACTGGGCGTAAAACGATAACACTCCTTCAACTTCGGCTTCCGGAATGGAAAAGTATCCAGCCACGGCGGCAATCGCCTCGTTTGAAACAAAGCCATCGATGGCTTGAACCGTCTGTAAACCTTTGATCAGGTTACTGGCATCCTTTTCTATTTTATTCAAATATTCGTAACTGCTTCCCATTATTTCCTCCGGAAATCACAATTAATTAACCCTTAACCCTTAACCCTTAACCCTTAACCCTATTCGCGAGGGGATAAACCGTAAAACCGGTTATGACGGAGCATCACCCGCCGGAAAACTGTAAAATATCGGGAAAGCCGGTCAGGCGGCCGGCGCTCCCGGAATATATTACTTATTCAATTCTTTCAAGACCGCCTGCAAAGTTTCTTTGGCGTCACCGAACAGCATACGGGTGTTTTCCATGACGAAAAGCGGGTTGCCCACGCCGGCATAGCCGGAAGCCATGCTGCGTTTCATGGCAATCGTAATATGGCTTTTCCAGACCTCCAGCACCGGCATTCCGGCAATCGGGCTGGTCGGGTCGTTCATCGCGGATGGATTCACGATATCATTGGCTCCGATTACGATAGAAACATCCACTTTGGGGAAATCTTCGTTGATTTCATCCATTTCAAACACGATATCGTAAGGCACTTTCGCTTCCGCCAGCAGCACATTCATGTGGCCCGGCATGCGTCCGGCGACCGGATGGATGCCGAAGCGGACGGTTTTGCCCTTGCCGCGCAACAGTTTAGTTATTTCATTGACCGCATGCTGAGCCTGCGCGACCGCCATGCCGTAGCCCGGCACGATCACGATACTTTTAGCTTCCAGCAATAACTTTGCGGTTTCGACGGCGTTGACAGGAGTAACGTCGCCTTCAATCACCGCGGCGGCACCGCCGGTTGCGCCGCCGCCGAAGCCTCCGGCAATGACGCTGATGAAGTTCCGGTTCATCGCCCGGCACATGATGTAACTAAGAATAGCCCCGCTGCTGCCCACCAGTGCGCCGGTGATAATCAGCAGGTCGTTGCTTAACATAAAACCGGTTGCGGCCGCCGCCCAGCCGGAATAGCTGTTCAGCATGGAGACGACTACCGGCATATCCGCGCCGCCGATGGCCATCACCATATGCACGCCGAAGATCAGCGCGATCACGGTCATAATCAGCAGCGGCAGGAGTCCGCCGCCGCAGCATTCAGTTTGATGCAGGAACATATACCCGAGAGCGAGCACCCCGATAAGCATACACAAATTAAGCCAGTGGCGGGCGGGCAGCAGCATGGGTTTGCCGCCGATTCTGCCGCTGAGTTTGCCGAAGGCGATGACCGAGCCGGAGAAGGTTACCGCGCCGATCAAAATGCCCAGATAGATTTCGATTTCATGAATAGTTTTTTCAGAACCGACTAACGCGGATGAATTATCGATGAAGCTGGCATAGCCGACCAGCACCGCCGCAATACCGACAAGACTGTGCATGACCGCGACCAGTTCCGGCATCTGGGTCATTTCCACTTTGAACGCGGCTCTCGCCCCGATCACTCCGCCGACGACCAGCGCCGCGATTAAGATCGTGTAAGCCGTCACGGAAGGACTCAGCACGGCGGCCAGAATGGCAATCACCATCCCGATCATCCCGTAATAGTTGCCGCGCCGCGACGTTTCCTGATTGCTCAAGCCGCTGAGACTGAGAATAAACAGTATTGCCGCCGCAATATAAGCCATTGAAATTAAACTTTGTGACATATTTTATATCCTATTCGTTATTTTTTGAACATTTCAAGCATACGGCGGGTAACTAAGAATCCCCCGACAATATTGATTGAGGCGGCCAGTACTGCAAGGGCGGCAAGAATTTTAACGTAATCGCCCGGCGCTGAAATCTGCACCACCGCGCCGATAATAATGATACCGCTGATCGCGTTCGTCACGCTCATCAACGGAGTATGCAGCGATGCGGTAACATTCCAGATCACCTGATAGCCGATAAAACAGGCCAGGACAAACACGGTAAAGTGCGACATGAACGACGCCGGCGCAACCGCGCCCAGCCCGAACATCGCCAGACCGCCGATCAACAGCGGCAGTAACTGTTTAATCGCTTTGCCGCCGGTCTTTTTCTGCTTCTTCTCAACTGCCGCGGGTTCAGGCGCGGCGGCAGGAGCTTTAGGCGCAGCAGATAAAGTCGGCGCCGGGGGCGGCCAGGTGATTGTTCCCTCTTTCACCACCGTCGCGCCGCGAATGACTTCATCTTCCATATTGACATTAAGCATGCCGTCTTTTTTCGGGCATAATTCCACAAGCAGATGCCGGATGTTGCTGGCATATAACTGGCTGGACTGATTAGCCAGGCGGCTGGGCAGATTGGTATAACCGATAATGGTTACGCCGTCCTTGACCACCACTTTATCCTTTTCGGTCAGCGCGCAGTTGCCGCCCTGTTCCGCCGCCAGGTCAACGATCACGCTGCCCGGCTTCATCGATTCCACCATCCCTTTGGTGATCAGTTCCGGCGCGGGTTTGCCGGGGATCAGCGCGGTGGTGACGATAATATCCACTTCCATCGCCTGTCTGGCGAACAATGCCATTTCTGCTTCAATAAATTCTTTGGACATGGTTTTGGCGTAACCGCCTGTGCCTGCGCCGTCTTCTTTAAAATCCAGCAGCAGGAACTCGGCGTCCATGCTTTCAATCTGTTCTTTAACCTGCGGGCGGGTGTCGAATGCCCGGACAATTGCGCCCATGGATTTGGCGACGCCGATCGCGGCCAGTCCGGCCACGCCGGCGCCGATTACTAAGACTTTCGCCGGCGGAATTTTACCTGCCGCCGTGATTTGTCCGGTAAAGAAACGCCCGAAGTGTTGAGCGGCTTCAATAATGGCACGGTAACCGGCGATATTGGCCATGGAGCTCAGCGCGTCCAGTTTCTGCGCCCGCGAGATACGCGGCACACTGTCCATTGCCAGTACCGTAACTTTTCTGTCCGCCAGTCTTTTCATTAAATCTGCATTCTGAGCAGGCCAGATAAAACTGATTAAGTTTGCGCCTTCTTCAAGCATTTCGATTTCATCAACCGCCAGTTCCGGATGACGCTCCGGCGCTCTGACCTTGATGATAAGGTCAGAATTTTTCCACAGGGCTTTAACATCGCTGACTATTTCCACTCCGACTTCACGGTATGCTTCGTCGGAGATATTAGCTCCGGAACCGGCTCCGCTTTCAATGGCCATGGAAAATCCAAGCTTGATTATCTGTTCGGCCGCTTCAGGAGTTGCCGCAACCCGTTTTTCACCTTCGTGAATTTCTTTTGGAATACCAATTTTCATAAAGCGTCCCTTTGCTGTTAAACCGGTCCCTTTACAACGTTTAAACCCTGCATTATCTCAATATATTTTAAAATCCAAAAGATTAATATAACGCCATTTTCTGATATTTTCTATTTTTCGTTTAAAAATCTTCAATTGCGGGTTGAATTAGAGCGATGTTAATTCATATTTTTCCTGTTTGTACAATCTTAAAATTTGGAATATCTATGAATTTGCACTTTGTTATTTCAGCCGCTTTGACTGTCCTGTGCACCGCCGGTTTGAACGGTGCTGACGCCAAGGCCCCGGAAACCAGAACGTCCGGCACAAAATTGCTTGACGCATATAATAAAATCGAGGCAGGATTGTTAATCGCCAATGCCGCGGGTGAAACCGAACTCGTTCAGCAGATCGCCATGACTGCCGCCAAGTCCGATCCCAAACTGGTGGTGACCGTGGAAAAACTTTCCCGCGAAGACGCGATTAAAAGCTTCACTTCAGGGAAAGCCGGTCTGCTGCTGCTGCGCCGGGAGCCGTCAGCGCAGGAACAGCAGGCGCTGTCCGGTGCGATCATGGCGCCTTATGCGGCGGAACCGACGCTGATTGTGGTAAATGCTTTCAACAACCTTTCCGAAATCAAAACTGAAATGTTAAAAAAGATTTTTTCCGGCGAGGTTGCCTCATGGAAACCGCTGGGAGTCAGTGATTATATGATCCACTTGTTTGGGACGGAGAAAAATTCTCCCGGCACCGGCCCTTTAAATGATAAAGTTCTGAACGGCGGAAAGCTGACCTCTAAAATCTTTAACGTCTCCACTTCGCCGGAAGTGCTGCAACTGGTCAGCACGAATAATCATGCGCTGGGATTCTGCGGATTTGTCGATACGGTGCCGGAAACGGTGAAATTGCTGAAAGTTGACGGTGTCCCTCCGGCAGAGAGCAATATTTTAACCGGCAGATACCCGCTGGTGAATACCTATTATGTGTGTTACAAAAGCGGTAATGAAATCGCGCGTTTGTTTGCGGAAACATTGCGCAGTTCCGAAATCGGGGTTATACTCAAAAGCCATGGACTGATTCCCAAAACGGAGAAATAGTTGAGTCAGGATACATGAGTCAGAACATTTTATAATTTATAAACGAACTATGAAAGGACCGGAAAAATGAACGATATTAGAAAACTGGCGTTAGACAGCATATTGGTGGCGCCGTCAATTCTGGCGGCGGATTTTGCCCGGCTGGGCGAAGACATCAAGCGGGTCTCCGAGGCCGGCTGCGACCTGCTGCATCTGGATGTAATGGACGGTCATTTTGTGCCCAATCTGACCATCGGACCGCCGCTGATCAGCAGTATCCGCAAAATCAGCAACCTGGTGTTCGATACCCACCTCATGATCTCCGATCCGCTGAAATATGCCGCAATCTTCGTCAACGCCGGAGCCGACCACATTACTTTTCATCTGGAATCGGATAACGATCCCGCTGCGGTAATCGATGCGATCCGGGCAACCGGCGCGACCGTCGGCATTTCCCTGAAGCCGAAAACCCCGGCGGAAAAGCTTTTTCCCTGGCTGGACCAAATCGATCTGGTGCTGATTATGACGGTGGAACCGGGCTTCGGAGGTCAGAGCTTCATGGCGGATATGATGCCTAAAGTTAAAGCCGTTCATGACCGGATTTGCCGGATCGGCAGGCCGGTCCATCTGGAAGTTGACGGCGGGATTGACGGCAAAAACGTTGTGGAAGCCGCCGGCGCCGGCGCCAATATGATGGTTGCCGGAACCTCTGTTTTCAGAAACCCGGCCGGCGCCGCCAGCGCCATCAATGAGCTCCATGCCGCCGCGCAATACCTGCCGGCGCGGAGCTGCCGTTTATAATTCAACCTGGATGCCGAATTCAGTTACCTGATTCGGAGGCAGACTGTAATATGCGGTAATGTCGTAGGCATTTCTGGACATGGCATAGAAGATTTTCTTTTTCCATGTCCACATTTTCTCCGTGCTCCTGGAGAAGACCATGGACTCCTTGCCCAGGAAATATGAAATGCCGATTTTTTTGCTTAAATCCAATTCCGGAGTGTGTATCAGCGCCAGCGCCTCCGGAACGTTCAGGTTTTCGCAAAAACCGTAGTTCAATGTCACTCCGTATAATCCCAGCCCGGCGTCATACACATTGAATTCCACTCTTTCCGCGGTGGAAACAAACGGAACTTCATGGGTGACTATTTTTAATATTATGGTCTTTTCATGCAAAACTTTATTGTGTTTCAAATTATGCAGTAAAACTCTCGGCACGCCATCGTTACCGCTCAAAAAGACGGCCAGTCCGCGAACCCGCAACGGCAGCTCGAGATGAAGACTGTCAATAAATATTGACATCGGAACGGATTGCTGAACAATGTTATTCCGCATTAATGCGCGCCCCTGCCGCCATACCAAAGTCAGCATGCAGATAAAAAAGCCCATGGTCATAGGTATCCACCCGCCGCTGGTAATCTTTAGTGAATTGGCGGCGAAAAAAGTCAAATCAGTGCAAAGGAAAATGAAAACAACCATCAGGATACAGTATTGCTGAATTTTTGATGTCCACAATCGCGGAATAACCACAATCGCAATCAGTGAAGTAATCAGCATGGTGCCCGACACTGCTGCTCCATACGCACTGGCCAGGCCGTCGGAATTCTTGAAAATTAATACGAGTAATGCTGTTCCCGCAAACAGAATCCAGTTAACCGCAGGCAAGTATATCTGACCAATTTTTTCTTTTGAGGTGTGAATGATGGACATGCGCGGCCAGAAACCAAGCTGGATCGCCTGGCTGGTCAGTGAGAACATGCCGGAAATAACTGCCTGTGCCGCAATTACTGTCGCCAGCGTGGCAAGTCCTACCAGCGGATACAGCATCCATTCCGGGGCCAGCCGGTAAAACAAATTTTCAACCTGCCCCGGCTCCCGCAAAATATATGCCCCTTGTCCAAGATAATTTAACATCAGCGCGGGAAAGACCAGAAAACACCAGTTCAACCGGATTGGTCTCTTGCCGAAATGTCCCATGTCGGCATAGAGCACCTCCGCGCCGGTGATTGATAGAAAAACTGCTCCCAGAATCAGAAACGCAATTTTGGGTGAAGTTGATAGCAGAATGACAGCGTGATACGGATTAAACGCCGCAAAGACTAACGGCGTCTTAACGGCTGAACATATTCCCAGCACTGCCATGACAAGAAACCAGATGATCATAAAAAAGCCGAATACTGAGCCAATTTTTGCGGTACCGTTCTTCTGGACATAAAAGAGAAAAAATAATACTGTAATCGTGATGGGGATAATGTACGGCTGGCAAAGCGGAGTTCCTATTTTGAGGCCTTCTATCGCGCTTAGAACTGAAATGGCGGGAGTGATAATGCCGTCTCCGTAAAGCAGGGCGGCGCCAAATATCCCCAGCGGGATAATGAATCCCCAGCGCGGAGCCCGGGCAGTAAGCATGGCAAGCAATGCCAGTATTCCACCTTCTCCGCGGTTGTCCACTTTAAAAAGGAAAACCAGATAGTTCATTGTTACGACAATGAACAACGCCCAGAAAATCAAAGAAAGCACACCAAGCACATTGGCATTGTTTACTGCAATAATTTCTCCTGAAAAACAAGCGCGAAACGCATACAGCGGACTGGTTCCAATATCCCCGAAAACCACGCCCAGCGCGGCAATGCATAGTAATACTATTTTGGGGCTGCCGGGAGTTGTAGACGCTGATATATTCATGATTTATAACTTGCAGGCAACTGAAGTGAAATCGCTAAAGACCTGGGCCTGGCGGTCTCATCAGCATTAAATCGAGCAGCAGATTTTTTAAAAACCTTAATGCAAGCCGCTGTAACTGAAATCGGACATAACGAGACCATTATCTGCTCTCCGGTTTTATATAAATGACTGTTAAAATCTAAATGACAAGCTGATACAATAATATCAAAACAGGCATTATTCAAATGTTACGGCCGCCTGCACCGCGAAGAACTCTTTTTTATTTACGCATTTTCCAAAAACTGGAGGTTCAGATCAAGATATACCCTGCACGGCTGAAAATTTAAGAATAGACGAGCAGGATTGCGATCTTCGAGTTGGGATTCGCACGCTTCGAGGCCTTCGATACCCCGGTATCGGCAGCCGCTCAGAATACGAACCAATTCTTAAAATCTTCGCAATCTATGTTAAATATTTAGCCGTGCAGAGTATACGGTCCGCTTTTCAAAGTCAATCTTTTATCATAATGACTGGCAGGTTAGGAGCCGTAAAGAAATAAACTTTACATCTTCGCGCTTCTCCCGAATGCCTTTGTGTTTGCCGGTTCGTTACATACCTTCAGGTATGCGCCTTACCGGCAATTCCCAGAATCTCTTCGGGATATTTCGCGAGGCTTGTCAAGTTTTTTCTTGACAGCTCCTTAGCAGTTTACAGGGTAATTCCCTTCTTTGCGCCAGACCTCAAGCAGCAGTTCATAACGTTCCAGGCGCATTCCGGTATAAACACAGTTGCTGGTGGAAAAGATATAGCCGCCGCCCGGCATACCGTGTTTCAGCGCGTAACGGGCGGATTCAATGACCTGTTCGTCGGTCCCAGTATCAATCAACCCGCAGTTGACGTTGCCGATCAGACATACTTTCTGGCCGTACAGCCGTTTTAATTCAGCAATGTCCACTCCCCCCTGCGGATCAAGCGAATGCAGCGCATGTGGTTCACATTCAATTAACTGGTCAACAATCGGCATGATGTTGCCGTCGGTATGCTTGATCGTGTAGAATCCCATATCGCGGTAAGCGCGGATCAGCCGCTTGAGATAAGGCGTGACAAACTCCGCGAACTGGTCCGGAGAAATGAATGGATTGTCGTTCATGCAGTAATCCGCACACAGCGCAAAGCCGTCCAGTCCGCCGGGAATCCGGAACTTTTCCGCTTTTTCAATTGCGCGGTTGACCATAGCTTCGGCATCGGCTTTCACTTTTTCGGGTTCGTCGGCCAGACGATAGATGAATTCCATAAAGGCATTGCCGCCGGGAATCCCGTAGGTGGCGTCGCCATGCATCAGGATAAAATACTTATCTCCGGATTTCTCCCGGATCAGCTCAATCAGGCGCGTGGTCTCGTCAAACGTTCCCGGATTCGGATGAATAAAAATTGCGCTGTGTTCGAAACGTTCAGCGGTGTTAATATAGAGCTGCGCGATTTCGTTGCGGTGCAGTTTGCGTTCCGTTTCCGTCATCTGGTCCCACTGATGGTAAGCCCGGTGCGATGGATGAATCTTGCCGAAAGCTTCCATGGTAAGAAAGAATACCAGTTCAAAGTGGGGGACCCGCCCGGTCAGCGGCTTGCGTTCGAGCGTTGCGATAAACCGTTCACGCGGCGTCATTGCTGCAGTTTGCGTCATAATTTATTTCCAGATTTATTTGTGGTAAAAAAACAATAATACATTTTAAAAAATTTAATTGCCTGTAAATTTATTACATAGTATATTATAACATGAAAACAGCTTTACGGCTATTGTACAGATTCCTTAAAATGTGGTATGAATTATATGAAAAACAGCAGGCAGGGCAATGAAACGGCAAATCAGGAATTCCGCTGGCAGCTGCACTGCCTGCCGGCAATTATCCGCGCCAACCGCTATTTCCTGAAAGACCGTAATTTTAAAACGGTTTATTGTTCATCCGCCCACCATGCTCTGCATATGTACGATTACAGCGGAGAAATGTATATCGGCGACCGCCTGATAAAAATTTCCCGCGGCGATATTACTATTTCCCCTTGCGGGGTCAAGACGTCATATCACCTGGAGGAAGACGGCGGCTGGCACTATTGCACTCACTTTATGGCGGGCAGCCACGAATCAGCGGTGGAAGATATGACGCTCAGCATGCCGCTGTATTTCCCGTCCGGAAAGGATTACACTGAAAACGCGGTAAGGTTTCAGGAAATAATTACGCTGTTCGCGCTGGCGCAAAAATCCGGGATTGCCGGGTTCGGGGCGGCCGGCGCGCTCCGCCAGTTTCTACTGTGGATGCACGTCAAAGCTCAGGGCATTGTCTCATACAGCGCAAGCTCATCCAGGCTTGAACAGAAAATCAAGTTTGCTCAGAATTATATAGATATGATGCTGGACGAACCTGTCAGCATCAGCCGGCTTGCCGGAAGATGCGAGATCAGCCGGAACTACCTGACGCAGATGTTCAGAAAAACACACGGCATGACCATCCAGCGTTACGTTCTCCAGCGCCGGATTGACAAAGCAAAACATCTGCTGGAAACCACGGCCATGTCCGTCAAAGAAATCGGCGTGACGGTCGGCTTTCCCGATCCCCGGCATTTCAACAAACGTTTCCGGTTCGCCGCCGGCTGTTCACCTTCCGAGTTCCGTTTGAAAAAATAATCGCCGGAACGTCAAAACAGATGCTACCGGACCACCCGGCCCGAACCGGCCCCCCCCATCAGCGCCTCGACTTCCGCCCGGGATGAAAAATTTATATCTCCGGAAATTGAATGAGCCAGGCATGAAGCCGCGACCGCAAAGGAAATGGCTTTACTGTTTTCCGACAGCTCCGGCGTCGTCAGCGCGAAAATCAGCCCGGCTGCAAAAGAATCCCCGCCGCCAACGCGGTCAACAATGTTTTTTATTTCGTAAGGTTCGTATTTCCCAGATTTCAGCGGCGCAAAAAATGCGTCTTCAGTTTTGACATCGTAAAGCAATGCACCCCAGTTGTTGTGACTGGCGGACATACTTTCCCGAAGCGTGATAGCGACTTTTGAAACATTGGGAAACTGCGCAGCGATCTTTCCGGCAACCTGCGGATATTTGTCAACAGCAATCTTCCCGGAATTGACATCCGTGTCAGCGGCGTGTATGCCCAATACATCCGAAGCATCTTCTTCATTGGCGATAACCACATCAACATAAGGAAGTATATTGCGCATGGTTTTCTCCGCCAGTTCCCCTGGCGGCAGCGACGCGTCCCATTTCCAAAGCTTTTTCCGGAAGTTCAGGTCGCAGGAAACGGTCACATTATTGGCTTTCGCCGCCTTGACCGCCGCAAGAGAGGCTTCGGCCGCAATCCTGGAAATGGCAGGAGTGATCCCGCTGATATGAAACCATGATGCGCCGGCAAATATTTTATTCCAGTCATACGCTTCTGCCGGAGTTATGGCGACAGTGGAATTCTCCCGGTCGTAAATGACATTGCTGGGACGTTGATTAGCGCCGGTTTCGAGAAAATATAGTCCAAGCCGGCCTTTACCGGAACGCACAATTGCGGACGTATCCACTCCCAATGAACGGAGAAACGCGACGCAGGCATCGCCCAGCGCATTTTTCGGCAGCGCGGAGACAAATGCGGCATTGCCGCCCATCAGGGTAATCGAACCCGCCACGTTGGATTCCGCCCCGCCAAATGTCAGGTTCAATTTCCCCGGCATCACCTGGGCAAATCTCAGAAATTCATCCGGGGCGAAGCGGCCCATTACTTCGCCGAAAGTAACAACTTTATTACTCATGTCTCATTTTCCTCTTATTGCTTTTACAGTTTCAGTTGCTTTTGCCGCCGCGGCAGTGATCGCCGCCCAGTCATTGGCTTTGATCATGTCGCGTTTGGCGATCCATGAACCGCCGACCGCGGCGACAGACGGATCGGCCAGATATGAAGCCAGATTATTCTGATCAAGTCCGCCGAGCGGAATGAATTTCAAACCAAGATGCATGTAAGGCGCGGACATGTTTTTCAGATGCGCGAGTCCGCCGCTGGTTTCCGCCGGGAAGAATTTCAACAGACGGCAGCCGTGTTCAAGCGCGGCTTCAATATCGGATGGCGTACATATTCCCGGCGCAAACGGCAGCCCTGCCTCTTTTGCTTTCGCGACGACTCGCGGATTCATTCCCGGAGCCACTCCGAATTCCGCGCCTGCATCCTTCGCTTCCATAACCTGATCCGGAGTGAGAATAGTTCCAATACCGGCGATCATTTCATGAACATTGCGTTTTATTTCCTTCAATGCTTCAATTGCCGCCGGAGTACGGAGTGTCAGCTCCATGACATCAATGCCGCCGGCAAGCAAAGCTTTCGCCAGCGGGACAGCATCCTCCACGCGGTCAATGACCAGTACTGCGATTACACCGCAAGCCTCTATTCTACCCGTCAGTTTTTCATTGAAAAGTTCTTTCATGCCCTGATACCTCCAGTTTTATTTACCAATATTTTTAATTCGGCCTGCGGAGTTACGCATTTACCGGCCAGAACATCCGCTTCCCGGAATGACGCCATGCAAATCGCCCCTTCTTTATGACGTTCATAATCATAGATTATTCTGATTACACCTTCTTTGTCTTCTGCTCCGTCCGGATATGAAACACCGGCTCTTTCATCCAGCAGCAGTCCGCCTTTCCATGTTTTTCCGTCATCATCCGATATAAAGGCGGTAAGATGTGAACGGTTACGCCATGTCTTGCCGTCAATATAAAGTTTCACGGCCATTTCCGGAGAAGTATCCGCATGATTCACAAGAATTAGATTCCCCGAAGACAACCGCCGGATGAAGAAACGTGAATTCGGTCCGCCAAGACCTGAATTCTCTCCAGGAGTCCATGTTCTACCCTGGTCTGATGAGAAACTTTGTCCTATTCCGTAAAAAGTTCTTACCAGCATCCAGAGTCTTCCGTCCTTCAATTCCACAATCATGTGCTCATCAAAGCATCTGTGCGGCACGGCTGCGCCGCCGCGATATGAAAACGTCTGGCCGTTATCGGTCGAGACAACCATATTCGCGCCACACTGTGACGCGAGGCTGGCCGGAACTTTACCGCCGCCGATGCCGTCCCCCCATATTGCCACCGGCAGTGCCCATGTGCCATCAGCAAGAACCGTCGGCTTGTTCATCATTATCCCGTCGGCAATGCGCACCGGTTCGCTCCACGTCAGTATCTCAGCATCAGGGTCGGCGGTAAATATAGCCCAGAGGCCGTTTGCGCCATCGGAAATAGTTCCGTCCTTCGGGGAAAATGATTGCGCCCAGAACCACCACAATCTGCCTTGCGGATCAAGCCACAGCGCGGGATCGAAGGCGCGGATATTGCGTCCGGACGGGTCAATGACCGCAACCGGTTCACTCCAGGTTCTGCCCAGGTCGCTGCTCTGTACCAGTACCGCGAAATTTTCCGGCCCTTCATTGACGCCGCCGGAATACCAGGTGGCGAACAGACTGCCGCCCGGACTCATTGCCACTCCCGGAATCCCTTGAAACTGCCTGCTGGCAGTTTTATGCTTCGCATCAGGAGTGTATATTATCTCAACCGGGTTTAACGAATCGTCATTCATTCCCTTATCTCCAATTATTCCGTTTCCATTTTATAAATCGATTTATAGAGTTTTTCAGCGTATGTCCTGCGGTCACTATTTGCGGAAGCATGGTCGCTTTTACGGTTGGCCAGCGCTGTATCCCGGCTGAAATGAATATGCGCTTTAATCCAGTGTTCCGCCTTGTCAGGATTCTGCTTTTTTATATACTTCAGAATTTCATGATGCTGTTTAATCGTGGTTGATACCTGCTCAAGATTATGTTTATGACTTTTGAACCCGAGAAGGCGTCCGAGGATATGACATTCCCGCATGGTTTTGTTGATTATCGAATTCTCCGCCGCCGCGAGTATCAGCAGATGAAACTCGGCATCGGCTTTCATATATTCAACTTCTTCTTCCGAACTGAAAACCTCCCGGTTTGATTTTTTAAGTTCGTGCGCGATTTCAGCCTGCCTGTCCATGCATTCTTTCAATTTGTCGGTATCAAGCCGGTTCATTTTCAATGCGGCCTGCCGGACGCAGAACGACTCAAGCGCTTCGCGCACTTCATAAAGTTCGTTGATCTTCCGGGTGTCTATCTCTGCAACAATAATTCCTGAATTCGGACGATGCTCCAGTATTCCTTCCGCTGTAAGCTGGCGGAACGCCTCGCGCAAAGGAGTCGGGCTTATACCGATCTCTTTTGCCAGACCGACTTCGCACAAACGCATCCCGGGTTCGAGTTTTCCGGAAATTATCCTGGAAAGAACGTGTTCATATGCTTTATGTTTTAAAGTAATTTTCATGATTCTATAGAATTTATATGTTTTCTATATAATATTCAAAAAAAGCTGTTTGTCAAGCCTTTAATTTATATTTATAAGTAAAATAAATCCATTTTATGCGTTACCATGACGGATAGCAAACCACTGAAACAGCACAAAACAGACCAGCGGTTCCGTCGGCGGAGAGCAAATTTTGCAGGGTAATCCTTGACCGTTCCGGATTGCGATCTGAAATAGAAGCTTGAAAAATCATATCTCTGCAATAGCTTAGTAGTTTACAATTTAAAAGGAGAGCGGAAATGCTGAGTATCACGACAGACTATGTTAAGGACACAGGATGCCCCGCGCCGTTTTTAGAAAAAATAGCCGCGGCAGGTTTTTCACATGTCCACTGGTGCCACCACTGGAACACGGATTTCATTTACTCCAGGCATGAAATCAAACAGATAAAAAAATGGCTTGGTGACTTCGGACTGAAACTGCTTGATCTGCATGCTTCAGCGGGCGTTGAAAAAAATTGGGGTTCGCTGGCGGAGTATGAGCGTTTGAGCGGCGTTGAACTCGTGCTGAACCGGCTGGAAATGAGTGCCGAACTTGGCGGAGACGCGATCGTGATGCATTTGCCTGCCATGGAGCAAAACAGTCTGCACCGCAAACCGCTGTACAAGTCACTGGACGCACTGCTTCCCGCCGCAAGAGAGCTGAAGGTGAACATAGCTGTTGAAAACGGCTCCTTTGAAGCGATAGAATCTGTTTTCAACGATTATCCAGACCCCTGTCTGGGGCTCTGCTATGATTCCGGGCATGGGAATATGGGCGCCGGGCGCGGGCTGATGGACCTGGACAGGTTGAAAAGCCGTCTTATGGTGGTCCACCTGCATGACAATGACGGAGTTTCAGACTTGCACCGGCCGATGTTCACCGGAACTGTTGACTGGAATGAGCTCGCAGGAATTATCGCCGGGTCTGCTTATGATAAATGTCCCAGTACCGAGGCGAACATGCGCCGCGGTCCGGGAAACGAGACTGAAGAAGCCTTTTTGTCAGAGTGTTTTCAAGCCTGCGAAAAATTTGCAGGGATGACCGCCGCTTTCAAAGGTGAAAAAAATAAAACATGGCGTATATTGTGACGTCATTGTTCAACTGCGGTTTACAGGCTTATTGATTATGAAAATATTAGTATTGCATACAACCAAAATTTCACCTCACGCCACGGGCTATCATTGCCACGAATACTGGCAGCTGGATCATTATTTTGACACCGAAACCAGGCTGAAAGTATGTCTTGAAGGGAAAATAGATTATATCGACGATTCCCGTGCGATTCTGGTTCCGCCGGGCTGCATGCACAGTATTGAGTCGTTTACGCCTTCCAGAATTAACGCCGCCAAGTTCATGCCTGATGACGACAACACACTGTACGGCGGACTTAAACCCGGAGTAATCCAGGTTGCGGATTACAAAGATATATTTGACGCGATTTTCACGGGTGACATTCTGGACAACGAGGTGGAAAATGAAATCAAAAAACACTATCTCCATATCCTTGTTTTACGCTACCGTCAGGAACAGGACGGTTCCGGACGGAGGTTCAACCAGGCGCTCGACCCGAGGATAAATGAAGCCATATTTTATGTCAGGAAAAATCTTGCCTCAGGAGATATTTCACTGGATAGACTGGCGGCGGCGGCAGGCATGTCGATAAACCATTTTATCCGGATTTTTCAGCAGGAACTGGGAACAACTCCAATGAAATTTGTCCGCCGTCTGATTATCAATAAAGCTATCAGCCTGCTGGCATATTCCAATTTAAGCTTGATCCAAATATCGGAGATGCTGAATTTTCCTGACCAGCACACGTTTTCCCGCAGTTTCAAGCGCGAAACCGGCCTGGCGCCGGGCCATTACCGCAGGAAAAATAACGAACCGGCGGCCTGGAGCGCTCAGGAAGTTACGGAAAAACGGTAAACCGTGAAACTCTGATATTTTTCGCCGGGCTTAAGCTCGGTTGACGGGAAATGCGGCTGGTTCGGGGAATCGGGAAAATGCTGTGTTTCAAGGCAGATTGCCGCTCTCTTTGGATATTTTTTGCCGTTTTTACCGACAGGAACATCGCCATCATCCAACACTTCCGAGGTATAGACTTGAATTCCCGGCTCCGAGGTGAACACCTCCATCATGATGCCGGATTCCGCCGAGTAAACCCATGCCGCGGCTTCCCGCTCAGGATTGGTGCGGCGGTTCAGCACATAATTCAAATCATAACCATTCGGCATGTCATTGATCTTCGAGCTGATCACAGCCGGAGCAGTAAAATCCAGCGCCGGCGTCCGTTTTACCGACAATACTTCGCCGGTCGGGAGACGCTTTTCGATCGGAGTATAAAATCCGGCGCCGACCCATAACTCATGGTTTACAATCAATCCGCTACTTTCGCCGTTCAGATTAAAATAGCTGTGGTTAGTCAGATTAACGATGGTCGCACGGTCGGTTTCCGCGGTATAATCAATCCGCAGAAAATTATCCCAGGTAAGAGTATAAAGCACAGATACCGTCAGCTGGCCAGGAAATCCTTCTTCGCCGTCCTTGCTGACATATTGAAGCTGCAGCGCCGGCCCCAGGGAATTCTCCATCGGCGTTGCTTTCCAGAGTACTTTATGGAACCCGTTTCTTCCGCCATGCAGCCCGTTATCCTCTTTCGGCGGCGTTGGAATATTATACGTTTTACCGTCAAGGACGAAACGACCTTTTGCGATCCGGTTGGCACAGCGGCCGATGGTACTGCCGAAATACGCCGGATTTTGCAGATAATCTTCGCGCTTTTTAAACCCGAGGACAACATCCCGCGTTTTTCCGGTCCGGTCCGGCACATTCAGCGAAACAACCGTTGCGCCGTAATCAATAATCGAGACGCTGCCGCCTTCGCCGTTTTCCAGTGTGAATAGAGTGACACTTCTGCCTTCCGGAGTCTTAAGAAAAAGTTCCTGCTTAATTTTACCTTGTCTATTAGCCATTTTCCTGCATTGCCTCCTTGCCGGGCCTGACATATCCCGGCAGTACTTTTTCTAAGGTTTTAAAATGAAGTTTTGCATACTTTCCAAGTTCGCCGGCGCCGTGCCGGACAACTAACTCCCTGGCCGCCGTTTCGACGGCGGGGCTTGCCCCGCGCGGCAGTTCCAGATGCAATGCGACGCTTAATTTGTCCATTTGACTCAGAAACATATCCCGCGCCAGTATTGACGCCGCCGCCACTGCCACATCGCTTTCAGCTTTAGTGCGCTGCTCAAGCTTCACATTGCGTCCGTTTTTAAGCAAAGCATTGCGAATCAGGTGCTCGGAACCGAATTTATCCGACAGCATACGCGGACATTCCGGAGCTTTGTCCAGCAGGTTCTCGATCGCTCTGGCATGGCCCCAGGCAAGCAGCCGGTTAAGATTACCGATTTTATCGTACAGACGGTTGTAAGATTCCGGTCCGATTGTCACCACGACAAATTTGCCGCCGGAAGCGTCTCTGATCGCATTCGCCATTTCTTTTATCTTTTTGCCGCTTTTAATCGTTTTTGAATCGCGGACCCCGATTGCCCGGAATTTTTTCTGAGTGACGTCATCGGCAAAAACAGCGGCGATAACCAGCGGACCGAAAAAATCGCCTTTGCCGCTTTCGTCAATCCCCCCGTGAGGAGTAAAGGGTTCTTCCGGTTCGGGTTCCGCCTTGACGCTGTCGTCAGCGCCGCCGAGTAAATCTTCATAGCCGAATCCGGCGCTTTTCAATATTTCCGGTTCAATGACGTACAAAACCAGTTCTTCAAGGTTTTTGCCCTGCACTGTAGTCTTTCCGCTCAGGTATGCGGTGACACTGGTCTTGTCGAGGGATGCCTGCCAGTGAGCGTATGGAACTTCCTTGAACGCCCAGCCGCGCTCCTTTAAAATAGACTCCAGTTGTGCTATCTGTTCTGCTGACAATTCACAGACATAAAATGATTTTTTGCTATTTGCCATATTTATTTTGTCGTAGATTTCAGCCAGGCTTCAACGAAACGGTCGAGGTCGCCGTCCAGCACTGCCGCGGTATTGCCGGTTTCAACATCAGTCCGCAGATCTTTCACCATCTGGTAGGGATGCAGCACATAAGAACGGATCTGGTTGCCCCAGCTGTTTTCGGTTTTCACCCCGCGGATCTGATCGGCTTCCTTGCGCCGCTCCTCCTCCTGGCGTTCATACAACCGCGCTTTCAGCATCTTCATGGCGGTGGCACGGTTTTTATGCTGTGAACGTTCCGCCTGGCACGCCACAATAATGTTGGTGGGAATGTGGGTAATGCGGATAGCGCTGTCGGTGGTGTTGACGTGCTGGCCGCCGGCGCCGCTGGAACGGTAAGTGTCCACGCGCAGATCTTTTTCATCAATCTCGACTTCGACGTCGTCACTGATTTCGGGAAAAACATCAACGGAAGCAAATGAAGTATGACGGCGGGCGTTACTGTCAAACGGCGAAATACGCACCAGCCGGTGCACGCCGTTTTCCGCTCTGGAATAGCCGTAGGCGAATTCGCCTTCAACTCTCAAGGTTACGCTTTTGATACCGGCTTCGTCGCCCTGCTGGATATCAATGATTTCATCTTTCCAGCCGCGGCGTTCAAACCACCGCCGGTACATGCGCATAAGCATTGAAGCCCAGTCGCAGGACTCGGTTCCGCCGGCTCCGGCGTGAATCGAAAAATATGCATTGTTGCCGTCAAATTTGCCGGACAGAAAACTCAGAAGTTCAACCTGTTCAAGTTCCACGGAAAGCTTAGCCCAGGCGGCGGAAGCCTCCTCGCACATTTCCGGATCCTCTTTGGCGAATTCGCACTGCACTGCGAAATCCTCCACCTGACGACATAGACGGTTATAAGGGTTGCACACATTTTTACAAATGCTCAGTGCGCCCATCAGCTGCTGTGCTTCTTCGCGCTTGTCCCAGAAGTTAGGAGCAAGCATCTTTTCCTCAATCTCTCTGGTCTGCTGAATTTTTTCGTCTATCTTCAAATAGAGGCCTAGATGTTTTATCCGGGACAGGGCTTCTCTGCCAATTATTGCCAGTTCATCGGGAGTCATGTATATCTCCAATTTTTTTACTCATAATAAACCTCCTGAAACACAAAATTTCAACCGCGCCTGTGAAACCACAGGAATGATTGTACAAAGTTCTAAAGTTCGGTCCCGCTTGCGAGTTCCGCGAATGCGGGATCTAAAGTTCTAGAGTTCACCATTCCCCATTCGCCATTCACCAGTTACCAGTTACCAGTTACCATTCACCAGTTACCATTCACCAGTTCCCAGTTACCAGTTACCAGTTACCAGTTACCAGTTACCAGTCACCATTCCCCATTCACCAGTTACTTTTCAAGCTGATTCTTGAATGTCTGCTGGAATTCAGAAACTTTGGCTTTTTTCTCGCCGGGAGCTTTTTCCAGGTAGGTTCCGCCGATATAAAAACAGGCGAACCCGCCGGAACCGCAGCCCCAGGAACAAGCCTCAATAATATCCATGCTGCCTTTTTTGCCGTCATAGAACTGCCTGGCAACGGATGCCAGCACCCCGCCGGCAAAGTTATCGCCGCATCCGGTGGTGTCGCCCCGCAGTTCCGGATTCTTTTTTATGCGTTCGCCTACCAGACTGCAGACTGGCAGTGCAATCAGTTCCTGCTTTTTGAAAAATGAGCCGTCAGACCACGCATAAAAGTTTTCTGCGCCATGGGTGATGATAAATGAGCGTAAGCCGTTTGCGATAAAGAATTCTACCGCGTCGTCAATATTCTTTTTACCACTGAGTTTCATCGCTTCCTCCCAGTCGACAATCAGCAAGTCTATCAAGCGATAGGACTCGTCGCTTTCGCCCAGCGGCCATTTTCCGCCGGCATTCTTCTTTTCATTTCTGAAGTCGAAAACAGTGGTGACAATATTGACGCAACCCTCCTCCCGGCCTTTTTTCAGCAAAGTAGTTAAGTGATCATGAATCAGCGGCACCAGCGCCGTGGCGCCGAAAAAGACTATGTCCGCGTCAAAGAAACGCTTATCCAGCATTGCCGGGGTATATTCCCAGGCTGACCCGATATTATTGACAAAAGAGCGCTCGCCTTTGCCGTCATGATAATTGGGGTCGGAAAAAACATCAGTGAACGGAGAAAATCCTGGTTTATGAATATAATTGTCAATATTAACCGGAGTCTGTTTCAGGATGGAGAGAATCTTTTCCGCGGTATCGTCCTGACCGAGAGCCCCGTAAAAATCGAACTCAATATTTTGATCGTAAAGCAGCTGCGCGGCATTGATCAGAGCGACTATCGCGGGGCCGCCGATATTGAATGCATGCGGCTGGGCTCCGCCCGTAATTTCATCTCTTACCTGCGCAAACGGCTTTCCGGCAAATTTTTCCAGGTCCTCGGCAAAAACCAGATGCCCGGGATTCAAGCCGCCGTCGCCATCGGTCCGCGACAGATATTTTTTAAACGCATCGCTGCTGAAATTAACGTTGGCATAAACAAAATCAGCCAGGGAACAACCGACACATGACACTTTCATTTTTTTCATATTTTAAATTCCCGCTTTCAATATATTCAAATAGCTTCATTAACAAATAGCTATACTCTGCCGTCTGAAAGTTTAACTCTAGATTGCGAAGATTTTGAGAATTGGTTCGTATTCTGAGAGGCTGCCGATACCGGGGTATCGAAGGCCTTGAAGAGTGCGAATCCAAAATCAAAAAACCGCAATCCCGCAATTGCGGGACGAGCGTCTATTCTTAAATTTTCAGCTGTGCAGAGTATAATATCGTCATATTAACAATACTTACAATAAGATGCATATAATTTTTAACAAAAATCGTCAATGCGCCGGCGGCGGAACGCAGGCACTGATTATAAAATGTAAAAAATATGATTTGCCGGCAAAGTAAAATCCTGCCCCCCGGATATTTGACCCCGATTTTCAGCGCAGTGTACCGGCAGGTATTCCAGCTTGCGCTGGAAGCTTGAATTACTTTAATCGTATAGGAATTTGTATTAAATTAATGTAGGTCAGACATTCCTGTCTGATATTTCGTCGGCAAGAATGCCCGCGCTGCATTACAAAAAAAGTCCCGGCACAGCCGGTTAAGTTAAAGGAATATGGGTTCATTGCGCGCTTGCCGCGCAATAACCACTCTTGAAAAACATACATGCCAATGCGAAGCAACATTATATTGTCAATACACCCTTTTAAAAAATGTCTTTATACAGCTTCGCGGCAAGGTCATTTTGCGTTTATTTGAAAACGGCTCCGTTCCCCGATATTCATATCGGGCTCCGTCGCCGCTCCCAAATAATGCTCGAAATTGCTCTTGTTGTTACTTACTCTAAGATTGCGGATCGGTATTAAGCATCACGATAGTAATACTATCTGTTAAAAACTGGTTTTATTGAATAAGTGATTTGCAGCATGTGACTTATGACATTATTTTGTTTGTCTGGAGTTTTTGGCGTGCGATAATCTAATGCGTAATTTATGAAAAAGGCATGCCCTGTTCATTGGGAAAATTGTCTTGACGGGGGCAAGGTTTGAGAAATGGGGAACTCTAAATCAAAAAAAATAGTTCCGGTGAATATTTTATATTCCGAAACAGAACTGGACAAACTGGACAAACTGGTGGACCGTGACAAATCCACTCGCGCCGCTGTTGTCCGCAAAGCCACCGAAATGCTGCATATCGTCACTTTTGAAAAACCCGATTTGTACAGTAAAATCTTTGAAGAGATAATAATAGGAGACAGGAGTCAGAATGGGAGCCGAAAACTCAAAATACAGCAGAAGATTTAAAGAATTTTAATAGAAATAAAGGCATGTTTCAAAAGCCCAGTTGACACATTCCATGTCACTGGGCATGAAATGACATCTATTTTTTAGCTTGCTTTTTCCTGAAGGAGCCTGCCTCCTTCACCCGCTTGAGGACGAAACAATTCCTGTCCTCGATGAACCA
>CAIPAT010000115.1 GCA_903863035.1 uncultured Lentisphaeria bacterium
AATGCTAAACGAAGAAGAACAGGGGGAAAGCCGTGTGAGGGAAAACCGCACGCACGGTTTGGTCGATGAGGCAGAGCCGATAAGTCGCAACTCGTTGATGCTTAGAGGTTTTACTTTAATCGAACTCCTTGTGGTGATCGCAATCATCGCGATCCTCGCTGGAATGCTGCTGCCGGCATTGAATAAGGCGCGCATCAAAGCTAAGGAGACGGAATGTCTAAATAATTTAAAACAAATCGGCACATTCACTGCGGTTTACGAAGAAGACAACAATGGCTACTATCCCAATAACCCGATATCTGATATTTCCTGGGACGACAGACTCTCTGCATATGACGGAAGGAAGTTATCTGTTGCGCAGATAAATCTTACAAATCTTGCTCCAAGCAATGGTTTTACCAAGAGTGGTGTTTATAAATGTCCTTTGGACACTCGCAGCGCAGCCATAGGCACGACATTAACAGACGCTTTGCCTCGTACATATTCCCAAAGCTATGGAGTTCCTGCGCTAAAGACATTAAACGGAGGAGTAGCAGCCGCCTATTACACCGCTACTCCAGATACAGGTTGGTCTCAACGGAATTCCAATATTAAAAAAGCTTCACGTTCTCTTATAATGCTTGAAAGGGCAGATCCGAATAATTCTATTGGCTCATATTTTGCAGCTATTTGCGCCCCTGCAAATATCGGTACATGGTCTGGAGCTAACGCCAATAAGTGGCTGCATGGCTTCAACAGAATGCCGTTCCTGTTTGCAGACAAACATGTCTCCTTGATGTCAGTCACAGAAACAACCAAAGGTCCTCAGGCATCAGGTGGCGCTAATGGAATCAGCCCGCTTGCCCTAAACTCAAGCACAATAATGAAAAGCTCGATGTGGGATACCTGGAATTGAAAATATGTTGAAATTATATTGTATCGCATTATATATATTAACTATCTGCACCAGTTTTGCTTCTGAAAACTTTTCGCTGTCGCTGGTGTTGCCTAATGAAAAATATAATGGTATTATTGCCAATGCAAGAAATTGCTGGTTAATTCAACAGCAAAATGGATTTATTGAATTTACTCTATATGGCAAAGACAACCAAAAAGGTAATTTAAGAATCCCCCGTTCAGCCAAAACTAAGTTGCTGGATATAACTGTAGTCAGGCTGGTGGATTTGCCACAGGGTGTTGACGGGGTGATGCTTAACGCGTTTATTGACGGAATTAATGTGGTTGGGAAGGATTATACTACACTCAAATCACTTGCGTTTAATCAGAACGACATTCTGGAAATCGGTGGCAAATGCAAGTACAGTGAAAAGGCACTTAGCGCTGGTGAAATTCAACTGCTTAGAAAGGAAGTTATCAGTAATAATAATGTCAAGGAAATTAATTTCACTAATGGCAAATTCAATTTAAGTTTAACCTGTAACGGTTCCCAGCGTATTTCACTGAATACGCTTACAGACAGCAATGGGCAATCTTTACTCCACGCCTCAGATTTCTTTTGGAAAATAACCCGTTTAAACGGCACTATGGTTTCTAGTAGCGACATGCCGGGACAAGTAACGACAGTAGCAATTTCCCCCGTAGAATCTGAAGTGCGGATTGAATGGAACAATAATCAAGAAAAAATCATTGTAATTATTCTATTGAAGCCAACGCGAGTCGAAATAAAACTTACTTCAACATTAACTCAGTGTAAGGAAATATTATTCCCCAACTTAAATATCGCGCCGGCGGGCGGAGCCAGCAACATTGCAATATGGCCACGGATGTCCGGAGTACTTTACTATGATATGCCGAAAAGCAAAGCCGAATTATCTGGGATTTATCCTTCCGCGTCCTTGACTATGCAATGTTTTGGTTCATACGACGCGACCCAAAAAACAGGGTTATATTTCGCTTGTGAAGACCCTTATGGCAGCAGTAAGGAAATGAAATTAAAAGGCTTAAATGGAGCAATTAACTGGCAAGTAGTGTGGTCAACCGGTGGCAATAATTTTGAAATTCCCGGAGTAATTTGCCTGCAGCCTATTACAAATGGTTGGTACGAAGTTGGTCAAATCTATAAACACTTTGTCAAGACTAAGTCGCAATGGTGGCCAAGCTCAGAAACCCGCGAAGACACTCCGGCATGGTATAAAAACAATATAGTCAATATTCGTGGGCATGGCGAGGTTAATTCAGTCATAGACTTGGCAAGATATCTGGACGTGCCTACTGCATACCATTGGTATTGCTGGACAACTCAAGGACACGACCGTGACTACCCGAATTATACGCCAAAAGATGATTACAATAAGATATTGCATTATTTACAAGCTGCCGGAATAAAAGTAAAGCCTTATATCAATGGCCGTGTTTGGGCAGTGCTGGACCGTGGTGATACAGATTATCAATATACAACCTTGGCATTGCCAAATTTAGTGAAGTCATTTGATAATGACTATTATTTTGAGCAATATGCGGAAAAATTTGCTGTTATTTGCCCGGCAACTAAATTGTGGCAAAATAAAATGCCGGAGGTATTTAATCAAGTGGCTGACACAAAAGTTGACGGTATTTATATAGATCAAATTGCTGCGGGGGCGCCTAAAATTTGTTGGGCAACGACTCATAATCACATCCCTGGAGATGCTAAAAGCTGGTTAACAGACGGATATTGGAAGATTCTACAAAAAATTTACGACGAGCGCAAACGCACGTATCCCAACTTGGCGATCGAGACGGAAGATAATGCAGAAGCATATTTGCGCTATTTTGATGGTTTTCTACCATGGCGCTGGGTTGATTTCAACCAAATTCCGCTATTCTCTTCCATCTACTGCGGGAAGATTCAATTTGTTGGCCGTTCATACGAAGGAGATGACGCTTTAGGGAGGGCTGCAAAACTTAGCCAACAGTTAAGCAACGGAGAACAGCTTGGCTGGTTTGCAATGCCGGTTGTAGAGATTGCTAATCCGGTCAACAAAGATTTTTCATTATTCTTAAAAAGGGTTGCTCATGTCAGAGCATGCTTATTAGACTTCTTTAATAATGGTGAGATGCTGGCACCGTTGGATTTTACCGATGCGCCCAAACCAGTTAAATCTGAATGGGGATATTATGGTCCGAGACAAATTAGCTCACCCGCGATTTTTTCATCGGTATGGCGTTACCAGGGAATCGTGGCAATAATTTTTGTTAATCATAGCGATGAGATTCAGCATGCGGCATTTAAAATTGCTCCAGAAACATATAGTATAGAAAGTTCGGCAAAGATTTTTCAGACTAAATCACAATGGCAGGAATTTAATGCCGGTACAATCTACAATATTTCGTTGCCACCAAAGGATATTGAAATATGCCTGATTACCAATAATATCAATAATGAAACCTGCAATAAAATTATTAATAAATTTAAACAAGTCAAAGATTTTTCTTATCCATCCGTTGATAAATGGCAAGAAAAGCCTATTGTGCAATTTGATAAATGGTACTCATCGGAAGATCTAAGTCAGTTTTATGGTTGTGCCGTTCTAACTCGCGATGGCAAAAAAATTGTTGGCGGTTTACAAGGCGCATGCGTGATAAATTTGGGTCATCTGCCAAAAGATTTCACTGGTAAAACAATTTCCTTGGAAATTGATATGGCGGCAGCGAAAGGAATGGGCGGCAATGGTAGATTATTTTTGTCAGGCAGCGGGTTAACATTAGCGGAATTTAAAGTAAAAATTACTGGCGGATGGATGAATTTTGAGACTAACACCATTATTTTTTCCTTACCAGGCGGCTCAAATGGTAACGAGTCCTTAATATTAGGTTTCAGTGGTGGTGCCGGCTCGGGTTACGGTAATATTTCACGGTGGCGTTTTACCTTAAAGAAATAATTTTTAACTTAATATCAAGGTACAAGGTAATTTCAGTCTTTCAGATTATTGTGTTGGTGGTCTATCTTAGATTGACAAAGTCAAACCGTATATTGTTTTGTGCTAATATTCAAACAACTTTTAAAACAGGTGGTATCTATGAAAAAAATGATGTTGATCGGTCTATTCGCGCTTGCGGTAACGTGTTTTGGCGGAACTGAAAATTTTATAATTACCTGTGGTGATTATAGTTTTACCATCTCGCCGAAGCGATGCTATACATTGGAACTGATAAAATTCCAAAATAAATTTGTTACTTCACCAAATTCAATGGGAGGTGTAGTAATGGCTGCCAACCAAAATTTATTTGTCGGTTCAGGGCATAAAGAGGGTGGCCAAGAAAATGTCGAAGAGATCAAGTTATTGCTCGATGGTAAAGAAGTTCAGCCTGAAGACAATAAAAACTATACAGTAGAAAAAGCATCCCTGCTAAAAAAATCAAAGTTGCTGAACCTTAACCTGGAGCATAGCATAAATTTTTCTGCGGCCGGAATTCAAGAAAAAATCCGGCTAACCGGTTCCGGAGAACAGAAAATCCATCTGGTTTACTGCTTTATGTATGCGATGACTCCCCGCGCTGACAGCGAATATTTAGTTAAGCTAGGAAATGGCAATTTGTTAGATGCAAAAGTTACCCAGGACGAAACTTTCGCTATCAAAAACAACGTTAAATGGCTGGCAGTGCATTTCCCGTCAGATAAACGCACAGTTCTGTTATACTTTCCCAAAGTAATTAAAGGAAAAGGCTTGGCATCAACATTGTGGCAACGCAAGTGGTACACCAAATTCTATACTATGCTTGATATCCCATCAATGATTGATGCGAAGTATGATTCTGGTGATATGGAAGGATATGTGAGAGTATTTGAAACGAATAGTGATAATTGGAAAGATAGTGTTGAGGCACAAGTTTCAGCACTTGATGCAATTGCTAATTAACGGAAGATGATTATAATGCAATCAGGAAATCTAAGGGTATCAATAGCTCGCCTGCGTGCGCGGGAAAAACTGGATTACTGGATATTCATCCGCTTTGGAATGAGTAGTTTTGAGGGCAAGAAATTGACGGTAAAGCGTCGGCAAATTTGTACGCCACCGACAATCTTGATTTTGAACAATGGGTTTCAATTGCACGTGATGTCGTGATGAAATATGCGGTACTTCCATTGCCACAGTTTTTCTGGCACATCAAACGGATTGATGGACAAATTTTGCCGTCCGCGCCACTCTTAATAAAGCAGATATATGGGGGGCATAAGCTTTTAATTGTCTTTCAACCTGCAAAAAACTCTGTCGCTTGTAAAACTTCAAGACCTGGCGTTTGAATTCAAACAACATAAGGTATAAGGATAAAATAATGACAAGTAATTGGGATGATGAGCATTGCAATATAGGATTGCATTATGATTTGCACGCTAATAGAAATGATACTGATTTGGGAACGCGTGTCGGGGATAATCTTGAACAACTTCTCAAGGAACTTGATATCGATTTTGTTCAGACCGACTGCAAAGGGCATCCTGGTTATTTAAGCTGGTTTTCTAAGTTACCCGGCTCTTCCATACCGGACGGTCTTAATTATGATGCCTTGAAAGGCTGGCGTAAAGCTGCAAAAAATATTGGCATTCCATTGTACTGTCATTATTCCGGCATATGGGATGCCGCCGCCGCCGAAAAATTTCCAGAATGGCGAGTAGTAATTCCTGCCAACAATGATGTTAAAATAAAGCAGAATGACGGGGTACCTTTTGGCGAACTTATGTGTGTAAGAAGCGATTATGTTGATAAGTTGCTTCTGCCGCAGTTTTTTGAACTGATTGAAACGTATGGAGTGGATGGCTTCTGGCTTGATGGCGAACTTTGGGCATCTTCTCCCTGCTATTGCCCCAAATGCCAAAGCGCTTTCAGAGAAGCTACTGGGAAAGAGCATATCCCGACAAATGAGGACGACAAAGACTGGCCAATCTACTGGAAATTTATGCTTGACAGTTTTAATGCCTACGTGACTCATTATTGCGATGAAATCCATAAACGCTATCCGCATATAAGTGTCTGTTCGAATTGGTTGCAGACATATAGAAATCCCGGGGCGCCACTGGTTCCGATCGACCGGATTAGCGGCGATAATACCTATATCTGGGGGCTTGATGTCGCCCGCTGCGACTCGCGCTTCCTCTCAACCCGCGGTAAGCCCTGGGATATCATGGTCTGGAATTTTCTGACAAACAACGGATTTCGCAGAAAAGACGCGCCGTTTCAGGTAAAGCCATCCGTTATGGTTGAGCAGGAGGTTGCCGTGTTTCTAACCTTTGGCGGCAATGTGCAAATCTATGAGACAGTGGCTCCATTGCGCGATGGCCGTCTTGTGCCATGGCGGATTCGTCAATTAAAAGAAGTTATCTCATTTATCAGGAAACGCCTTAAGTTATGCAAGAACGCCGAATCTATTCCGCAAGTGGCAGTTCTCCATTCAGAAACACACTTTTATAAGAACGTAAAAGGAATTTCCCTAATGTACGGAGGCAATACCAGGCCGGTGAATGGCGCTGTTCAACTCGGGCTTGAAAACCATTTTCATATAGACCTGCTGGATGAGTGGGCGCTTCTTCCGCGTTTAGATGAGTTTCCGGTAATTATCGCAGCAGAACAGCATGACATGTCGGAGGAAATCTGCAACAAGCTTAAACGGTATGTCGAGCAGGGCGGTCGCCTCCTGATTACGGGCGCAGAATCTTTTGAACGTTTTGGAGCACAATTTATCGGGGCGGAAACTGTAAATGTTGAAAACTCCTGCGTCTTCTATATTCCTGCCGGCGAAGGAGCCTCGCCGCTGTACAGCGATAAGTGGCGACTTTTACGTCCGGCGGCCGCGAAAGTGCTGGGAAACCTTTATTCGCTGGATCGTGCAGGTGATGATGATACAGGGTATCCTGCAGCGACGCTCAATCAGGTTGGCAAAGGATTCGTTGCTTATATTCCCGCAGCTATCGCGCAGGACTTTGACTATGGACATGCCATAGGTTCAAGAATCTTTTTTGGAGAAGTTTTGAGAACGCTTGCAGGCGATATGATGCTCCAGGTTTCCGCGCCAACGTGTGTTGATGTCGCTTTAAGACAACAAGGGAAACGCGTAATGGTCCACCTTGTCAACCGTGCCAGTGGAATTCCCAATCTGCCTAATCAAGGCATGGTTGATGAAATTCCGGCTGTCGGCCCTGTCTTTATTCAATTGCGCATTAAGTCTAAACCCGTGTCAGTTCAAGCGGCCTGGGATGGTGGAGACGTTGACTGGAGCTATGACGGAGAGAAGATTCATGCCAAAGTCACAGCAATCCATATACATGAAGCAATTGTGATTGAAACATGAAACAATCAATGGCGCGGCGACGTTATTAAAAGCCCGGATGTATGTAAGCAATAACATCAGATAGTCAGCGAATACAGAGGATTTTAGTTTGTGACCAAAAAGTTATCAGATTTAAGTTTGAAAAAATCGTTATTAGTTGAAAATTATATTAAGGAATGGGAAAATGGAGAAGAAAATCAAAGGCAGTCAGCGGCTTAGTTTAGCTAAGCTGCAGGCATGGGAAAAACTTGGTTACGGGATGTTCATCCACTTTGGAATGAGTACTTTTGAGGGCAAGGAATTGCCGGACGGCAAAGCTCCGGCAAATTTGTACGCTCCCGATAAACTTGATGTTGAACAATGGGTTTCAGTCGCACGTGACGCCGGGATGAAATATGCGGTGCTTACCGCCAAGCATGTCGCCGGACATTGCCTGTGGCCGAGCAAACACACGAAATACCATGTGGGCAATAGCGGCAATAAAACCGATGTCGTGGAAGCTTTTGTTGAGGCCTGTCGCAAAAAAGGTATAATGCCAGGTTTGTATTATTGTTCCTGGGACAATCATCATCGTTTCGGTTCGCTGACTCCAAGTGATACTACAGAAATAGGCCAGTTCTCATTTACCACCAGAGCTTATCAGGATTTTCAGACAGCTCAAATTAAGGAATTATTGACTCAATACGGTAAAATAGGCGAAGTATGGGTGGATATCCCGGCGGTACTGCCGCGTTGTTACCGCCAGGAATTATATCAAACAATCGCATCCATGCAACCGGATACAGTGATAATGATGAATACCGGTTTTGGCGATGGGTCAAATTACCCGGTGGACAGGGCGTGGCCGGCGGATCTTATCGCTATCGAAAGATGGCTTCCTAACAGTCATACCGGACATCTCAACTGGCGTGAAATCGAAGGTAAACAATATTACATGCCGGGCGAAGTGTGCGACCCCATCGGCAAAGAATGGTTTTTCGTTGACGGCGATAAACCCCGCAGTGATGCAGAACTTTTAGGCATGTATTTAGTGTGCCGTTCCCGCCATACGAATCTGCTGCTGGATGTTCCTCCGGATAAACATGGGGTAATTCCAAAAATGCATGTGGATGCATTAATGCGTCTGCGGAAGAATCTCGATAAAGTAGGATTTTAGCAGCGATGACTCATATTGAACGTTTTTATGCTACAGTTGAACGCCGTGAAGTCGATTATCCTGCTTCATGGCTGGGATTGCCGCTGCCGGAAACAATGTCGAACTTATTACACTTTTTTCATGTGGAAACTGAATCGGAGTTGAAGTCAGAACTTAACGACGACATCTATCCGGTGGAGATGCCCTATCATTCGCCGACCAGCAATGCGATTTATGCCGCCTTTGACTTTGCGGTGCAGCATCAGAATGATAACAGTGAAAGAACGCTCACGGGGCATGGTTTTTTTGCCAATTATACGGATCCGGCAAAAATTAATGATTTTGACTGGCCGGACCCGGCCAAATATATCAATCCGTCAGAATGCCTGGAAGTCGTAAATCATGCACCCGGCGATATGGCTGTTTTAGGGGTTCTGTGGTCCGCGCATTTTCAGGATGCCTGCGCCGCCTTCGGAATGGAAGAGGCATTGATGAAAATGCTTACTGAACCTGCCATGTTCAGGGCGGTGATAGAGCGTATCACTGAGTTTTATTTAGCGGCTAATGAAATATTCTATCGCGCTACTAAGGGCAAAGTTCATGCCGTGCTTATTGGAAATGATTTAGGAAGTCAGAATGGATTAATCTTGTCGCCGCAACTTATCAGAGAATTCGTTCTACCCGGAACCCGCCAATTAGTAGCTCAAGCAAAAAGATACGGCCTGAAAGTAATCCACCACTCCTGCGGTGCAATATCTGAAATTATTCCTGACTTGATTGAAGCTGGCGTCGATGTTATTCATCCGATTCAAGCGCTGGCCAGGGGCATGGATATTCACCGCCTGAAAAAGGATTTCGGCAATCAGGTATCCTTCTGCGGCGGCGTGGATGTCCAGCAGTTACTGGTTTCCGGTACTACGGCGCAGGTGAAAGATAAAGTTAAGGAATTAAAACAACTCTTTCCAACGGGATTGATTATATCTCCCAGTCATGAAGCCGTTCTGCCTGATGTGAAGCCGCAAAACCTTCAGGCATTATTTGAGGCAATTAAATAAAAATCATATTCTTTGCCTTCTGATCTTTCTCCGGTGCGGAATCAGACTGTGGGGCAGCACGTTATTTTTTCATGTCTGATAGGTATCGATGATGGCTGTCAGCAGTAGTCATGCTACAACCTTTAGAATTTTAGAACTCCAGCACTTTATAACTTTGCATCTAATCCAGGGTTCTGCTGTATCTTAGTACGCCGATTACACTGCTACCAGGAAAGTGCTTAGAGCTTATCTACTAATAAAATCATTTAAACCGGATAAACTGAACAGATTCGATTAAAAACAATAATGGCACTGGCCAACTGTACGAGCCCAAGGAATGAGACATCCTCTTTTTCGTACCGCACATGAATTTTGCG
>CAIPAT010000116.1 GCA_903863035.1 uncultured Lentisphaeria bacterium
CGCAAAATTCATGTGCGGTACGAAAAAGAGGATGTCTCATTCCTTGGGCTCGTACAGTTGGCCAGTGCCATTATTGTTTTTAATCGAATCTGTTCAGTTTATCCGGTTTAAATGATTTTATTAGTAGATAAGCTCTAAGCAATCTTAAGCAGATAGGCTTGGGTTTTAATATGTATACAGGAGATTGGCAGGGATACGTACCAGCGTTGTCCATTTGGGCGGGGGCCAACAAGGATTCGTTCTGGATGTGGGATTTGGGAACCAATCGAACCACATATCTTGGGCATCTTTATGGTACTTATATCCCTAACTATAAAGTTTTTTATTGTCCGGGGCAGACCGTAATGTCAGCTTACTTCAAAACAAATGGTGAAATAAACTTCCCAAATAAACTATGGGGCAAAGCATGGATTGCAAGTACGTACGTTGAGCGAGGCGAAGAATACATTTATGGGAAGATGCATAAATGGATTGGTAAGTCGATGGCGGCATGTTGCAATTACTACGCAGGTCAAAACCTTATTCCTCACGATGGTGCCGGCAGCAATGTGCTTTATATAGACGGTAGCGCAAAGTGGGTCGCTAAACTCAGAAGCGACAATTATAGACCTTATAATGCTAGTACACTCTATTTTTGGGCATTGGCGGATAAATAGATATTAATTGAGATCCGCATGGATATCGAGCAGTATGCTGTAACCGGTATTTTTTATAATATTTGATGAAATAAAGAATCTCCTCCCGTCTATCCTATCCACGAGACAAGCCTCTGGGTACTACTGACGGGTTTCCACGCCCTGCGGGCGGGCCGGAGATTCGAAGACCAAAGCAAAGACAAAGATTAAAGCCGACCCAAGGGTCGGGGAATTTACCCAATGAAGATTAATGCACTGATTCATAACTTCATGTCGCTGGACGGACATGCTGTAGTTCCACGCTAAATAACGGATGGTTCGGAGATTAATCCCTGCCTTTTTTAGTCCATTTTACAATTGTCCAGAAATAATATTTTACGATAGATTAAGAAAAGCATAACTTAAGGATAATACAAATTATGATCAATACTAAGAACTTGCTGATGGCGTCAGTGCTCTTCATTTCCGGAGCATGTATGCCTCTGTCGGCTGTCGCCAAGACTGTAGTGCCAGCACAGAAGTTTGCACTAGCAACGGACGGTAAAACTGTTACATGCATCACCTTAGCAGAATCGGCCAGTCTGCCAGAGAAGAACGCAGCGAAGGAATTGGCTGACTATCTGAAGCAGGTTACTGGTGCTGATTTCTTTATCGTCAAGCCCGGGGACGCCGCAGGGAGACAGGTCATTGCTGTCGGCCCGGGCGCGGCCAGGGCTTTGGTCCCGGATATTGATCTGGTCAAAGCAGGAGACAAGGGGTTGGGAGAAGACGGCATCATACAAAAGACGATTCAATCGGATGCAGCCAATAAAAATGTGTCTCTTGTTCTGACTGGTGCTGAAGGCTCAAAGCGAGGCACACTCTACGCCGTGTACGAGTTCCTGGAACGTGAAGTCGGAGTACGCTGGTGGACGCACACGGAAGAGTTCGTGCCCAGTAAGCCGACGCTCATGGTCCGGCCTCTGAATATCCGCTACAAACCGCCATTCTTCTACCGGTTAGTGTACAGTTGGGGAATTATACACATTGGAACCACGTGGGGATACGATGACTCGGATGCCGCAGTTCGGGATCGCGACTGGGTCAAGGCAAAGTTTGCGGCGCGCTTGCGCAACAACGGCGGCGACACTGTCCTGCCTGCCAGTCTTGGTGGCTCTCTCGTGCCATTGGGCAAAGGGCACACCTTCTATCCGTTTCTGCCTCCGGACAAGTATTTCAAGGACCATCCAGAATGGTACAGTGAACGCGGCGGCAAGCGAGTGGGGAATCTCGCCCAGCTCTGTATGACTAATGACAAGATGTTGGCAGAGCTGACAAAAAACGTCTTGGATAAGATTCGGGAAAAGCCGTATCTGGGTATGGTTCATTTGAGTCAGAACGACAACCAAGCAGTCTGCCAATGCGCCAACTGCAAGGCACTGGATGACGCGGAGGGCTCGACTGCCGCCTCTACGCTTTATGGTGTAAATAAGGTAGCCGAAGCGATAGAGAAGGAATTCCCCGATTTCTATATAGTGACCTTTGCCTATCAATACACACGCAAACCACCCAAAACATTGCGTCCCCGTTCGAATGTGCTGGTTCAGTTTTGCGTAATCGAGCGAAGCTCGATGCAGCCCATCGACAGCGAGGAAAACCGCTTGTTGATGAATGATCTTAAGGGATGGGCTGCCGCTGCCCCAAAGCTCCTGATCTGGGACTACACCATGAACCTGACCGGTCCCCTGACGCCGCATCCGAACTGGCCGGTGTTTGGTCCTGATTTCCGTACGTACCGTGACAATCATGCAGTTGGCGTTTTTTGCGAGGGTGAATCGGTCGGGTTCACGGATTTCGTAGCTATGAAAGTTTACCTGATGGCTCATCTTCTCTGGGATCCAGCGCGGGATGAAAAGGCAATCATGGATGAATTTCTCAACGGTTACTACGGCAAGGCCGGGCCGGAATTGCGCCAGGCTTTGGATATTTTCGCGAAGTCTGGAAGCAAGGTGCGCTTGCCTTCTTGGGATGTGGGGTTGCAAGCGGTTTGGCTCGACCTGGCGGCGATGAACCGTGCCACAGAACTCTTCCAGAAAGCGGAAGCGTCGGTTGCAGACGACCCAGTCACGCTCGCACGTGTAAAACGTGCGCGGCTCTCGCTTGACCACCAGTGGCTCCAAGGTTACGTAAACTACCGTGAAGAGGCAAAACAGCAGGGACTCAATTTCCTCGGCCCCCAGGATTCGGGCAAGGCCGTTGCTGATTTTTGTGCAAATATTCGTGCTGAGATCGCCGCCGCGCCCAAGGACTATGGGATGTGCCACATGCCAAGAATCGTTCAGTATCAATTTTTGCTGAAGAGCTTCGATGACTATCTCAATGAGCTGGCGATGCGGGTGGCGGCACGAAAATTCAGCTCACTTCCAGAATGCTTCCGCGACATTCCGCAATCGAAGATTATCAATATGGACGAAACGTCAGTCAGCGTCATTGCCCGTCTCGGGGCCAGAGTCGTCGTCGATGCCAAAGCATCAGGGGGGGTGTCAATGAAGTTGCCTCGGGCAGCAAGTCCTAGCTGGGGGTTGCAAGCGATGACCGGCCGTTTTGGCTCCTTGGGTGGTTTCGGCCGCTATCACGTGTATGCAGTGGTCCGTTGCGAGCTTATGACTGATAAAGGCGCAGCCTTTGTCGGAGGCGTCTGGGACGATCTGAACCGCATCGGGCTCGGTGCAGTCAGCTTTCCGATCGGCAAACCGGCTCTGCCGTTGAGAGCAAAGGAGATCGATCCAAACCCAGCGGTCACATTTGCCACCATCACCAGCGGCAAACCGGTTACTGACGGCGAATATCATGTCTATGACTTCGGGATCTATGACTTTTCGCATGACAATATGCTGGTATGGGTCGGTACCACGACAGGCGACATGTATGTCGAACGATTCGTTTTTGTGCGGGAGGAGATGCCAGCAGGGAAGAGAGCCTGGAATAAAAGCGCAAAGGACAATTACACAAAACTCTATAATGGGGCGAATTATGTTGCCGCCAGGACTTATCTCGAGAATATTGATTTTACTGCAAGCGAAATTCTTAAAAACCAATATGTATCTTTTCTGCTGGATCTTGACAGGATGGCTGAAGGTAAGAAAGCAACAAGTATTAACTCTGCAAAAACTCAGGTTGAAGCTTATGCCACGAAGACAGGACTGACAGATCAGTCGTGGATAGAGTACAACGTGCTAGCACATCTCTTCAGTAGTCTTGCAGACAAACAGCTCGCATATGACTATTTCAAATCGCTTGAAGATCCTAATATTGCTACTAAACGATTTGCTATTAAAGTATGTAATGCACTTAAGAA
>CAIPAT010000117.1 GCA_903863035.1 uncultured Lentisphaeria bacterium
TACCATGCCCCTGAATGGAGTCCTGAAAATGCCACATCTGTGCGGTATCTCAAAGTCACCTTCACCTGCTTGGCTCCGTTCAGAGGTGTTGAAGGATAGGCGACTTTGGCTATATTGCCGCCTATGTCTTCAATGTGAAAGTATTTCTGTCCGCCTTCTTCCATGACTTTCGCCGATGTCAATTGCCATTCCGGAGCGAGATTGCTGAGATCCGGCGCAATCTTTTCTCCAGCAAAAATTGTTGCGCCCATCATTGCCAAACTTACCCCGATTACTGCTTTCAATTTCATAACTTATCCTTTTTAGTTTTGTCAGATTTTTACTCCGACTATTGCTTTGTAATTACCGTTTTTAATCCGCTCGGACGTGGGCGGCTTACTGCTTAGCGTCCTCCGGTTTCACCAGAATAACCCGGTCAAGGAAAACTCCGTTCTTCTGAGTGGAACCTTTTACATAGGCCGGTCCTGTGTATTTGACCGATATCCAGGTCTCCCATATATTATAGCCGGGCAATCCGTCTGCTGGTGTATAGGCACTGTTCAAATTCACCGATGCGTGCCAGTAAAATCCCCATAAAAAAGTGTTCGGGCCGAAATCAAAAGCGTTGATCTTGTACCAGTGGTATTTTTCATCCTGCGGCACATCTGTTTTGATGGTTGAGGAGTTGCGTTTGTCGTTCCGGCTGTAAATGCCGAAACTATTGGGATAGTATCCTCCTGCAAATGGTTTTGCGAGATCATGCTCCTCGTCGCTCTCATTGTCCTTTTTCTGTTTGCGGAGCTCTTTTCCAGCCTTTCGACAGACCAGCGCCTTTCCGGTCTCTGAATCCGGATCGGCCTCGATTTTCGAGGCGCCATCGTAACCGTTAGACATCTGCGGCCAGGCAAATTTACGTATGTTCTTGCATTGTTTGAGATGATCCGGCACGGGAATATCCAGCAACATGCCGGCAATATCATTTTCAAGCTGCTTCTTATCCTGTTTCTGGCGTTCCACGGATATCCATGGCTGCTCGATGTGGGTCAACCTGGCAGCACGGTATTCGGCAACAATATCCTCCTTTTTCAGCCCGGTACGTTTGAAGAAATCGAATTGCGGATTCTGGAGAATGACCGCCAGCGGGGTAATCATTTCCTGCTGCACCCGGCGATAATAGTCGCTGCCAGGCGGCACAGCGGCTTGCGCCTGCTTAAGTAACTTATAAACCTTTTCCAGGAAAGCGCCGTCGGTGTAAGTCCGAATCGGGTTGGAGATATAGATAAGCGGCGTTTTCTCGTTTTTTACGGACTGGCGCAGCAAGGTCAGGAACTCTTCCATGGCAGGCGCGGCTGGCCCATAGCAGCCAGTCATATATTCATTAATCAGAGTTTCCTCCGGCAGCGTCACGTCCGCCATCAGTTGAAGTCCGAGATAAACCTGCAAATCATAGAAGTTCTGTGGATTTTTGTGGCAGAATTCATTCTCGGCAAATACCGCCTCCACCCCGGATGTGGCAAAGTAACGCAGGTCAGGCGCAATGGCGTCAACCATGGTCTCAATGCGAGGCGGGTCAAAGTAAACGCCGGAAATTCCCATATTCCAGTAATCCCAGACAGCCAGTTTGGCCCCGAGTTTTTTCCAGCCGTCGAGCCGCGCCTTCTGCTGGACGTTGAACTCGCTTGTCAGCGGCCTGTAACAGTCGCTGCGGGTGTAGAGATCGCACCATTGCATAATCACGTTGGACGCTGGACAAATGTTCTTCGGTGGATCCTCAGTCTCTACGTAGGCGAAGGTCATGATTTTGACATCCGGATATTCACGGGCTATTCCATTTGCCACAAAATTTACGTATTGCAGAAGTGCTCCCGCCCTGCTGCCCTCGGCGGCTAAAACCGTGTTGCATGCATCGCAACGGCAGTACGGAGCATTATCATTCGGACTTATCTGATATACGCGGGGCCATGCCAATTCCGGCAATTCCGTCCGGTCTTTTTTAATAATTTCGAGCAGCCCGGCAAGTGTAATTTCCCAGACCTGACGGTTTGTCCAGCAAAGATTCCCCTCCTGATTGCACCCTCTCTCCTTCGGCATATTAATGAATTTCCCCTTGTTGGAATAAAATTCCGGATTGGAGACCGCATACTTTCGCGGATCAACCCAGAAAAATTCATTGTGGCTCCTCGTGGCATCCTTGTTCTTGGATAGCCGGTCATAGGTGTTGGCGAAATTACGGGACTGCCAGGCACTGACTTTGCCTGACTGGCCGAAATCCCATGAAGGCAGATAAATAGTGCGCCCGGTAAATGATGGTTTACGGCGAAGATCCAGAGACGTCAGTGGTAAATTCTCCCGTTTCGGGATTACTTCGCAGTCCCAGGTGAAGAAGTGGCAGCCAAGTTCCCGTTGAAGAAAATGATGAACTCCATTCCAAGTGCCTCTGGGCTGACCGCCGCCGATAATCAGATTCGGGCCGACAGTGCGGAGGATATATTCCTCTTCCGCAAAGGTCCCCAAATCGATCCCGGCTTTTTGGGCAAAAGCTGTTTGCCCGACGTAAATGGCAGACTCGCCTGGGAGCGCTTTGTCTTCAGCCTGCAGGGAATAATTCCCGCCGAAAATCTTCTCCAGATAGGTCTTCAATTCGTCTGCCGCCTTTTTTTCCGGTTCAATGGCGTTAACCGCATATACAATGACGGTTGGCATTTTGCCGGGCTTTGTTTGCGGTTCTGTCTCCCCTTTGGAGGTCAGACAGTTTGTTAAGACACAGCCGGCTATCGCCAGCAAGATGAACATTTTTTTACTCATTCTTTTGCCGTCCTTGAACTTTAAGTTATGTGTTTGTTTTTTGCATTAATTAGATGACATTATTAATATTTTTTATCCAGCAGAATTACTGCTTAGGTCTCCATTTTGTGACGCGACTAATATTTTATGAGCTTATTTTTTATAATATTATGTAATCAATTGAATACAAAACAGTTTTACTATGTAATTCTACCAAGGTTAAAAGCAGTTATCCACCTATAATCGGTTTTGGTTTTTTCGATCTCGCGCTATTCCATGGCAACCAGTCCACGGCATTGCTCCAGCCCCCCGGAATAACTACTGCGTTATATTGCAGTGAAGTTACATTGCCCGCCACCATCAGTGCGTTGAATCTGCGATTGTGAAGATATTGAATCTGACGCAATTGATTCGCATCATAGGCTGAGTCCCAGTGCCCATTGGCATCGGTCGGATCTGCGGTTGAGCAGGAAATCTCTGTCACCATAAGTTGCTGGCTAGGAAAAAGAACTTGATTCAGGCGCATTGGACCCGACTTGTTAGCATATCCCGGAGGAAGCTGTGTAGCCCAGCTTCCAGATGCGATAGTCAGATAACGGTCCATGCCGTATGGAAGATGGGTGGTGTTCTTATTCTTGCAACGACCGCTGCTGTCTGAAGGACAATTCAGAAATGGCAGCCGGTCAGTGTAAGCGTCTGTTCCTGAAAAAAACACTCGAGTATTTTGTTTAATATAGGTATAGATGAATAACGCCCATGAACCTTTATAAGCGCCTGAATATGTGCCGAAAGCTTGCGGAAAATAGTCCCGGTTGTCGTCTACATACATGATAATACCACTGCCTTGCTGTTTGAGATTGTTCGCGCACAGGGTTCCCTTGGCTTTTTCCCTGGCTTTATTCAGCGCCGGCAGCAGCATTGAAGCCAAAATTGCGATGATCGCAATCACGACCAGGAGTTCGATTAAAGTAAAACCTCTAAGCATCAACGAGTTGCGACTTATCGGCTCTGCCTCATCGACCAAACCGTGCGTGCGGTTTTCCCTCACACGGCTGTCCCCCTGTTCTTCTTCGTTTAGCATTCGCTTAGTTTTTGAGTAAATACGGTACATACAGTAGCCCCCTTTCATAAAAGAATTTGTTTTGCCATATTTGGCTGCATTGCTGTTCCTTACGATTTTTGTGTCTTCTCCAGA
>CAIPAT010000118.1 GCA_903863035.1 uncultured Lentisphaeria bacterium
CGTCAATCGCCTCGTCAAACCTCGGATACTGCTGTTTATAGTTGTAGAATGATGAACGCGAAATACCCAGCTTGTAAGCGATCTGACTGTCAGTCAGCCCTTCTGATGCGAAATCCATTGCGCGTTCCGGAAAACTTTCGTCGTACTTTGATTCAGCCATGATACATGTCTCCTTCCTGGATTTTTATATTAGTTAAGTATGCGCTAAATCCAATAAAGAAAAACGGCAATTCTTGGTCAGTCATTCCACGTGATAGCCTCAAATGAACCTGCCGTCATTGTTAATTGATTCAGTATATGATTAATATTATAAATCATGTACTAAATAAAAGCAACCTCTTTTTTTTAAAAAGTAGATTTTTTTTGGGACAGTTTTAGATGATGCCGGAAGCATCCAGCGTTTATAGCTCAAACGCGTGCGAGTTGTTCGATCCAGACTGGATCGCAGATGGTTTTGTTCTTTTCTCTATAAACGTGTTATCCCGCCGGGATAAGCGGGGCAGACCCCCAGGCGGCGCGGGCACCGCGCACTCCAAAGTCAGGCTGACGGATTTTGTGTTGTTGAGGCTTGATAATATTATCCATCCGGCGATATTTCAGATTGAATAAAACGTTGTTTTGGGAGTTAAAACAGCAGAAAAGAAAGATGCGCTAAATTAATGAACTATTGCACGAAAACACAAAAGCTAAGGTTTGCCCCCGATGACAGACAAGAATTGAAGTGCAGTAAGTCAACGTGGAAACGCGGAGTTTTGATATAATCAGATTAGCAGTCAATTCCATGATTGTCACATTTCGTCCACATCGTGACAGTTGCGTTATCGCAGCTATCTATTTTGTATCTCCTGAGTATCATTATTATAACGGTAATCGACAATCTCTCCTGTCAGAATAAAGGCAATTGCTTGTTCAATGACATCTAATGGAGCAATAAACCATTCTCTAGGAGTATGACGGTTGCCTTTATTGTCAAACACGTCAATGTTCAGGCAGGAATTGCCAAAAAAGTTATGCAGCAATTGCTCCAGTTTCTGCGGATTCATATTGAAGCATCTGAATTCCATGATTCTTTTTACCGGCGCCATAAGATAAGTAGGATCCTGTTCCGCGTTTTTAATCCGGTCTTCAATAGCGATTTCAGAATAACCGATCTTATACAGATTCCGGATTGCTCTAATTTCAGGCTTTGTACTTTTAGAGCTTAAAACGTAAATAAGCCCGGTTTCTTTATCTTCTTCGCTGATATTGCTGAAACCATCCAGCAGCTTGTCGCCATGCTCCGATACCCGCCTGCCGTTTTTATATAATTCAGCCGCCAGTGATCGCAGCAGCATATCCGACTCAGTGCCGTTTTCAAAGATACAGCGCAGTCTGGCGTTAAATTTGCCGTTTTCATCCGCTTCCCGCTTCCCGACTTCCGCTACATACAGCAGCACTCCCTTTAAAACAAAAAAGTGACCGCGTGCTATTTGCTGCTCATTCTTGAACGGGTACAACTGCCGGACACTGCTGCTTAAATCAGACTGGCAGTTGATGAACAGATGCTTGAACAGGTCAAAATCCCTGCACGGTTTCCGTGATGCCACATAATCCGGCATCGAGGTCTCTTTGGGCACATGCCTGAGATCAAAAATGTTTTCCGCATCCGAGTTCAAAATGCCCAATGCATCATCAGCCAGAACATCGTCCAGCGTACTGATTTTTTTCGGTTGAACATTCAGTAAACCGTATTTGTCCGTCGCTTCAAGCACCATTTTCCTGCTGTCGTCTTCCCGCAGTCCTTTCAGCCGGGAATAAAGCTGACGTTCATGAATATCTCCGTCAAACGACGGCTCTCTGCCGTGTCCTTCATAAAAAGCGTTTATTTCTTTAAATTTGGACGACAGACGGTCATCCGCGGTTACAGCCGGGGATGAGGCGGATTTTATCTCCAGCAGACCGAAAGGGTCGCTGGCAAATATTTCGTCAAGAATTTTGTTTTTGTCCATTTTCCCGTCTTCGTTTTGCTTCTTTCAGAATGATGATTGCTTCAGCCATTCTCGCTTCCTCCTGATTGACCGTATTAATGTTCGGCGGTCTGTTATGCAGCTTGAAAAATTCATTGATTTTAGGCCACAGAATGAACGCCTCCTCTTCTGTCATCTGTATCCGCGCGGCATTGATAGTGTCCTGAATCAGCTTCAAAACATGGGTGGTCACGGATTTGGATAAGATTTCGAACGCTTTCTGGAATGGATTGATTTTATCAATCAGGTCAATGCGCAGGTCGTCAATGTTGACAAAATGATCCGCCATACGGATAAAACGCTTGTCGCCGGTCTCTTTGATCTCTGCGTTTTTTATCACCGAATCAATCACCACATGCTGCCGCACTTCCTCCAGCTCTTCGTCCGAAAGGTCTGGATATTTTACCTTGATGATCTTGGGAATTAAAACTTTATTGATCACTTCCGCATCAATATTGCCGGGCATGGCTTTAAGCATGGTATCATCCTGAAGGATGGTCGCCTTGAGGTCGTTTAAATCAGATTCGATAATTTCCTTAACCCGTTTGGAACTTGGCTCTTTCAGCCCCCTGATCCTGAGTTCTCCCGGCTGAGCTTTATCATCATCGGACAATCTGGTTTTGAACTTGAAACAGGGCGCCAGCACCTGTTCCATCAGCAGCGAGGCGGTGATGGCTTTCAGCATGTTATTGACCGATAACGTCACATCTTCATCCGTCGCGTCCGGCTGAGCAACCAGGTTCGTGAATTGCGCATGGGTTTTATTGGCGCTGTCGCGGGTCGCCCGCCCGATGATCTGAATGATTTCTGTAAGCGAACCGCGGTAGCTTACCGTCAGCGCATGTTCACAGAACGGCCAGTCAAAACCTTCTTTCGCCATCCCCAGCGCAATGATCAGGTCCATGTCTTCCGGCGTTTTTATCTGCCGCAGATAATTAACCATGCGGTCGCGGTCGGACGGATTGTCTTCCACCAGATCAGCAATCTTGATTATCCTGCCGTCGGAATGCCGTTTGACATGCATAACGCCGGTTTCAGGATCTTGAAATTCCACATTGCCGATGGCGTCAATAATATAATTGACCTCATTATATTTCTCTTTGGTCGATTCCCCCGAATTGACATTCGGAATATGCAGCAGAGTCTTTTTATTGGTATCGAGCACTTCCATAATGGCCGAAAGATAACGCCCCTGATAAAAATGATAGCCGATGCCCAGCGATTTCAGATAGGTATAACCGTTCAACTGTTCATAGTAGTTGTATGTTACTTTAGTGAATATTGCTTCGTCCTCCGGCAGCAGAATCGGCACGCAGTCACCCCGGAAATACGATCCGGTCATGGCGGCTATATGCACGCTTGACTTCTTCATGACCGAACGCAGCAGCTCGCCCAGCCGGCTGTTGACATCGGTTGAAACATGGTGAAATTCATCTATCGCCAGCAGGGTGTTATTGAATTTTTCATCTTCCAGTTCCTCAAAAGCAAACCGCAGCGTGGCATGAGTGCAGATCAGGATTTTTTCATCATTATCCATAAAACGTTTGAACGTCTGCACTTTGTCTCTGCTGCCTTCTTCGCCGGGTGTGCAAAGATTGTATTTCGGACTGGGTGACCAGTCCGCGAAAAAACCGTGTTCCGTAAGACTGGTGGCGCGAAATGAATTGCCGATAGCCCGTTCCGGAACAGCCACAATCACCTTTTTAATACCCTGATTAATCAGCTTGTCCAGCGCGATAAACATCAGCGCTCTGGATTTGCCGGAAGCCGGAGGCGCTTTTAACAACAGGTATTGAGCATCCCGGGCATTGTAGGCGCGTTCCTGCATCTCCCGCATACCGAATTCATTTATTTTCGTGCTCGCCCCGGTTTGATGATATTTAACTTCCACCAGATTCTGCATCGGTTATTCCTCGTGATTTTCTTCGATTTGGCGACGTTCCCGTTCAATTTCAAGACGCAATTCTTCTTCCGTTGGCAGTTGGAGTATGTATTTAGATGCAAAAATCTGTTTGCTTTCTTTTAAAACGGAATATTTTGCGATTGTTTCATTTCGTTTGGAGCACAGGATTAAACCGATGGTCGGATTATCACCTTCTGAGAGATACTTATCATCAAACATGCGAATATAACTGTCCATCTGACCAACATCCTGGTGCGTCAGTTCGCCAATCTTCAAATCAATCAGCAGGTAACACTTTAGAATGCAATTATAGAAGACCAGATCAATATAAAAAAAGTCATGCTCAAACTGCATCCTTTTTTGCCGTCCAACGAAAGCAAATCCTTTTCCCAATTCCAGAAGAAACAGTTGCAAATTATCTATAATTGCTTTTTCTATCGTTGATTCATGCAAAACCTCAGATTCAGGCAACCCCAGAAAATCTAGAACATAAGGGTTCTTCATGCTGTCTGACGGGGTTCTCACCGTCTGCCCCTCCCGCGTCAATTGCATAACTCCAGCTTTGTTTCTGCTTTTTAGCAGACGGGCAAAGAGAAAGGTATGTATCTGACGTTCAAGATGCTTGACATCCCAGCCTTCCACTTCAGACTCAAACTCGTAAAACAATCGCTCATTGCGATTTTCAACGTTCATCAATGCACGGTAATGAGACCAGCCAAGCTCTGGCGAAAAACCCAGATCTTTCTCTCTTATCTCTATCGCAAACGACATTTCCTGCAACACGCCGCTTTGAGTGTGCGGTTTTTCCGCATTCGAAAATTCGCCACATCCAATGTGGCGAATCAAGGGCATACGCTCTGAATAGACCGAATAAAAATTCCTGAAATAACGCAGATTTGTGCTTGAAAAACTTCTGCCATATCGGGAGGTCAACTCTTTCGACAATTTCTCAATCACATGCCGGCCATACTCCGCACGATTGTCGCCTTTCTGCAACGCGCTCACAATCTCACGCCCAATCAACCAGTAGGCCAAAACCATATTGCTGTTTACAGCGCGGACAACATTGTCTCTAGCCTGGTCGAGAATGGATACCACACGGTCAAAAAGCTCCACCCCGCCCGGGTTTATTCCGACCTCTGTCATTTTTTTGCCATTCATCATTCTTCTCTTTCTCCGCCTGTCGGGTTATTTGAAAACACGAAGTCAGTTTAAAAACATTCACTCCATGATATAATATAAACTAAAAAACAATATCTAAAACACAATGTCTAAACACAATGTCTAAACACAATGTCTAAACACAATGTCTAAACACAATGTCTAAAACCGGCTACATAGACATTCTCCATTCCTTCCATATTTATTGCTTCTCCTCCACAATCATTTTTTCGTAAAGATTGAACAGGTATTCCAGAAGCTCACACTCGACCGACCCGCCGTACAGCACGTCGTCCAGCGAAATCGGCAATCTCAAATACCTCTCCAGCTTTTTCATCTCAATTATTCATCCTTTTCCAAATGCTATCAATATCTTAATTCCGTGAGAGAATTTTGTTAATTTTCTCACTTTCGTTTTTTGACTGTTTTATCAGTCGTTGACTGCCGATTTTTGATTAATTTTTGCCTC
>CAIPAT010000119.1 GCA_903863035.1 uncultured Lentisphaeria bacterium
GATTCAGCGTTGCCGTCCTGCTGGCTTCCGCATCTTTTTTAAGTTCATTTGCGCTGGCTTTCTTCCTCATTTCCTATACCTCTGTTAACTGCGCTCTTACTCATAATCAAAGAGCAGGAACGGTTTAAATATATTTGTTATCCGCAAAAAATACTTCCATATTTAATGCAAATCAATCGAACTGCCGAATTAAAATTTACCTTAACCCCTTGCACGGCAATTTTCTCTGTTCCTTTTTGATCCCAAATCAATTTTATGTGTTGAACTCGCACTAAACGGTTTTACGGTTACTTTGTGGATTGCAGCAAATTTAACTTTTACCAGTTAAAACTTCTTCGATTTCTCGAATGGTTTTACTTTTGGTCGTTAAGTGATCTATTATCGCTAAAACTTTACTTATGCGTTCTTGCATTGAAATATTACTGCCTTTCCCACTGATCGCCTGAATCGCTTTTTCCTGAGCCTCTTCGCCGATATGAACATAGTAAGTATCAATAATGCTGGCATCCGCTCCAAGTATTGACGAGCACACCGCGCGTGGAACGCCTATTTCAGCACAGTGTGACGCAAATCCATGCCGGAAAGAATGAACGCCGTAAATAGTCATTTTCTTGTCACGACCAGGCACTGTAACGCTAGGCTCAAGGCCCACATACTTGATTACGTACAGAAGCTGTTTGTTAATCAAGTTCACGCCGGTATCTGTACCGTCTTTTGCTTTTCTGGCGTATCTTTCCGCAGATTTTGGAAGTACCTTGTCATTTACTTTCCATGCCTCCGCTTTCTTCAGCATGGCATACAGTTCCTCGGCGATTGGGATAGAAACATCTTTACCGGTTTTCTCTTGCGTGACCCACAGACGGTGCCGGTCCATGCTTATTTTATTCCAGGAGAGATTGACGCAATCCTTCTGCCGCTGTCCTGTATATTTAAGAATGTAACACAATACCTCAATCTCAGCTTTATTCAGAAGTTTCAAAGGGGATTCCGGCTTAACCGCCTTGAAAATTGCAAGCTCCTTATCTGGAGGGAACGGCTTCCGATGTTCGGTGATACCTGATTCTTCTTTATGCGACCGTCTCAGCTTTTTGTTCTCCCATGGCGAAAGCGCAATAAGATACTTCGACAGCGTTTGAAAAATATGTGCAGGGCGAGCGATTTTCTTATTATGTGTATCAACTGCTAGATTCTGCTTTTTTAAATGTTCTGCATATTCAGATACAGTGCTTGTGTTAAGTTTCTGCCCGAATTCATCCGTATCCCTTATCTCGTCCATATATTTTATCTCTGAATATGCCGTGCTTAGCCAATTCAAAAACTCATCCAAGTAGTTTTTGTATAAATTCCAGATTTTTTGACTCTTCGGACGGGCTCTATCCGGATGATTTTCATATATGTCCCACATCTTGGATAATTCCAACCGATCATGTTTGCGTTCCCATCCCTTGGCAAATTGGACATGCGCGGCAATGACTTCTGTACTTGAAGCCGCGACTAGCGGAATCATCTTTTCTGCTTCTGCGATGGCTTTTTTTTGATTTTTTGTATTTAAACTGACAGCTTTGCGCTGGCCGTCAATTTGATAGCGGAAGTAATAACTGCCATTTGCTGCTTTCTGATATACAGTTCCTTTTGAAAGTTTCACGCTTTTCTTTGCCATAAAAAACTCCTGAATTTAGTATCTTTATCATTATCTTTTTGCATTACTATCTTGAACTATGTCGATAATGAACTTTATTATATGAGTCGGGAACAGTGTTATTTCACTGTCTGATATTGAAAAATTTGTTCAATATCTAATTTAGCTAATATAATCCGACATTTGAGTTTTTAAATTAAAAAATGGTACTAAATGGTTCTATTTTGAGGGTTTTGTACTTGAAAAAATTCCTGCCCGGGGTACCATTCTATTTTTCCAGCCCCGTATACTTTTCAGCATCAATACCATGAGTGAATGTGACAGGCAAATCCCATTATCCTAAAAGAAACAGCGAATAAGCCATTGGATTCAATTTTTTGCAGAAAAAGAATAGATTCAATTTTTGTAGAAAAGCAATGGTTGTCATTTTCAGCCATCGATAAAAAATGGCGGAGAGGGAGTCTGCCTTCATTATATTTGGATTACGCTCAGATTTGCCGCAAATAATCATTTTTACGCTCAGGAATGTCGCATACGACGGACATTATGCTAAAAAAACTAATCGCCAAAAATGGTACTTTCTGGCGTTTCGGAGCCTCTTGGTGCCACCAAATGCCACCTGCCTTAACCCTGCTTTTTGAGCTCATTTTCCCTTGTCTAAAAACTCAGGCGCAGGCAAACAATAAGGTAAAATACATCAATTTGTTGCAAAATCCACCTTTTTTTCAATAAAATATCCCGCAAACCAATCAGACTGATTGTATCGCACGGCTTGCCATCCGCGGTATTTACCATGCTGAAATGATCGATTACAAAACAGCCATCCACGTGCCCTATGAAACAGCCATTACCCCTGCGATGCAAGAGTAATGACTATTAAAATATTCCAATGGAACTATTTCTTTTTCACGCGATCATAGAAAGCCGAACCTTTTATCCCAAGCATCTCCCAGATTGAATCATCTTTGTATTGACGCGCCCGATACGCCTCGACAATAACTTGAAACTCTTCATTCTCATTTTTAGTCGGCCTATCAACTTTCCACTCGCCATTAACACAAGTGATCTCAAACTCCTTCCACATGGTAGCGGGAAGCGAGGATCGGAATGAAACATACTTTACTTTTAATGGCGTTGCAAGGTCATGGGGTTCGTCATCGTCCCGATACAGCCTGATGTTGAAATAGAGATCGTCAAGCATCTTCTTATAGCCTCGCGGGAAGCCTTCTTCTGTGGAATGATGCACTATCAGCACCGCAATCTTCATTTTCCGGAGTCTGTTGAGCAACGCCGAAAAGTTGTCGGAAGTCTGCGGGTCTTCGTTCTTGACGAACTTGGTGTAGGTGTCGATTACCAGCAGATCAACTGGTTGCCCGGCAATGCCTTTAGCCTTTGCTCCCTCAATCAGACCAATTATATTTTCATGATAGTCCGAATCCGAATAATCCAGATGCTCTCGTTTCGTCATATCTTCGATGATTAAATTCTCATAGCATTTTGCCCGTTCCGCCTTATCCGTAGGCCACTGCGGATAGACAAAATACTTATATCTTTCAGCCAGCGTCCCCTCCATATTCTCAAAATCAAGATATAATACCTTGCTCAATTTCCTGGGTATACCCCACCATTTTTCGTCCAAAATTCGTTTGGGGCCTAAAGTAAAAGACGAGGTGGCAAGAGCCGCCAAACTGAGTGCAAAAGCACTTTTGCCCGTGCTTTTTTTGGCATAAATCATCGTGGCCTCGCCACGAATCAAGATCGGATGCAGGACATAATCAATGATTTTACGTTTTTCGGTTTCGTCCTTGACTATCCGCAGTTCTTCGGTATTATTAGAATGTTTTTCCCACCACTCGCGCGGTTTTGAACTGATAAACTTAACGGCTTTTTGATATTGTATATCGAAGGCATCATCATTGTCAAAAATTTCTACGCTTTCAGGATTGACGGTTGGAGGCTTATCCCGGTAATGGGCCAAGATGCCGTCGATTGATTTAAAATCTCTGCCTTGATTATACTCGACTTTCAATTGAATGAATTTCACATTGATTGATTTTTCGTCTTTTAAATACTTGGCAAGCTCGTGGCCGTTCAAATAGGCGAATTCAAGCGGAATTCCGGAATGATTGGTAACCAGATAGTAAACGGTTCGGTTCAGCAAGGGTGACCAGTCCACCTGATCATATTGCCCAGGATCGCAGATGAAACTCGTGAAAATAACGCTTTCCAGTTTGTTGGCGTCAGCAAGCTCAATGCTGTCAGTCAGAATCACCGGAGATTCTTCATCGGCCTTAAGCAAATCCAGATTGTAAAGTGGCTGTTTGTTCAAGGGAAGCGGGATCCAGCAAGGCTGGTACTTCGGCGAATTATTCCGCATCCACACTGTTGTCGGCAGCAGACATTTAACCTGGTCTTCCTCATCATACAGCTTGATGACCTTCATAATGACTTCGCCGTGCTCGTTCTTGAAATCATAATCTATCTTTAACCATTCATTATAGCATTCGCCATGCAATGATGAAATGATTCCATTTTCATCAGTTTTCGATATGAGAGTTCTCAAAATACACTGAACCTTGGCTGCCTCACTCTGGTTGCTATCGATTTCTTTTGAGCTTATCAGGTTTCCGGTTACTGTTTTTGTTTGGTTATGAAAAAGACCAATTCGCATAACAGAATCATTCAATTTCAGTGGCGCAAACGGGAAAGGCTCCTTTCCCCAAAAGCGGCAAGCCTTTTCCGGGGTATTGTACGGGGTAACCTCTTTACAGAGTTTCCACAGGGAACCGTAAGTGTCAGCAAAAGCCTTTTGAATCTCAATGATAGAGTTTTTTATAGCGGCTTTCTGTTCTATCAGAGTCCCGTTGAAAGTTACTCCATTGGTAATATTGGTCATCGGATTTTCATTTACAAACAGCCGCCAGCGAGACGTTTGACCGTAATCATCAGGCTTCAGGATACTATCGGAATAAACGACAAATTCAGAGAATGACCATTCGATGATGATGTCTCTTTCGTGTGGGACAGATATTTTGGTTTTATAAACAAACGGCTGTGGCAACACGAACACCCAGGCTGACTCAATGTGCCGCCCGGCTTTTATAAAAGTAGGAAACCGACCGCTGGTGCAATGCGCGTCAATCAAAATCGACGCCCGCGCCTCCATGATAATTTTCCAGCGCTGATTTGTATCTTCCGGGATGTTATCGGTAAAAACGAGCTTGGTCTTAAAATATTCGGTGATCTCTTTCGGCGAGATTACAGGTTTTCCGTTCTGATCGCTCATACAAAATTCCCCTTTTCTTAGGTTGTCTTATACATTATATCGAAAACCCTCTATTGCAAGACGTCTCCAATGCCGGCCATTCCTCGTGCGCATTCACAACAGTCCCAGGGTAACTCCATTGAGGCTGCTTTTTTCGGCCTTGTAGCAAAATAAACAGCAACCCAGGCCGGGAGTTTTCGGGTTCATTTACTGTTCAAAGTATTCCGAACAGAATTTAGATTTAAGAATAATTCATGGATAATAGTTTATCATTTCATTATTCACTACGTTTTGCTCGTTGCAGCCGGTAATTGGTCAGTATCCCGCATTCACGTCTGGCTCTGGCCCAACTGCCATCGCCCAGCGCCTTCATCGCCGCCGCCTGCAAGTACAGATAATTAGCCCGCATATGCATATACGACAGCGACTCCCCGCGACGGAATAAAGCCAGGACTTCGTTTTTAATCTCCACTTTCGTCATGCTCCGGCGCAAGCGTACGCTATTATAATCCACTCCGGCAGACTGGAGCGCTTTGCCCCAGTTGCCGAAGCGTTTGATTGCCGCCATATACAGCGGTTTGTGATGGTTCTGGGCGTGTTGGGAGAACAGCGGTTCTCCCGCTTTCGCCAGCCGCCGGATTTCATCCAGCACTGACTGCCGGGTCCAGCTTTTATATTTCTTGATCAGACTGTAATCCAGGCCGCAGGATTCGATGGCTTCACCCCATGAACCGAAGGTCCGTTCCGCCGCCGCGTAAACATCTGGGTAAGTGGTGGAATAATAACGGGAGTTGAGATCCTCTTTGCCATGCCTGCTCATAATGTGATGCTGGATCATCTCCGGGAACCATATCTGCTTGAACATCGTGTCGCCTCATCTCATTCATTTGCTTAACGTTAACTGAAAAATAAAAACCTGATAAAATCGCTCTTTTCTGGCAAAAATCAAGAGCCGTTTTATCCATTTTACACTTTAAAACTACAATGAAATTACCGCCAATAAGCCGATTTACGACTTGCTGTAAAACAAAATTTTGTATGCCTCAATTGGCAATATTTTACTCTGATAGCGTTGCGGACAAAGTTGATTGTATGGTTTCATGCACTCCGCTATACCGCGTTTAGGTTTGAATGAACCGTCCGGCTGTAAGTGCAGTTCATCGGCCATAGAAAGCAAGATGGAATTATTCCTAGCAAGGAACTGCTGCATTTCCGACGTTACGTTTTTCATTGTCGGCACCATCATGATAAACGGTTTCTGCTGCGAAAGGTAAAGCGAACTTATGGTGTCGGTCAGAATTGATGTATCATAGGTTAAATAAACCCCAGTACCGGAGTATTCGCCGAGATGCCAGACATGCTCATGTTCCTTTCGGCGATCTGCTGAAAACTTAATCTTCAGCGTGGTGCAAAATGTCTGATGCAAAGCTTCCCAACGAATAGAATAAATGAGTATATCTCTGAATTTAAGTTGGATTGGATCAGCTTTGTTCTGCGGACACACTGCCTTAATGTCGGATGGAGAATTTTCCACAATATGGCGAGGGTAGCCTTTTTTGCATGGTACCGGGCAATTTAGCCGCTTGGCGCGGCGGCCATCGACTCTCAGATAATGGGTATAGAAAGTGTTAAAGCGATTCCATCCTGCTAGATGCTGCCATTCTTTCCATGCAACCTCCTGTTCCGGCAACTCCTCCAGATAGTTCC
>CAIPAT010000120.1 GCA_903863035.1 uncultured Lentisphaeria bacterium
ATAGATATATTATCTTTTTTTAGCAAAAAAACACTACGGGTAGAAGCAGGGCAGGATGAATAAGCAGGAAAAGGCATTATTGTATATTTGCAAGTAGATTATTATAAGCGTATTATAAATTACGCCAAACTGACGCTATAGCTATTTGCCTATAGACAAGCTCGGATGTGACCTCCTTTTTCAGGTGGTAAGTCAGCGTTATGAGCGAGGTTCAATGATTATCACATCTAACAAACCATTCAAAAACTGGACCGAGATTTTTCACAATGACGCCGCCGTTACTTCAGCCATTCTTGACCGTCTTCTGCACCACAGCGAAGTCGTCATCATCGAGGGTAAAAGCTATCGGATGAAAAACCGCACAATCGAAAACTGACAATATTCAACGCCAAACTTACGGGGTCGCTGGAGGCTGTAACATACTTCGCACCCCGTATTTTTTGTCCCTAAAAACATAACTGAAAGTCTGTCCCGCGATCCATGCCTATCTGAAACTGCGCCAACCGCTTCCGGTCGCCAAACAGCGCACCCCCGGCGGGTCCAACCAGTTATCATCAGAACGACCCGACGCCGACAGCATTTCATAACCGGAGTAATCACCGCCGAATTAAAATGTAACTGAAAAACGTTCAACTCCCTGCTTAATTTGTCCGCCGGGAGCTCGGAATCCTATTGTCTGTCGGCGAAATCGGGACATTCTAGATCAGCGAAATTGGGACATTTTAAATCGGCGCTGACAAGTGTTAAAAATGCATTTTTAAAACTCATGTGTTTAGCCTGAATAATTCATAAACTTATGGTGAAATACTGCAATCTGCTAAAAGTAAAGTCTTTGCCGATGTCCTCGCCGTAGCGCTGCTCGTCAGAATCTTTCTTTTTGAGCATATTTTCGTCTTTCATCCATTTTTTATGAATAATGCAGGTTAGCTGTATTATTTTGAAAAGGTATTTTCCGGAACATACTCACGGGCAATAAGCCGTAATCCACTTTCATCGTTATTGGAAATTAGTTTCTCTATTTTATCTGTGTTTACACGATTTTCGATGCATGAACTATTCTTTTTCAGCACTCTGATCTTGTCATATTCTGATTTTTCAACATCTTCATCTTCCGTAATCAGTTCTTCGTATTCCTTCTCGCCAGGGCGCAACCCGGTGAATTTGATTTTAATATCTCTGTCAGGAATTAATCCCGACAGTTCAATCATACGCTTCGCCAGGTCAACAATCTTTACGCATTCGCCCATTTCCAGGACAAATATTTTGCCGTTTTCTCCGATTGCGCCGGCTTGCAGCACCAGGTCAACCGCTTCAGGGATGGTCATAAAATAACGGCGTACTTCCTGGCTGGTCACGGTGACCGGGCCGCCATCTTCAATCTGCTTTTTGAACAACGGAATTACGCTGCCACTGCTGCCGAGCACATTACCAAACCGGACAGCCATAAATTCAGTGCCGTTCCGGGAACGTTCAATCAGCAGCCGTTCAGCAATGCGTTTGGTGGCACCCATGATATTGCTCGGACGCACCGCCTTGTCGGAGGAGATCATGACGAAACGTTTAACTTTGCACTGTTCCGCCGCTTCAATAAGTCTGCTGGTGCCGATGACGTTATTGCGGAAACACGCCGGAACATTTTCCTCCATGAGCGGCACATGTTTATAGGCTGCTGCATGATAGATAATGTCAATACCGCCGGCCAGCGCAATTGCATTCTTTATTTCTTCCGGATGTCTGATGTCGCCGGCCACCGGAACGATTTTCAAGTGCGGGAAATTTGAACTCAGTTCAGCTTCCAGCGAATATAGCGCGATTTCGGAGAATTCAAACAATACCAGCACCGACGGGGTGTAGCGTGCTATCTGGCGGCAAAGCTCGGAGCCAATACTGCCGCCTGCGCCGGTAACCATCACTTTTTTATGCTGCAGGCTTTCCCTGACTATCTTCCGGTCGAGTTTTTGCACATCCCGGTGCAGCAGATCTTCAATATTGACCTTTTTAAACATTGAAACCGAGACATTGCCCAGGGTCAAATCAGAGATGGACGGAATCTGGCGGAACTGGCATGCCACTCCAGCACGGGAGCAGCTGGCAATAATTAAATTCATATATCTGGGTTTGCGGAACGGTGCAAGAATAAGAATGCTGTTTACCCTCAATTGTTTTGCGGCATCCCCGATATCCCGCAACCTGCAGTAACGTACCGGTACGCCGTGTATTTTAGTCTGGTCCATATCCTGATTATCGGTTATCACGCCGACAAACCGTCCCAGAGACATTGTTTTGGAAAGTCGCAAAATCAAATCAGTATCATCGATATTGCCGACGATTAATATTCGTTCCTGAGATTTACCGTGCGACATTCTTTTGCGCAGCATGTACTCCCGCATATACCGCACGAACAGTCTTCCGCTGGCTATCCACAGCGTCAGTAAAATGAAATTCAATACAAAAACGGATCGCGGGTAGTTGCTGAAAGACAAATTATCCATAAGAAAAACAAAGAATGCAAACGTGATATTTGCCGATAATGAAGCATAAACCGCCCGCAGCAAATCATCAATGCTGAAATAAGACCATAGCCCGGAATGAAGTTTAAACAGCGCCAGCGCCAGTACGGTGATCAGTATGTATATGGGAAGCGTTTCAAACAAAAGGACAGATACTCCGGTAGGAATCCTGCCGTCGAAGCGCAAAAGGAATGCGCCGTAATAACATATTCCGGAACCGATAATATGTCCCAAAACGATCAGTATTCGCCGTAATAACAAATGTTTTCGAATAAAACTATAAATAGACAACAGAATGTTCATCATTTTAATTTTCATGATTAATCAACGATCCTTATTTTTTTTTATGAATGTAGGTCAGACATTCCTGTCTGACATTCTTAAATTTTCGCAGGCAGGAATGCCTGCGCTACATTATTCTTACATTATTCTTTTTCGCAGACAGGAATGCCTGCAAAACATTATTATAATTGGAGCCAATACTGATCTGGTTTCAAGTCGGCTTTGATTGGATTGTTTTTCACATATTCAATAAGAAAGTGAAGTTGAGTTTCACTTCTGACAATATGGTCGTATGATTCATCAGCCCAAAATGATCCTGATTCATTCAATAATTGGTTTACTTTTCTTGCGCTCGTGCCTTTCATCCCCTTGAGAATATTAGACAATAAATGAGCATCGGTTGTCTCCAGCAGCATATGCACATGATTGGGCATAATGACAGATGCTATTATACGGTAACGGTCATTATTGAAAACGGTCAAGCATTCACAGACCTTTCCCCTGACATCTTACCGGGCAAGAATACAAGAACCAGTTCCGGCATCCAACCATTCATTTAATCTCAATCCCAATCGCTGATTATATTCGTTCCATTGTATATCCGTCCAGGGCTCTAGATTGGCTTCTAACCATAAATCTCTTTCTGTGCGCCATCTGTTAAGCTTTTCCTGCGGCAGAGAGTCGCGTAAACGGAAGGTAATCCAAATAAGTAACGCCTTTTTTTGTCCAATGAGGTAAGTGTCTTTGTTTTCTGCTGATTCCATCATAAGAAAAAACAACAGGCATTACTTTTGCCTTCCATTTTAAATGTATTTTAAAATGTATTTTAAAATGTAGGTCAGACATTCCTGTCTGACATTCTTAAATTTTTGCAGGCAGGAATGCCTGCGCTACATTATTCTTTTTTGCAGGCAGGAATGCCTGCGCTACATTATTCTCTTTCGCAGGCAGGAATGCCTGCGCTACATTTTATAATTCTGATTACAGTGTAATATGCCAACGCAAAGAACAATAAAAATACCGTCAGCCAGATGCAAAGATAAACCATATGCAATTTTGCAAGGTATATTGCACCTCCGGCAATGACAAGCTGAATAACTCCATAGGATACAGATATCTTCCAGTGAGGTATTTTTAGTTCGTTAGCCAGCAATTGATAGAGATGGCCGCGATGCGGCTCCAGCAAATTTTTACGCTCTTTCAATCTGACCAGTACACTGATCAGTTCATCAGCGTAGAATGGAAAAATAAATGACGCCAGGCATATAAATGAAGTGGCGGAGTCTGCAAGCACCATCACGGCAGCCGCAAAGACAAAACCCAGTAAAATGCTGCCGACATCGCCCATGAAGACTTTTGCTTTAGGCATGTTAAACGGCAAAAAACCGAGGCAGCCGGCGGTGATACTCAGACACAAATAGGAAATTTCACTGGATAAATTCCATGAATAACAGGCCAGCAAGCCGAATCCTACAAGGCCGGTGATTCCGGCAATTCCATTGATGCCATCCATAAAATTGTAGTAGTTGGCGGTAGCGACGATGAAGAATGCGAAAAAAAACATAAGCCAGATGTTCACGCAATGCACACCTGAAACAGCAAATGCCCAGACTGTAATTCCGGCGCAGGCAAACTGCAGCGCCAGTCTCAGCTTTGGCGACATATGCAGACGGTCTCCATAGAAACTCACCAGAGACAGTGCGACTGCCGGCAGCCAGACCAGGAAATTAAGTTTCAGGCCAATAACGGCAATACCCAGCGCTGCAAGAATCCCGATACCGCCGCCTTTGGGGGTTGCCTGGGAATGGGAACTCCGGTGGTTGGGTTCATCCAGAAGCCCGAAAATATGACCATGGCTTGCCATCAGCCAGGCTCCAACGGCCCCGGCGGTTAAAGATAAAAAGATAATCACAGTTCAGTATCCTTATTTACGCGGCAGTGCATTATCAATTTGTTCAATCATTTGCGGAAGTGATTTTTCCAGTGAAAAAGCAACTTTGAATTTCAATTCATGCTCGATTTTGCATGAGGAAAACCAGGCTGAACCGGCGATTTTGTTCAATGCATCAGAGTCGAAAACGAATCTTCTGCCGCGAACTTTGCCGATGACATTTCCGGTTTTTGCCAGTATGGTGAAAATCCATGACGGAATCGCGAACGGGCGGCGGGATTTTCCCAGCGCACAATATATCGCATCGATAATCTGCCGTGTTGAATATGCATTGCCATCGGAAATGATGTAGATCTGCTGTCTGGCCCTCGGATTTTCCGCTGCGAGTACTGCCGCGCTCACCACATCCCGGACATCAACCATCGAGCGTTTATTGTGAAATTCAGGCAGTAGAAACGGAATTCCCATTTTTATGGTTTTAATCATCTTCAAAATATTGCCTTTAGCGCCAGGGCCGTAAACCATGCACAAACGCAAAACGGTTGCATCGTCGATATATCTGCCGTCAAGCACTAATTTTTCAGCATCGAGCTTAGACTGTCCATAGGGTGTGTCAGGAATTGCTGTTGTAGTTTCACAAACCGGCTCCAGACGGTTGTCCATATCCGGTATTTTATCGCTGTAAACTTTAACGGTGCTGAAAAAAACGAATTTCCGGACTTTTTTTTGAGCGGCGGCACAGAGCAGGTTTTCAGTTCCGACAGTATTGATTAAATGGTATTCCGACTCATCGGATTTAACTTCCGCCAGCGCATGCACTTTGCCGGCCAGATGAAAAATCACTTCGATACCCTCGCAGGCATTTAACAGCGCCGGATTGTTCTCCGGGTGGATGGTGATATCGGCCTGGAACCATGCATCGCACCATGCCGGCTTATCCGGCGTCAGGTCAATTCCTGTAACTGCATAGCCTTTTTCTTTAAGCTTCTCACACAAATACTTGCCGATAAATCCGGCGGCGCCGGTTACTAGTGCGGTCATGCTTCACGCCCTTTTCAACTTCTGCCTGAACAATTCTTCTAATTGATCAAACAATAAATTTCTGTCAAGGTTCTTTTTATAATGCTTTCCGGTTTTTGCAAATTTCATTTCAGGCATTCCGTTTACTCCGATGATAGGTATAATCATATTTATTCCTGAAATATATTTATCAAATTATTAATTATGACGTCTTTCGAAAAATGTTGATTATAAAACTGTTTTCCATTTTCGCCTTTTTGAGACAGAACATGTTTTTCCTGATGATACGCATTCATAACATTATTTGCTAGAGAAACATAATCAGCGGCATTACAAATGTAACCGCAATCGGCACTCCGGATAACTTCGGCGCCTATTCCATTCAGCATCCCGGCAATTGGTTTTCCAAAAGCCATATAGGACTGTATTTTAGAAGGAATGGTCATTGAAAAAATATCCTCCTTTTTCAGGGTCAGTAACATAACATCCGCGTGAACAAAGAAGCTGGGCATATCTTCCAGTGGAAATCTTCCCAGCAGGAATAATGTCTCCTGCAACCCTAATCGAATGATTTCATTCTCCACCCATGATTTTTTTCGCCCATCACCAACAATAATCCATTTTATTTCCGGAATTTGCCTGGTTATGTTTGCCGCCTTGATGATGGAATCAAAATCCTGGGCTTCGCCAATGTTCCCGGCATGCATAACTTTGAAGCCGTCCGGCATTATGTGCTGATGTTTTTCTTTGAAAATATTGCTTGTGTTGCTAAACAGATCCTCAGCCCAGTAAGGAACATACCTTAGTTGTTTTTTTGTTACCCCTTTTCCCTCCACCGAAGGAATAAATGCTTCAGATTGAACCAGTATCTTGTCCGAATGCTTGTATATATGTCTTACCATTTTATTTAAGCATTTCAAGACAATCGGAGAGTTTATCTTTCCGGCCGCAGAAACGCTTTCCGGCCATAAGTCCTGCAACCATATGCACGCCTTGCTTCCGAACAATTTTTTATGTAAAATGGCAGGGTAAGCTTGAGTTATAGGCGAAACGGCAAATGTGAAGGTAACATCATATTTTTTCCTGTGTAAAAGAATAAATATACAAGAGAATAAAACGAACGAAACATAATTCAAACTCAATTTAAGCCCCGTCCCATTCCCTCTGGGAATCAGAGGCACCCTGTATATTTTGATTCCTTCATAATTATCGCTCGCATGTGAAAAGAAACCGTAACCTTTGTAAATCCTCCCCTGGGGGTAGTTGGGTTTGCCTGTTAAAACGGAAACTTCATGACCTCGCTTTAATAAGTCAACAGCCAAATCATTAATTCTAAAATTTTCAGGCCAGAAATATTGACTTACAATTAAAATTTTCATTTATAGATATCTTGATATAAATCGTTGTTTAATTGCATCCATTTATATTGTTCATCCAGCATTTTCTGATAGGATGGAACTATATATTTAAACCGTTCTGATTTTAAAAGTGATTTATCTATTCTTTTGCTTTCACACGGTTGCAATGTCACTGTATTTTTATTCCTAATCTTTTTGAAGAGTTTTAACAGATTATATTTTGAAATTTTTAATCCATTTGTTAAATGAACCAACCCTGTTACATTCTGCTCTATCGCTGTATCAATTGCTTTGGCTAATTCCAATGTTGTTACGCCGCTCCAATAGGCTTCCGTATAGCCGTTAACATTCCCTTTCTGGTTCATAAACCAATGGAAAAGTCCTTCGCCATGCTGTTTTAATTCAGGGCCAATAATAGAAGTTCTTATAGTCAGGTCTTTTTCATTGAGCACTTCGCCCAATCCCTTGCTTTTGCCATATACGTCATCTGCATCTCTGGCATCCGTCTCAGAATAATCGCCCTTTGATCCGGAAAATACACAATCGGTACTGATGTGTATTAATCTAGTTTGGGAATCCGCGGTCAGACGCTCCAGTAAGTGAGGGAAATAAGCATTGATATAAATGGCATTATCCGGATGCGACTTGGAGTCTTTAATTAAAACACCGATACAGTTTAGAATAATGTCCGGAGACGTTTTTTTAATTAATGCTTCAGTGGCTTCTTGATTTGTTATATCCAGTAAAATACTGTCATTGGTTAATTTATTCCGAAAAGCGACATTGGTTATTTCATATTTTCCGGAGGCCTGCAAATAATAATACGCCATATGACCGGCCATTCCGGCGGCGCCAAGCAGCAATAACTTTTTCTTTTCCATTTTTAGACTTCTTTATGCCAGACTGTTCTATTGATGTAATCAGTATAGGAGAGTATAATTCTCAATACCTTTTTTGACACATTTTCAGTTTCGTAATCGAGAACCGTTCTGACAACATTCCGGTTTTCTTCATAATGCGATGTCACGACATCAATTGATTGCAGGATTATGTTTGCATTCAGTCCGGTCATAATGAGAGTTCCTTCGTCCATGCCTTCCGGACGTTCGTGGGCCTGGCGGATAGTTATAGCGGGAAAATGCAGAATGGATGACTCTTCAGTTATGGTTCCGCTATCAGAAATAACACAAAAGGCATTCATTTGCAACTTGATGTAATCAAAAAAGCCGAACGGCTTCATAAATTGAATTAGCGGGTTGTTATTGACAAAACCGCTGGATTCCAGCTTTTTACGGGTTCGCGGGTGGGTGGACACGATAATTTTTTTATTATATTTTCTGGTAATGGTATTCAAGGAATCCATCAAATTACTGAAGTTTGTTGCCGAATCCACATTTTCTTCGCGATGGATGCTTACGATGAAATAGGATCCGCAAGTCAACCATTCTTTTTCCAGCACGCCCGATTTATCTATGCTGTCTTTATGATAAAGCAGAACTTCTTTCATCGGGGAACCTGTTTTAATAATTGTTTCCGGCGGTAATCCTTCAGCCACTAGATAGCGGCGGGCATGTTCTGAATGCGGCATGTTTATGTCGCTTAAATGATCTACGATTTTCCGGTTGATTTCTTCCGGCACACGCTGGTCGAAGCAGCGATTCCCTGCCTCCATGTGGAAAACAGGAATTTTCCTGCGTTTGGCGGAAATAACAGACAGGCAGCTATTAGTGTCGCCATAAAGTAAAAACGCATCCGGCTGAACTTTTTCAAGCAGCTCATCTGACTTGATGATTACATTGCCAATAGTTCCAGCCGCATTGGGGCATGCAGCATCAAGGAAGTAATCCGGTTTGCGGATTTCTAATTGTTCAAAAAATATTTCATTTAATTCGTAATCATAATTCTGCCCTGTATGAACCAGAATATGGTCCACATATTTATCCAATTCGGCAATTACCCGGCTTAGTTTGATGATTTCCGGGCGAGTACCAACAATTGTCATGACTTTTATTTTTGTTTCCATATCGCCAGCTCTTTTTGAATATAATCCAGTGTTAATAATTTCTTTTTCACTTCTTCAATATTTAAACGGATTGTATTGTGTGAATTGTAATCTTCCGATACAGAGGTTTTTATATCGCCGTTCTCAAAATAATTGCCGTAATTAAGATCACGATTATCCGCAGGTATCTGGTAGAAATTTGTCAAATCAACCGCTTTGACCATTTCTTCGCGGGTGCAAAGAGTTTCGTACAGCTTTTCTCCGTGTCTGGTTCCGATGATCTTGACCGGGTTCTCTGCATTAAAGAGCTCCTTGATGGCCTGGGCCAAATCTCCGATCGTGGATGCCGGCGCCTTTTGTACAAATAAATCACCCTGATTACCGTTTTGAAAGGCAAACAATACCAGGTCGACAGCCTCCTCTAGCGACATCAGGTAGCGGGTCATGCTTGGATCGGTAACCGTTATCGCCTGGCCTCGCTTGATCTGGTCCACAAAAAACGGAATTACTGAACCGCGGGAGGCCATAACATTTCCATAGCGGGTAAGACATACTTTCGTGGTATCACCAGGGATATTGCGCGAGGCGGCAACAGCCACTTTTTCCATCAAGGCCTTACTCATGCCCATTGCATTTATCGGATAGGCCGCCTTGTCTGTACTAAGACAGATGACATTCTTGACTTTGTTAGCCACTGCCGCCTTGATTACATTATCGGTGCCAAATACATTAGTGCGGGTTGCTTCAAGTGGAAAAAATTCGCAGGATGGAACTTGTTTGAGAGCTGCGGCCTGAAATACATAATCCACTTCCCGCATAGCTATTTCGATGCTGTCGTAATTGCGTACATCTCCTATATAGAATTTAACTTTAGGGTTGTTTAACGCAACGCGCATGTCATGCTGTTTTTTTTCATCACGTGAAAAAATGCGAATTTCCTTGATCTCGGTATCAAGAAAACGTTTTAGTACTGCATTGCCGAACGATCCGGTGCCACCCGTAATAAGAAGTATTTTTTCTTTAAACATACCAACCATCTTTGTTTATATTATATTGTTATGACTAGTAACTTTTCGAAAGAACCTGTTTTTTAATGCTCTCCGTGTCGTGTATCGGTACAAATCTGAAGCAGTTTCTCATTTTGCGTGCAGCCGAAGTACGTTTTTGAGAATGTTAATAAGATTACTGCTGTTCTTTTTCCATGAAAAACAGGCCGCACGTTCTTTGGCGGTTCCAGAATATTTTTTTCTAGTTGCTTCATTAAGGTTATTGCAAATTACCAGAAGCTCTTTCAGTTGATCTATGTCGCCGGGATTATAGTATTGTGCGGCGGATGCAAAAATTTCCGGCATCGGCGGCGATAGGGTGGAAATATTTACGCACCCGAAACTTAATGCCTCCAGAACAACATTAGGACAGGCCTCGATCCTGCTGGTCATAACAAAAATGGAACAATTGGCATAACACCATGACATCTCGCTCTGGGAAAGGAAGCCCGGCAATATTATTTTCGATTCCATTCCAAGAGCTTTAATCATATGCCGGATCTTCTTTATATATTTATCATCGCCTTTAACATCCCCGGCAAGGATCAGGCTGGTGTCGGCAAGGCTGGCTGCGGCAAATGACTTTATGGCATCTTCATAGCCCCGGTATGAGACAAATGATCCGGATGATAGAATGAATTTATCAGTGTCCATGCACTGTAGTTTCTGCGGTTTAACCGGCTTGGACTCCTCTGCATCAATCCCGTGATAAACCACGTCGATTTTCTCTTGCGCGATATGCCATTTTTCGATCAGATATTCTTTAACAAATTGAGACACCGCGATGACTCGTGTTGCCTTTCGGCATGAACGCTTGAAAAGATATCTCCGAAGCAGGTTCTTTGCCGCCTGCCGCAATTTATTGCCGCCGACCGGGCGGGTCAGCACCTCCATATTCCTGACCATTATGACCGTGGGAACATTTCCGAAATCCGGTAAAATGGAATTGGGAATGAACACGATATCCGGTTGATATTGGCGTATTGCATTTTTTAGCGCGGGATATCCGCGCAGATGATCTTTTTCTGGCCACAAATAACACTCCAGCCCACTTTCGGAACTGAAAATATCCATCCTGGGGTGCAGAAAAAGTTTTATTTGCACATCCGGTTCCTGTAGCAGTTGCGGTAACAACCTGGTCATAGTTTTCCGGCTCCCGCCGCTGAGCCCGCCGCCGGTAAGATTTACAAAAGCAACTTTCATTTAGACGATCTTCATGCTATATTTGTTGTGTTCCAGAAACACCAGTATTGTCCAAAGTAATGGTTGCAGATTACGTTGACCGGTCAAATGCTGATTCCACGCTTCCAGTATTGTTGTCTGGTTAAGCAGTGCTGGATCAATAATAGCGGAATTATTCAGCCTGGCTGCCGCCCAGTCTTTCAGCCGGCCGCGCAACCATTGTTCCATCGGCACTCCAAAGCCCATTTTGGGTTTATCCAGAATCTTTTGCGGAATATAGCGATACGCCAGTTTTCGCAGCAGATATTTATTGACATTATTGCGTATTTTCCATTTTGTCGGCAATTTCATCGCCCATTCAACAAGGTGATAATCCAGCATCGGTTCTCTGCCTTCCAGTGAAAACGCCATCGTTCCAACATCTATTTTCTGGAGATAAGCATCAACCAGAGTAAATGAAATGTCATTCCGCATCGCGATTTCGGCAGCGGAAAGATTGTCTGCATAGCTGCGGGCATTGGCGTTGATCATATCTGCAAAACTGTGTGTTGATTGTAATAATTCCGGAGTGAGTACCGTGCGATAGTCTTTCAGTACACCTCGGGAAAATGCGAATGCCGAATTCAAATCCGACTGTGTGAGCGCACCGCCGAGGATCTTCAGTCTATGATTGGGACAGCAGGATAACAGCGTGGCTATACTCAGTCGCAATGTTTTCGGCAGCGCATAAAAATATTTTAGCTTCTCCATGATATTATAATAATGGTATCCGCCGAATAGCTCATCACCGCCATCGCCTGACAATGCGACGGTCACATGCCTGCGGGTCATTCGTGAAACCGCCATCACAGCAAATCCGGAGTGGTCGAAAAATGGCTCGTCATACTGATCGAACCATTGCGGCAGTAATTCGATCAGATCATCAACCTTCATCTTCTCGCAATAGTGGTCGGTTTTTAGAAAAGAGGCGACTTGTTCCGCATGAGCACTCTCATCATTGCTGTTTTCTTCAAATCCGATGGTGAAAGTCTTGACTGGAGTAGTCGAATATCTCTGCATTATGGCGGTTACCAGTGAACTGTCAATGCCGCCGGAGAGGAATGAACCGAGCGGCACATCGCTGACCATTCGCGCCTTGACGGATGTATTCAGCAGGGCGTCCAGTTCATCCAGCAGATCATCTTCGGCGCGATTTTCCCAACTGGTCTCGGTGCGTATATCGCGAAAGTCCCAGTAGCGCTGCTGCTTCAAGCGGAAGTTGTCCAGTGAGATTTCCAGATAATGGGCCGCCGGCAGTTTTCTGATATCAGGATTATGGGTATAAGGCGCCGGTATGTACCCGGCCTCTAAAAACAGTCTGATGCCCTGACGGTCCCAGTCTTTCGACAATTCCGGCAGCAACGCCGACAGTACTTTCGGCCTGGAGGCAAAGGCAAAACAACTGTCTGAATAATGATAGTAGAGCGGTTTGACTCCCATACGGTCTCTAACTACAAAAAGCTTATTGGCGTATTTATCCCAGATCGCAAAGGCGAACATACCGTTGAACCGCGCGATGCAGCCGTTTCCCCATTGCCGGTATGCTTTGAGGATGACCTCCGTGTCACACTGACTGGTAAAGCCGATTCCGAGCCGTTGCAGGTCGGCGCGTATTTCCTTGAAATTATAGACTTCGCCGTTATAGGTGATAACATTGCCGGAAACCTCGTCCAGCATCGGCTGATGTCCTGACTCCGATGTATCAATAATGGATAACCTGCGATGTGCAAACCCGACATGTGCATTACTCCAGACCCCTTTGCTGTCAGGCCCGCGATTATGCATCAGTTCCGCCGCCGCGCACAATGCCTGCACATCGATGCCTGCATTTTTTCTAATAATACCCGCAATTCCACACATATGATTATACCCCGCCAGTTGCAGTCAGTTTTTTTAAGTTGTTATAATTTTTTGAAGATTGCTTTCATTGTCAATTCTACTATTGATTAAGGCCTGGACAACAGAAAGTTTTCTTCCAGATTTGATTACTTTATTATAAAAAGTCTGATATTTCAGATAATTGAATTACTGGCAAAACGATACAATATCCGAATTTTCTTCCCAGTTGGATTGCTTTATTATAAAAAATCCGATATTTCATAATAATTTGATTACTGTCAAAACTATCCAGAATACGGTGTGCATTCGCGACCTGTATGCTATTATCAGAGTGAAGCATCCCGGTAATCGACTTTATGACTGCATCCATATTGTCAGTTGGAACAAATTTGGCCGATGTCTCATCGAAAATATCCCGGTGGGCTGGAATGTCAGAAAGTAAAAGTGGCAGTCCGCATGCAGCAGCCTCCAGAACCGCATTCGGCTGCCCTTCAGATAAACTTAGAAAAGCAAAGATATCTGCTATTTTCATCATGCTCCAGAGTTTTTCTCTAGAAACAGTCCCGCAGAATTGAACCTGGGCGGCAATCCCTGCCGCTTCAACAGTATTGTTTAAAGCCTGAAATTCGGAGCCTTGCCCGCAAATTAAAAAAATCAGTGATGGATCGTCTTTCAGGACTGCCCCCAAAGACTCTATCAGAAACTTTAAATTCTTGCCTTTATCGAGCCTGCCGGCATACAAAATGATTTTATTTTTTTCATTCAGTCCTGACTCCATCCTGTCGGCTGGAGGTGTCTTTAGAATGGCATCTTTGTCCAGGATGTTGGGAATAATTTGTATTTCCTTGTCCGGATAAATCGAGTGCCAGTAATTACGACCTCCAAGAGAATTTGCCATGATGGCAGTTGTTTTTGCCGCCAGTCTGGCCCGCAGCCAGTATTTCCAATGTTTATATCTGTCCGACGCGCAACTTGGTTCCCGCAACACCCAGGGGATATGATAAAACGTAGATAGCAGACCGGCCAAAATATCCATCTGCCTTATCCATGAATGAATTAGATCAGGTTGAATCTTATGTATTACTCTAATAATTCCAATTAAAATGCGTGGAGAATAATTGTTACTGACCGGGATAAAATGCAATTGCTGAGCAGGTAGGCCCAATGTATTTCGACACTCATCGCCGTAAAGATATAGAACATGATTTTCAAACCCCTGCTGATCCAGCAATGGTATTACCATTTGAATCTGCCGCTCTGCTCCGCCTCCGGTTAGAGACGGAATCAGATGCAATACTTTTATTTTTTTACTGTTGTTGTCCATATTTGCGCCTAATTCAATTAATAAATTCCTGGAACCATATTTCAAGCAAAAGCAATACCTATAGCCGATTGCTCCATTTGCGTTTTCTCGTAACATGCTCTTCGATCATCTTCTCTAATATCTGTTGCTGGAATAGATTTCGACGGATCAATTTTGCTCCGAGCAGCGTTTCTTTCAACAGCGGCAATAACATTTGCCGATTGGCACATGGCGAATCCATTTTTTTCCAAATCTTATTGTGGAGTAGGCCCATTTGCTGTTACAATTTTTTTTACTTCGGACCCCCCATTCAAATCAGATATGTGTTGTATAACTTCACCGTTTTTCATCCACAAACTTGCAGTGTGTAAAGGCCCCGTAGAAGTATCTATTGTCCGAGATACCAATAGCAACCCTTTATGTTTTAGATAAAAAGTAAGTAACCGTACTGCATCATAAATTTGGGCGTCGCTAAAGTATCCGCAATTTAACACATTGCAACAGCGAATAAAATCAAAAGTCTCTGCCATTGCTGGATCAAAATGGAAGAGATTTTGCTCGATCCAAATTATGTTTGGGCTATTTTCAACCAGAGGACTCTGTAAAATAAGATCGCCATCATTCTTAAGGTATTTTTCTAAAGAAAAGCATTGCAAGTACTTCTTTATTATTCGAACAATTGGATTAAAGACCACACCTTCTTTGCCCTTGGTTTCCTCGAATAAAACGCCTAATGGGCCAATTTGTAATAATAATGGGGACTGGTCATGAGTAAGATAATACCTTAAGCACCCTCTACGAAAACAATGTAGGCGCAAATGCAATTCTAATATAGCAGCCTTTGCTTCCACATTAAGATTTTCTTGAAAGTAACGCAATGTATCAAAAGTAGTGCTGCCATCCGACCCGCCCACATCCAATATTTTAAACGATCCGGAGGATGTCGTTAGAAATGAAACGACCCATTCATCTAAAATAGTCAGACGCCCCAAGCCTGTCCGTTTCCAAACTCCATTGATCAAAACATCATTCAGCAACTCACTGAATTCTTTCGAACGTGCGACAAGTGATTCGGTATTTCCTTTAGAAAGTGCCATCAAACGATGTAGAGGCGGATAATACAACCGCAGTCGTTTCAACACATTCTTTAAAGGACCATTTGGTAATATGCAAACCAGTTTAAACATAAAATATTCAAATTCTTATTTAACTGAGCCAATTTCAAAACTATTGGCTTTTCTTAATTCCGTGAGAGAATTTTGTTAATTTTCTCACTTTCGTTTTTTGACTGTTTTATCAGTCGTTGACTGCCGATTTTTGATTAATTTTTGCCTCCGTTCCAGCCAGTCATGCTTCCTGCATGATTTTATTCCGGCAA
>CAIPAT010000121.1 GCA_903863035.1 uncultured Lentisphaeria bacterium
ATACAATTACCGATCGGAACGGCAATATCCTTGATCATGGTTCTTTCGACACTATCGCAGCGGGGGAACGCAACATCGACTATCATGCCATACTGGACACCAGGACGGAAAATTTAGAGAAAGTACGGGAATCATGGTCGGAGGCGGCGAGTATTAAAGGGTTCAAGGCAGGCTATCTGTCGCAGGTCCTGCATAAAATTACGCAGTTGATAGTCCAATATAACGCCATTGTCGTGCTTGAAAATCTTAACCGCGGGTTTAAGCGGGACCGTTATAAGATTGAAAAAATGGAATATAAGCAGTTTGAAAAAGCGCTGATTGAGAAGTTGAATTATCTGGCGTTCAAGAATAAAAAAAGCCGTTTGGAGGCAGGGCATTACCTCAATGCGTACCAGCTTGCCAATAAGTTTGAAAGTTCTGAAAAAGCTGGAATCCAGAACGGCATTCTGTTCTACGCGGTTGCATCATATGCCGCGATGACTGACCCCGTGACCGGATTTATCAAAAACGTCTATGCCGCTTATGAAAGCGTGGAAAAGTGTCTTAAATTATGGGCAAGCTTTGATTCCATCATTTATAATCCGGCACGGGACCGGTTTGAATTTACTTACACGCTGGGCAAAATTGCCGGCAATGGCATGTACACCCGGAAGGACGAGGATAAGATAACTAAAAGGCAATGGACGCTTTGCAGTTGTGTGGTTCGCACCCGCTACGCAATAACGGCACTGGATCGCGACGGCGAAGGCAAGCAGGAAATTTACTGCGTGACCGACGAACTGAAAAAAATGTTTGAAAACGCCAAAGTTGACTACCGGGGCAACCCGGACATAGGAATGGCGCTCCTTGGCCGCCAGCAGCGCACTGATGCAGCGCTGCATCAGGCGTGCTTATACTTTTTCAACGCGATTATGAACATACGGGTGACTGACCGGGCCAAAGCGTCACAAGCCGATGAATATTCTTTTATCCACTCTCCGGTAGAACCATTCTTTGACAGTCGCCAGGCATGGAAAAATATGCCGGCAAGCAGCGATGCCAACGGGGCATACAACATGGCTCGTACAGGAATCCGCATGCTCCTGGAAATTGATAAACATGCATCCGCGGTTGATCTAGCTACGACAAAGCTGGATTGGCAGGAATATGCCCAGTCCGCGGCGGTAGTCAAAGCGCAGACCGCAAAACTCCATAAATAAAACGGCGGTTGCTGGATAATTTTCTAAAAAGGAAACTTGCTTTATCAAATAAATACTATATTTTAAATGTCAAGCTGAGCTTTTGGGGTACTGAAAGCCATGCAAAATTTCTACTTTAGTAGATTACTTATTTCTAGTGGGTTTTCATTATCTAAAAAAAATGGAAACATTAATTTTAAAGACTATGGTTTTACGCATAAGACCGTGAAATAATTTTTTTCTTCGTTACCTTCATGGCAACAATTATTCCTCTGGGCTTAAATTGTCCTCTGTACCGATGAGAACCGCAACCGCAAAAGACTTGTGCGTAGAAGCCTGCATACCTGAATGGGAAACTGAATCTGAGCGAAGAGTGTCGAGCTGAAATTCATTAACGATTTCGCTTTTTGCTATCGTTTGTCTACGGGCGGTGCTTCCGGCGGAATATATTTTACGTTACTGGAAGCGCAGATCGGGCAGTCCGGAGGACGAATATTTTCCAGCAGCAAAACATTCTCGTCAGCCTTACTGACTTCCCGGGAAAAGACCTTGCCGCACTTGAAGCATTTCCAGGCGTAGCCTAACGTGCCATTGCACTTGGAGCAATGGCCAGTACTGATGCTGCTCAGCTTCCTTGCTTCGATAAATTTACAGTCCAGGCACATGGTGTTGATCAGTCTGGTTTCCTGCTTTTTCTCCTGCTGGACATACCTGATCGCGACAGCCGCGGCGGCGGTCACACAGAAAAGAATGATGG
>CAIPAT010000122.1 GCA_903863035.1 uncultured Lentisphaeria bacterium
ATATGGGTATGCGCTTTCATTATAAGCCGCAAAAACCGGGAAGGCGAAATAAGCGACGTCCTGATGCAGAATAATCGCCGGTTTTGCCGTCGGCTTGTCCGGCGGCGTATAGGCGTAAACACAACTCCCGTCAAAGCCCTGATTGTAGTACGGATCGATCACCAGCGCCAGCGTTCCGGCGCCAGTGGAATTCTTTACCAGCAGCCCTTTACAGTAGGTTGCCAGCGGCATGGGCGGCAAGTCCTTGAAAAAGTCATAATCAAGTTGCAGACAGACCGGGTCGACCGGGTCTTCGCCGAGGTACTCGATTCCCCATTCCGGCATAGCAAACGCCGTACCCTGTTCATTTAATCCAGAACGCCCGCTGGCGATGATCTTGCCGCCGCCGCTTGCAAAACGGCGCAGAAACTCAGCAGTTTCTGGACTGACAACTGTTTCATCCGGCAGCACTAACAGCTTGTAATTAAATATCTTCTCCCATTCGGAGACAATGTCGAATTGGCATTTCAGTTCGGCCAGCATCCGGGTGGCGCCGTCAATTGCCGGACAGGACATCATCAGTTCCCAGTGAGGTTCGAAAAAGATTGCGATGTCCGTCTGCGGCTTCGCGCCGTCATACCACGCTTCGTATTTCCGCGCGGCGGAATATACCTGGCGGGCCAACTGGAATTCAGCAATATTGATATCGCCGCGCGGATGAAAATGACTGCCGATATCCGGATCGCTTTTTATTGCCGCAAGTCCCTCTTTGCCGTTGCCCGCCGCGCTGACAAAGTAACCTGCACCCAGCAGCACTTCGCGGATGAATTCCCTTACGGCTTCGTCGTCTTCAATAAGTAAAATTTCCATATTCTACCTCCTCGATAAATTGATGGTTTCATTAATACTTGATGCTAATATATGAAGTTTCACCGGTTTTTTAAGAATCTGCCGTATGCCGCAGCGTTCCAGCGCCGCCTTTTCATCAATGTCGCTGCCGTATCCGGTCATCAGGATGACCGGCAGGCCAGGACTCTCGCGGTGTATCTTCTCCGCCAGCTCCAGCCCGGTCATTCCCGGCATGGCAAGGTCGGTAATTACCAGGTCAAAGCTTTCCGGAGCGCGGCTGAAAAGGTCGAACGCTTTCACCGGCGAGGTTTCCGTTTCGATTATATACCCGAGCCTGGAAAGCATGGCCAGCATCAATTGCAGATTGGCCGGTTCGTCATCAATGCACAGCACCCGTCCGCCGCCTCTGACCGGGCTGCCGGCATCCTGGCTTTCCTCCGCGTCCGCTTCGATGACCGGCAGGAAGATCTTGAACGTCGAGCCCCGCCCTTCCGCGCTGGCGACCGTGATTTCCCCTTTGCAGCTTTGCACTATGCCGTACACCACCGACAACCCGAGCCCGGTGCCTTTGTTGACCGGCTTGGTGGTGAAGAACGGTTCGAAAATGCGTTCCATGGTGGCCGCATCCATGCCGGTCCCGGTATCGGTCACCCGCAGCATCAGATACTCAAGCTCCGGATTGCAGCATGCCGGGCAGTCAGCCGCGGCAGCTTCGCGGAGTTCAATGGTAAGCGTCCCCCCGGCAGCTTCCATCGCATGGAAGGCGTTGGTGCAGAGGTTTAAAATTATCTGATGGATATGGGAGGGATCAGCCAGGACATTCCGGCAGGGTGTGTCGATATGCTGTTCAATCGCGATCGTGGCCGGGATTGCCGGGCGGAGCAGTTTCAACGCCTCCTTGAGCAGCAGCCGGACATCGAGGGGTTTCTGCCGGTTCTCCGCCGGGCGGCTGAAAGTCATGATCTGGGCTACCAGGTTCTGCGCCCGTTCGGCGGCTTTCATGATCTCGCTGGAATATTTATATAACTGGCTTTCCGGCGGAAGCATCGACATCGACAGTTCGGCATAGCCGAGGATGGGCACCAGAATGTTATTGAAATCGTGGGCTATCCCTCCGGCCAGCGTACCGATGGTTTCCAGCCGCTGCTTGTTGCGGATACCGGCTTCAAGCAGCTTCTTCTCCTCTTCCAGCTTGACCCGGTTGCTGATATCGCGCACCACGCTCCACATGTATCTGGGGGTTCCGTCCTGATTAAAAAATATGAACGACTGCAGCTCCACCGGAAACACCGAACCGTCCTTCCGGACATACTCCTTTTCATACAGCCCGGAATAACCGTCCCGGAGCAGCCGCTTGTTCCATATCTCCCCGGCCTCCCACTCATGCCACTTTGCCGGGGTGAGCTCGGAAAAATACCGCAGCGCCATCAGCTCCTCCTGCCGGTAACCCAGCATGCGGCAGAACGCCGCATTGGCCTGCAGCAGGCCGCCGCCGCCGTCAACCACCACGATGCCGTCCCGGCTGCTGGTGAACAATTCGCTCTTTTCCAATGCCTCCGCCGCGGAACGGCGGTTTAGCAGTTTAAACAACAGCCTGACCGGCCATGTCCGGCTGCTAGCGACTTTGTTCTGTGGCTGGTTCATGTTATCTCAATGCTCCGGTGCGTAAATTTTTCAAACGGGCGAACCCGGCTCTAACGCAGGATGATTTTCAACGTGATGGCAATTGCGGCGGCCACGATTGCCGTGATCGTGATGGCAATAATCTTTTTGCGCCGTTTTTCATCCCGCAGTTTATTCATGTTGCCATTCTTCAGCTGGCCGAGCACGGTCTTCATCGAGGACAGGGTTGACCTGACCGTATTGCGCACCTTGTTTGTCCGCTTCGTCATCGCGCTCTTCGGGATTTGCTTCATCACATTTCTTACTCTCATTTCTGTAAGATCTTTATTCGCCATTTTATTCAACTCCTTCTGTTCAAGCTTTCTAAATGAGCATGCGCAATTAAAATCGCGCTATCCGGTGTCGTTCATAATTATTTCTGATTGCAGAGCGTCCCCAGCCGCGCCTTAACCATCGGCACAAATTCCGTGTTTTTAAGCATATTCAGCAAACTATCGGCAGCAACCGCAGCCTGGTTTTTATCATAAACAGCAATGCTGAAAATAGATTCTATCTGGCTGTCAATGGCTGCCATGCATAACTCTTTCAGGCAGGGTCTGCCTTTGATGGCAGCCGGACTGAAAATATTTTCTTTAAGGCAGGCAATGTCGCCATCAAACACCTGCCGGTTGCCGGCCAGTTCAGGCTTGGCTTTTTGCAGCAGTTCATAAATCCCCTGCGGCGGGAAATCATACCATTTACAGGATTTGACCACCCCCTCTTTTTCCTCAAAATAAATATTACCGTCATTGAGCATGGTAATTCTATGCCCTTCAATATTTTTACCGACAATATGGGAATTCCCAGTGTTAAAATAATCATCGAGCTCATGCAGATGCTTGACCAATTCGATATATGAATTGAACCAGGCGTTATATTCTTTGCCCAGCAGCGAACGTTTGTAAACCAGGCGCGCTTCCGCCCTGGCGTAGTCCTCTTCTTTCAGCTGTGCATATAAATCATTCAAGAGATCGGCTTTCCAGTACTTCTCGTGCGCAATCCGCTGCCTGGCAAGCTCTGCTGTAAAATTTAACTTCTGCTGATTGATTTTGTCGTCCTGCACTTTAAGTTTGCCGGTCAGGTCGGCAATCGTGCTTTCAAAAGTTTTATTTTTGGATTCTGCCTGTTTAATTTCCTCAGCCAGTTTATTATCATGTTCGGCTTTGGCGGCAACCAGTTCTTTCAATTGCCCTTCAAGACTTTTCACATAATCGGACTTTTCTTCCATCTCTACTGTTTTTTTAGCTGAATCAAAACTGCTAATATGATTTTTCAGCTTCACGAAGAGCTCCTCCTGTTTAGGCGTGCGCTGCTCAGGAAATATTGCCAGCAGCCTTGAGGCCTCCACCGCCAGCGCGGCAGGTGGCATATCGGGGATGGCAAGCTTTTTTTCCAGCAGTTCAAGCCTGTCTTCAAGGAAAGCAGTTTCATTCGGCTCTTTATTTGATGGATGAAACCAAACCGATGCGAGCAGAATAATAAACGGAAGCGGAAAGACGGCAACCATGCCCCAGAATAGATAGTCCCGGCGGGTTTTTAATTTCCCGGTGTTGCTGTTTATATTGACACTGGCCGGGGTTGGCTCCGGGATTGGTTCCGGCGGAGTCCGGGGCTGGTACTTGAGCTTGGA
>CAIPAT010000123.1 GCA_903863035.1 uncultured Lentisphaeria bacterium
AAACCTGAAGTTGCCGTCGGTATCAACGGGTTTACCTTTCATGGCGGTTTTAACAATGTCAGCTCGCTCTCGCAGAGTATCAATCGGTCTTCCGTAAACGGTATACAGGTCACCAAGTCTGACCATGTTGCAGACATCGCGGAAATAAGGATTGGCGATGTAAAGCGAAATAAGAGCGTCTTTCTTTTTCGCAATGGCCTTTTTATAAATTATTTCAATATACAGCCGCTGCAATTCGAAACCGTAAATGCCTTCATAGTTTTTCACTCCTCTGCCGCATGGGATGCCGTCCGTGCCATCTATTTTAACCCCGTCTGCGTTCAACCCGCCGGGAGCGGAGCTCAACATATGCTCGACCCCGTCTTCCAGTATTTTCCGGTATCCCGGACTGGTAGGATCCTGAGCAACAGCTTTACCGTCTTTCGTAATGCAGAAAGTTTCATCGAGTCCTTCCATCGCCCATGCCTGCATCCATAGTAAGACTTTTATTCCACGCTCATGACAGGCATCAATGAACCCGCGCATATCAGGCCATTTGCGTTCATCCGCATCAAACCGCGCTAGTTCCTTCTGCCATTTCGCATCAATAATCAGGGTCCCGAACGGGATTTTGTTCTTAAGCAGAACATCAACCCATTTTTCGTGGTTTGCCTGAGTGCATTCGTCCATGATAAAACTGCCGCGCTCCAACTGCTCTTTCGAAAGGTTTCCGCCGTTCATTTTCTGTCTGCCGAGCGCTGTCTGTTCATGCCAGCCGCAGAATATCGGTTTCCGGTGCCACGGGTATTTTATTTTGCCGGAATCCGCTTTAGAGATGGCTTTTTTCTTTTCCAGCAGGCTGCAGTAGTCTGCAATCGCGGAAAGTTTATCTCTGGAAAAACCGATGAACAGGCTGGGGCTTCTCCATTCGCCATCGACATTCAAATGTCCTGAATAATTTATGGAAAAAGACTGGGTATTGAGTATGCTTTCACTTTCACGCTCCATTTCAGGCGGCTTATGGTTGAAATCAAATGAATCAAAGCTGTTGCAGCCTTTTTCAACAACCAGCCCGCTCCAAATCTTCGTTCCGGTTTCATGCCGCGAGAACATGTACATAAACGGGCCGCTGCACAGCGAATGCCCCCAATGCGTGGTGTCATTATTGGCGCTGATACTGAAAAACTCATTAGTGAAAAGCTCTTTTTTCGTGAGGAAGTTTGTGCATCCGGGGATGAACGTGTCGAAGCCGGGGACTGAACCGAAAAGCTGTTCATCAACAATACCCGTGAAATAGTAAACCCTGTCAATGACTGCTTTCCCACTGACTTTCACGAAATACTCCACACTGTCTTTATTGAAAATCACATAAGCTTTTTTCTCCCGCCAGACCGTACTTTTAAAATCTATTTCAAATATGGTGCCGCCATTCCCTTCCTCCAGCTTTTTTATTACCGGTGTTCCAATAGTCTTGTCAACGGCGTTTATGGTATCTATCCGGCATAACGGGGTGAACCAGTAATAAAAATTTCTGTATTCCGCCAGATGTATTCTGAATTGTTCAAAGTTCTCAGAGTAGTGATATTTATAGTGTTCTTTCTCTACCATACTTTTCGGTTCTTTCATTATTAACTGCCTGTTGTTAATTTATTAAGTTTCAACTCATGCACAAAAAAGCGCTACTCCAGCGCCTGGTCACAAAACAGTAAAGTTTGCAGATGAACTTATCCTAATTCTTCATTGCTGCCCGGCAGTAGCAAAAGCGGGCCCTTACAAAATCCTGTAAATTTTCTTCTCTGCTTTTAAACATAATCGCTTTACTTTATATTTTGTTTTTTATTTTAATAAATGGCCAGCATTCACGATATTCTGAAGCATTTCGAACAGAGATCGCATCTACCCTTAATTGATATTTTTTTGCCGCGTTGCCAAAGCCCCACCCAATTTCTTATTTCGTGTTCAACTCTATCTCTCCAGTGACAGGAAGAGTGGTTCGTTGAATGGGATTTCACGGAATACTTCGATTATCGTTCTGTCATTCGCCCGTGTGATTTCGACATCTTTTCCGGCGGCGAGCCATTGCCCGGAGCGATCAAGGATCATCACTGTTGTAAAATCCCTGTTGTCAGCCAATGTAAATCTCACCGAAGGCCATGGATCCAGCGAGAGATTGAACATTCCTATAAGCGTAAAATCCTCGCAGTCCTTCCTGAACGCCAGTGGATATGCCCCGTCGCCTTCAACAATAATCGGAACGGCGTCACGCGCAAGCCATCGCACTGCGGCTTGAAGCTGTTCCACCCGGAAAGGATGGTTGAATGACTGTCCGGATGCTGTCGCGAGATCCAGGCAACTGACAATCACCCGTCCTCCAATCTCATTTTCAAAGGCGTACATGCTTATATGCTGACGGCGGGCATCAGAGTCAACGAGTCTGCTTATTTCCTGAATGTCCCCAGTTGGCTCAATCAGGCTGAGGCTCGGACGCTTACCGTCGGCACCGCGAATGGTCATGGTGAGGAATTTCTTTTCCGTGCCGCCGAACTTCTCATTGAAAAATTCTTCGGCTCCCAATTCCCCCAATTCATCAATATTTATCGGATGGGAAATATTTTTCAGTCCGATCAACTTGCCAAAGCCCCGGTCAAAAAGCGTTTTGGCGGCAACGGCGTCAAGGAATACGCCTTTTTTAAGGAAATCCTTTATTTCCGTATCGGAAAATGCCGCGATGTTTTGTCCGGTGGCGACGATGACGTTTTCATCATCATACACGGTCGGGATGCCATGTGCCTCAAGTTTTTCACAAAAGCAGTAGCCGTCTTCGGCAAGAACACCGTATGAAGCATTTTTAGCAAGTATTTTCGCATAAGCTGCTTTTTCGTGACGGAGCAGTTTTACTCCCCTGAAGCGTCCTTTTACCTGGGCCTTTGCCGCCAGTGCGTTCAGGAACGCCTTGTTTTCATTCAGCAGCCGGCCAAACTCCGGTGTCCTTTCCATTGGTGTGCCGCAATGATCGAAAAGATTCAAAGTAATGCCGCTGCAGCCGTAGGCGTACGAAATCGCCATTTGTATAAGCGTGAAATTCACGCTTTTGGAATATTGTGAGAACGTCCAGTTGTCAACCTCACTCTGTTCGATGACACCGGCAGGCAGGCAGTGACGGGTCAGTTTTATGGAATCATGGGCATAATAATTCTCCCGCAACGAATTTTCACTGTAAACTCCGGTGGGGGGACGGCTGTAGAGTTGACACCCGTTTGCCAGTGCTTCCGCGAACGCATGCCAGTGCCGCCCCTCAAGGCAATGCTCCCTGGGACCGGACGACATAAGCCCCATGCAGGTGTCGGGCGATGTTGCGTGAACGGTTTTCGCCAGAAACGAGGCGGCGTCAATCATAATTTCGCTCTGCATGTCGAGATACTCTTTCCGCCACGGATGAGGGTTTCCGGGAGTGAGGATGGCGGCGACGAGTTCCTCTCTGGAAACCGCTTTCCCTATCCGATCGGAAAAACGCTTAATGTGAAGGGGGCAGAAGCAGCCGTAAGTGACGGGTGAGTGATTGAAGGAGCGGATGTCGTCTTCCACCCACATGATATGAGGTTTGGTTTCCGCGTATAGCGTCCAGACTTTCCCCGTGTTTTCCCGCCAGACGCCTGAAAGCGGACAGGCGCAACTGTGCGCTTCAGTTCCGTCATGGCCGACCATGGTCTGGAGCCCGGGAAACCGCTGCCTGTCATCGCGTCCCCTGTCGGCATGACCTTGAGTGATCCATGGATTCAGGGAATAGACGATGCCCAGCTTATCCATTTCCTGCTTTATCCTGAACAATTTCGGCTGGTATTCCTTTACCCAGTCCAGTGGAGGCTGACCGTGTGAGAACTCTTCGGTGTCCACTTTTACGATGATCTCGTCAACTTGATATCGAGGAAGACATTCAATAAGTTCCTGGAGATTATCCTCAAAGCTCCAAGATGGAAGGGTTCTCCGGAGAGCGTACCATGCGTGATTATTTTCTGTCATGAATATTCCATACTATTAATATTTCTTTACCTATAAGTATTTTTTATTATTTCTAGAAGACCATCTTCAACTGTAAAACCATTCCAAGGGATATACGCGCATGATCACTTCCTCTCCCTTCCATTCCGCGCCTCTATCCTCCTGTCTTGGCCATAGACTGGGCCATTGGTTCGACGGTTTCTGCTTTGCGTCCGTCTTCTCCATCGGCCACATCCGGCCATAGCGGATGAAGACCTGATCCCCGACAATGTCCAAGTTGGGTTGCGAGAACATGGCGAATCCATCTGGAAGTTGGCCCAGTCCGGGTCGGCCTACGACCCTTCGCGCAATCGGAAACTCCGGAGTGATGCGGGCGGTATTCTCCATGCCTTCCTGGAGTTCAAGTGTTTTGAAGTTCTCCCAGGTCAGGCCGCTGTCGCGAGAAATGGCGGCGGAAAGACGCCCGCGCTGAAAACCGCGACGGATCTCTTCGCATGACACTTGATTCCACACACACAGTAAATCCCCGGTCTTGGGAATCTTAATCAACATCGGCGTGGTCTGCGAAGCCGACAGCTCCGATGGCAGGACACTGAGCCAGGTTACTCCCTGATCCAAGCTGTAACTCTGGAGCAGACGTCCGGTTTTCGAACGCATGATCATCAGCAAACGCCCGTCTTTGGTCTCCGCTATGTTCGGTTCGTAGACATCAATGATGCCGCCTTCCCCATTGGGTACGCCCCGCTCATCAAACCAGCCGAATATTCCGCCAGTACATTGCTTCCAAGTCAGGCCTTCATCATCGGAGTAGTAGACGACATTGATACCCATCTCCACCCCGCGATGCCCCTCGCAGAACAGAATCCGCCCGCGCCATAGCCCCCAGCCGTACTGCGTATGCGGAATGGTGTCGGTGGCGCCCTCATGTAATCCCTCATCGGGCCGACCTGCGTTCAATCCCTCCCAGTAGCCAGCCAGCAGCAGCCGGCCGCTGTCCAATTGACTCAGCGAATGCAAATACAGACAAAAGCCTTGATAAGCGCCGATGTCCGCCGGCGGGGACCAGGTCTTGCCGTCATCCGGCGAAGAAGAAAAATAGGTCGTTTTATTATGACCTCCGTATTGCTTGTCACCATAGACCGCCAATTTCCCCGATTTCAGGCGAATCATCCCCCATATCCCCATCCCGCAATTCAGCGGTTGAGACGCGCTCCAGGTTCTTCCGGCATCACTTGAGATCCGGTATGCCGAGGCGGAAGCATCCCCGACTTTAAGACCGGCATGGTTGGCATGGGCAAACATGAGTGTGCCGTCTTGCCGTTCGACAATTCCCCCGCACACGGTCTTAGGAATCAACGTATGTTCAACCACGCCTGACGGCAAAGGCCTGAGTTTCATACTGGAATTTGGCAACTCACCGGTTTTTCGATTACTTGAAGACTGTTCTTCTTTTGCGCTCATAGTTTTCCTTCTAGACGTATTCGTCCATGTGTTTTTAAGAACTTAACCGGCTGCGCCGGGACTTCTTTGTAATGTAGCGCGGGCATTCCTGCCTGCGAAATGTCAGACAGGAATGTCTGACCTACATTAATTAAAATACAAATTCCTATACGATCAAGTTATTTATTGCCTTTCCCTTCATTTTTAACTCAGTCGGTTCTCGGCTAAACCTTTTTTCAGCGTAATATTTAACAGATCTTTAGTTGACAATTGTTGCTGAACCCGCAGGCGATATTTCCCGCTCAATCTCCGTGTTCACCATAGCATCCATGTTCATTTCGTCGGTTATTTGCGCCATGGCACATGGTTTCATCAGCCAGCGATAGTAGAGCAAAATGCCATACCCTATGCCACTGAGCGCCACGCCTATGAAAAAAACCAGGTGATAATTGCGTCCAGTATGTTCAATGATAAATCCGGAAATAAATACAATCATACCGATATATACGTTATTGATAAAGGCCGCAGAAGAGGAGACGGAACCGACGGCCTCCCGAGGCGCTAAGCGCAGAACGATCATAATGGCTGCGCCACTCAACCCGTTTACCCCCGCCCAAAGAATGCTGACCAACGCCAATCCTGCGGCGTTGTGGACCAAACGCATTCCGAACCCCGTCAGGATGACCAAAACGAGATAAACCGCTAACAACCGGTACGGACTCACTCGATCGATCAACCAGGCATACGGAAAAGCCACAATCAGTCCAAGCAAGGGCGCCCACGCCAGGGCGGCCCCCATATCCGTAAGCGTCAGGTTCAACACGTTTCTTGCAAAAAGCCAGATCCACATGTTGTACATTACCGTAAAACTATTCAGCATGGCCACACCCACCATCAAAACAATCATCCGCCGATCCTTCAACCCAACCTTCAGCGCCGACCATGGTTTAAATCGCTCTGTCGTTGGATTCCGAATCGGCGGTTCCTTGATAAACAGACCGGAAAGCGAACTCGTCACCAGCATCAGGCAGCCGCCCAATATATAGGGGAGCCACTCGCTAAAATCCGCCAGTTTCATGCCATAGCGCAAGATCAGAAAGGCGATGATGCCAATCACAATCGTCTGCATCGAACTGACGCGGGCCAGCACCTGCCGCGGTGCCAGATCAATGGGTAACAGGGAAATTGTTGAGCTCTTGATGTCCATAAATAATATCTGTACCGCCCAAAGGGCGAAGAGGAGCCACTTGCAGTCGCTGAAGGGAAAAAGCATAACCGTCAGAATAATCGGCGGTGCTGAAATCCAGAGAAACGGAATCCGCCGCCCCCAGCGAGAGACGGTGTGATCGCTCTTCCACGAGAAATACATCACCATAAAACTGACGAGAAAACTGTTGATCGAACTGACCGACGCTATCATGCCTTCACCTAGGCCAATCGCTGGCGAATTCATCCGCAACATCATGAGCGGCCCTACCAGACCAAGGCAGGCATTAAGGCCTGCGTTTAATAACGCCAACCAGATTAAATTCCGCCACATTAATCGACGATCAGAATAAAACTCCTTCACCGCCGCCGACATTTGAAGATCGGACTCAACTAAGGAACTAGAGTACGCCATGGTCTATATCTCTCCTGACAATAGTTTTGTACCATAAAGTTATTTTTGATTTTTTCCAAAACTTATCAATTTATGTTCGACCACCACGGACGGCAAAGGACTGAGTATCGGAATCGAATATAACGATTCGCCGATCTTTTGATTACTTGGAGACCTTCTTTTGCACTCATCATTTACTCCTTGCTGGTAAGAGATTATCCGTAAAAAAATTAACATCGATTGCCAAGCTGTACGTCTGATATTAAAGCATCCAGCAAGCAGTTATTTCTTATTTCAGACTTCCTGATCCGTGGAAAAAGGTGTTGTTTGGTTTTCAGCCGCTGGACGGGATTGGCGTTAGCATCTCATAGACCATCTGCAACTCTGTTCCTGGGTATGTGAACTTCGTTTCATTTAAATGAACGAGCATTGCTTCTGCCATCTTGTTCAATCGCGTTTCCGCCAGCGACGGATTAGGAAGTCTGTATTTACGGACAAACTTTAAGTACGTCCGCAAAGTTCTATTATCTGACTTCCTTTATTGAAACATCATCAATCAACACATCCTTTCCCGGGGCAGGGGCGTTGAAGTTCACGTACGCTGTGGTTGCCTCCGGGATATTGGGCGTCTTGAAGGTAGCTGTCCAATGAGTCCAGCCAGCTCCTGAATTTCGCTTGAAATCCCCATACGAATTCTTGCTGTGTCCTTTTGCGTAGATGGTGACGTACAGTAGGTCGGGGTCGGAGCTGCACTTGAACCAGAAATCAATCTGGTACTGGGTATCTGGTTTTACAGCAAATGATTGAAACCCCGCACCTAAATTAGCCGAAGGAGATATTTTCAAACTCTGTTTGCCGGAATGGCTGTCGGAGCTTGCACTCAATTCTGAATTGTTGCGTTGCCAATTGTCCGGCGGGTTACCTTCCTCCATGTTCCCATTCAGAATAAGTTCCTGTCCCAAATCGGCCTTCTGAACATCGCCATCAGCGGCTTTAAGCGTTACCGATAGTGCTAACAACGTAATAACTACAACTTCTAATATTTGACTCTGCTTTATCAGTTTTAATCTTTTCATAGCATCCCCTTCATTGTTTTAGCCAATTACAAAACTAGTTTTTTCCAAAGTTCCAACGTTTGCATTTTGGTTTATGTAAAATTTATCCCAAAATCAATTTACAATTTAGTCCTGAACACATTTATTTTTCCATAAGCCTCCTTTCGATTTTATCTTAAAAAAATCTTCTCGCAACTTTATTGATTGTTCTAGATTGATTAGTAAAACCATTCCAAGCGATCATTCACTTTAAAAAAATTGAAACGCATAATGCCTGTACCGGCATAAGGAAGATAAAACATTGTACAAACATTCCCTATTTATGAAAATTATTCTATATTGTTTATCGCGCCTTGAAAATAAAATTACGCCATAATCCAGGTGATTTACCTGAGCTTCCAGCTATGCCGGGAGTCAATTGCATCCACATCAAGACATCTGTTTTATCTTCTTTCTTATAACGGTCAAACACCACCAAATTGAAGCCGATCTTGTTGCCAACTTTCGCGGACATCCCCAATTCTTCCCAAGAAACAAAGAAATTATAAAGAGACATCCCATTCTCCACCTTCACGTTAAACCGGTGTTTCTTGTCATCGGAAGGCATATCCCCAGTCAGCTTCCCCTTGGGAGCGTTCCAGCGATATAGCTCCGGTGAACTTCCTGGTCTGTCCAATAAGGAAAGACCGTAGAGAAAGTCATTCTCATTATCAAACCCGCCTCCAAACGGTCTTTTGTCACCGTCTGCGCCAGCGTCGATCCCAAACTGCAGGCTGTCTCCATTCCACATGGCATCGCCATTATTCGGCTGGTCATGATCCACGTCCTTAACCTTCACAGAAAGACGCAATCCAGACTCATCCCAGCCAAGACAGGCTGCCGCGCTGAACATGACAGCACCCCGCCAGACTGCGGTCATATTGCTGCCATTGTTTCCCAAATACTCCGGACGATCAAGCACAAAGGTTGGATTTGACCAATCGGGAAATTTTGCGTCAACTTTTTTGCATACCATCAGGTTTGATGTTTCTACCTCTTTGATTGAAATATCATCGATAAGAGTATCTTTTCCGGGAAAAGAGCAGAAATTCACCCACGCTGTGGTTACATCCTTTTTATTTGGGGTCCTAAACTTCGCGGTAAAACGCGTCCATTCGGAATTGTCCTTCAAATCTCCAAATAAATTTCCCCCGTCATTTGAATTGGTGTTGACGCAGACGTACATTCCACCGGGGCGGCTACACTTGAACCAGCAATCCATCCGGTACTGGGTATCTGGTTTTACTGTGATAGATTGCAATGCTCCTCCGAAATCGGCTGAAGCCGATATCTTCAAGCTCTGTTTGCCGGAATGGCTGTCGGAGCTTGCACTCAATTCTGAATTGTTGCGTTGCCAATTGTCCGGCGGGTTACCTTCCTCCATGTTCCCATTCAGAATAAGCTCCGGACCAAAAGACTCCCCAACCATAGTCTTGGCCGCCTGCCAAATATCCGCGGGGAATTCGGTCTTCAGTGCGACCTCCTGCTCTGACATCTGGTGCAAATTATAATACTTGAGCAAAGAGCTTAATCCAAGGCGCAGGCTGTAGTTGCAGCGAGATGTCCATTGCCCTCGGATAATTCCCCAATGCGAGTCTGACCATGCCGGATAACTGATCGGGTCGGATAGGGAAGCCGCTTTGAAATCCAGAGGCTCCTGCTTCATAATTGCAGCAACCATGAGCAACTTATCTCGCAATTTGACAGCGTCCTCCGGCGATTGCAAATCGCTCCCGTTGATAACCGCATCAATCGTATCGCTCAGCAGCCAGCCGCGCATGGAGGTGGCTGCGTAGGCAAAACCGCGTTCAATGTACTCAACCCGTTGACGGATCACCGGATCCTTGGCCAACGCCTTTGCGAGTGCAAGATGCTTCAGTGCTTCGTCCAAGTCTGCCAATTCAAATATAGCCATTTGTTCTCGCATCGACGACCAGCCCTCGAAGTATTTGCCATTACGGCCGGTTTTGGGCCGCATCCAAGCGTTTTCAAAAACTTCATAATAAGCCTTCATTTCTGCACCGGCCTCTTTTCCGAAGAGACCAGAAAAGAGATCGTTCAGTATTACATCCGGATTCTGCTTGATGTCCCACATCAGTTGAGTGGCCAGATAAATCATGGGGCCAAACGTAGGCCAGCAAGGGCAGGGCTCGGTAAACTTTACAAGTATTCCTTGCTCATGCATTTCCTTCAGATGCTGCGCGTACAGATGGGGATAGTAACGAGGCGCGGGCCAATTCAGGCCCAGATAGTCATAAGTGCAGATATTTCTACATTTCGGTTTCCAGGCGGCAAGCGTGTTATAGTCCTTTGTCTTATACTTTGGGTCATAATACTGGGAACTGTCAATGCACATGCCAATGGCAACATTGGGCTCCAATTTGTCGATTTTCTTTGGGGGAGTCACAGTGCCGTCGTAGGCAAGGCAGCCTACCATTTTGCCCGGATGCGATTCGTTGACTGCCCTAGCTACTTGATTTGCAAAGGTGAAATACCGGTCGGAATGCTGTTCACTTTCATTGAATTTTTCCAAAGGCAATACATCCATTTTCTGGCATTTCTCGCAACTACACCAGTCTCTGGAATCATTTTCGCCAATGGCCACCATCAGGGCGTTCGGGTTCTCATCAAACGTCTTGCGGCAAAATTCAACGACCACCTTTACCAGCTCCGGATTGCTCAGGCAGGGTTGAGGAGCACTGCGATCACCTGGAGCCGGGATGCTCCTCTGCCCATTGATTAGCGGATAGAATTCCGGATGCGACTTGCCGTACTTTGCTGAATCAAGGATGTAACCCAGGTAATGAACCATGGCACCGTGGTACTTCCAGGCACCCTCATCCCGACGCATCCGTTCGCCCCAAACGTCACCCTCCTTTTGGATCCCGGCACCGACCGTGAACATGGCCCCCTTGAAAGACGGGTTATGGATTTCGCTGCAATACTCAACTCGTAGCGTATCCTGGCGGGGAATGACCTCAAATAATTTGGTCGGAAAAAACCAGCGCACCCCCAATTTGTCCTGTAAAAATCCATAAAGTGCGTTGATCGTTCCGCCATAGGTTTTGCCGCGCAACACCACGGCGTTTTCCGTGGCTACGATACAATACCCCCGCGGATCCAACGTGGTTTCGTCCACCGACAGCCCATTGGGAAGCGGGACTTGACCGATGTAAATTTTTACGCCCGCACTCGTGACCTGATCCGGGCCGACAACGGGAATCTTCACGCCGGACATCTGCTCAAGAATCCGCTGAAACTCCTGAATGTTTTCCGACAGTGGTCTGATTCCAGCACAAATCGGATCTCTCTTTCCAAGGCGATCCGGTTGCGCCACAATCACGCAATTCGCCTTGCCTCCAGAAACCAGTGTCAGTGTCTTGCCTTCTTCCGGTGTAGCATAAAGGGTTGAGCCGATACTCAACACAAGCAATATCTCTACAATCCCCTTCTTTGACACTGCTCTGAAAACTCTTTTTACCATTTTCATCTCCCTGATTCTGTAGAAGGCTTTTTAGCCCTTCACTTTTTTATTAATTCTTCATTTTGAAACTAGCCTAAAATGGAACTTTTCAGCGTTTTGGCTAACGATTTCCGACGTTTTTCCTTGCTTGACCTCCTTCCCACAATTTTACGGGCAAGAAATCCGCAAGTACTTACAATTACAAATAATTATTTTAAACTTTTTTTGTCACGATTTCAGTATCTCCAAAATATCCACCTAAAATTACTCTTTACGGTTTAATACAAAGGACCATCGACCCAACGCGAAGGGACATAATCTGACGTGCCGTAAATTCCCGGAGGTAAAGAGTCAGTGTGGCCGTCGGCAAATGATATATTCCAGATCCTTTTCCCATGCCTGAGAATAAGATTATTACTAGACAAGGTTGGAGGTTTTATAAAGGAGCCTCCATTGTCACTCGCATCGCCGACGAGAAATTTATTCGCCGGATTCTTCACCGAATCTAACCGTTTTGTTAACCTAGTCTGGCCGGGATCTCTAGTCTCGGTGTATGAAAAATATGGATTCATTCCGTAATGGGTACCTCCCCAGAAATTGCCTCCATTATTACCGAAAAGAACGCCGACGACCGGAAAAGCATCGCCGGGAAGCCCCCATTTCAGGTCGGGATTCGGCTGGGATGGGCATATATACATGCCTTTCGCCGGACTTAATTTCACTGTCTGCCCACCGGGAGTTATCCCGAGACGAGTCAAAGTATTGACCCAGTTTGCATAAGGTACGGAATCTGCCCAAGTAGTGTTAGGTGCCCAGCCCTTAAAATCGGTGGCATACGATAAAACCCCCAACGAAATTTGTCTCAAGTTACCCACGCATTTTATCGATTTTGTCTTTTCCCTGGCTTTATTCAGGGCGGGCAGCAGCATTGAAGCTAAAATTGCAATGATAGCTATAACAATCAGGAGTTCAATGAGCGTAAAATTCCGTCTTTTAGGCATTTCTTGTTGACACCATTTATCCATTTTGAAACCCTCCTTTTTGAATTTGTTTAATAATGTACCATGATAAAATAAGCAATTAATTTTTTCATTTTGTTTTACGCCCTATTATAGGGCGCTGTTGATTCTCTTACAATAAGTTCCGGCTCAATAAGTATATTGGGTAAATTCATCATCTTGTGATCTGCGGTAAATTCGATTTGTTTTTTCAATTGATTAAACACCTGAATAGCGAAATCTTCCTCCTTTAAATTCACGGTTGTTAATGACGGAGTGCAATACATGCCTGCCTCGATATTGTCAACTCCGGTGAGGGACATGTCATGAGGAACTTTCAGTCCTGCTTCATTCAGGGCTCGCAACGCGCCGCAAGCGCAAAGATCATTATGACAGACAAAAGCGATTGGAAGGGGGGATGCAGATTTCAGCAGCAAATTCATCTTATCGTAGCCCTCTTTCAGCGTTCCCAGGCCTTCAATGCACCATTCCGGAAAGTATTTTACAGAGTATTCAAGCAGCGAATCCTTGAATCCGCCCAGCCAATCTGCCGCGGGTGGCGGCATGCACAAATATCCGATTTCCTTGTGTCCCAATTTTATTAGATGCTCGGTCACGAGAAAAATTGCTTTTCGAAAATCCACTCCGATTTGAGGAATATTCATGTATTCACTGTTCCCAATCATTACCATCGGAATAGAATGATTATTATAGATATTCTCCAGCGTGCTGTCATATCCTCCAAAAATCGGTCCGGATATTATTCCATTCAGGCTTTTTTGAATAAACATATTTAAATCTTTTTTTCTACTTTCATCGTCTTGCCAGATTGACGTGAGAACGCCATAGCCGTTCTCTCTGGCAATGTGAATAATCTTATCTGAAATCTTTACTAAATACGGATTGTCGCCAATTCCAATATTCAGTCCTATTGTCCTGGAGTTACCCGTCACCAATCCTCTGGCTAAATCATGAGGCACATAATTTAATTGCCGGGCAATGGATTGAATAAGATCCCGTTTTTCCGGGCGGACCTTGGGACTGTTGTTCAATGCGCATGATACAGTAGATATGGATACTCCCCCCATCCGGGCAATGTCTTTTATTGTGGCTTTTTTCTCAAAACGTTTCATTTTACCGCTTTTATTGAATGATTATAAGCAATTGAGCATATACTTGCAAGTATAAATATGTTTATGTGATTATTATAATCGAAACGTTTCGATTTGTCAATAGGCAATCTTAACTCACAGCAAAAAAATAATGAAAATAATTTTAAAAATCTAACGAAGCCCGGCTGCCATCACGCCGCTGACACTCGGCACAGTTTCCCGCCGCAGCCCAAGAAGCCAGGCATCAGATGTGTCGCCTATTGAATATACGTTAATTCAAAGATTCTTGATGTCCGGCATGGGATCGATACCACGACGGCCTCTTGATCCGCTAACCACTGAAATACGGGCGGCCGCGAAGCAGGGTAAATACAAGCGATTCCACGGATATTCAAGCCTGTCAGCGGAATGGCTATCTCTTCCGGACCGCCGTCGAAATGCCATACCGACAGAATGATTTTACTATCCGTCTGGAGGCCAAAAGCGCACCACGTATCGTGTTGTGCCGCCAGGCCCAGCGGCCAGATTGGCTGCGCATGAGGAATCAGCGGACGAATACGTTCTTTATATACCCGAACGCCTTCACGCATTAAATCCAGCTTTTCTTCACTTAATGCCCATATCTGTCCGCTCAGGTATGGCCGCCAGCTCATGGACGAGACCATATTCATGATCACTTCCTCGTCCGATGCTTCGGCAAGCGGATAAGCCCAGACGCCGGCCTGTTCCATGCAGTATGCGGCGGCGCTGTTGATTGAAATGCGGGCATTGGCAAGATAGCTGGTGTTGTCGGTGGTGGAACAAAGCGTTAATCGCGACAGCAGACTGTAGGTGTTGCGCATGCCGCCGGATGCGCAGTTTTCAATTACCAGCTCCGGATATCGTTCCAGTACTCCGTCGAGCCAGTCGAGGTAGGCGCGTTCATGCTGCAATAAGCCATCACCAAAGCTGTCGGCTGCAATTTCCGTTCCCGGTCCGATTTCAATATTGTAGTCCATCTTAATAAATTTGACGCCCATGGTACCGGTCAACCGGTCAATTACTGTATCGGCATGACGGCGGACGGTCGGATGACGGAAGTCAAGTTGCAGCGAGTTATGCTCGATCACGCGTTGTCCGTGACGGCAGAAAAAGCATTCATCCGGCCATTCTGAAGCCAGCTGGCAATTCTTGCCCATCCGTTCCAATTCCAGCCATAGGCCAGGCCGCATACCCTTTGCAACGATATGATCGATCACTTCCTGCAATCCATTAGGAAAGCGTGCAGTTGACGGCTGCCACTCGCCGACCGAATCCCACCAGGGGCCGTCGGCATACCAGCCTGCATCGATAACGTAGTATTCTGCTCCGAGCGTAGCGGCCCGGTCAATCAGCGGCAGCAGTTTCTCAGTGGTTGGATCGGCGAACAGACAGTTCATGTAATCGTTGAAAACAACTGGCAGTTCGCGATTATCGGCATGGGAACGGCGGATGCGGCGGCGATATTGATGGAGCGTCCTGAAGGCATCGGTAGTATCTCCTTTCAGGATGGCGACAGCGACTGGCACGGAAACAAATTTCTCTCCCGGCTTAAGTTGCTTAAACCACTGGTTTTCCCGCTCAGCCGGACCGGACAGTTGCAGATAAAGCTGATCGGCTATATCCGATATTTCCCAGGCCCAGGAGCTGTGGGTTTCGATCTGCCAGCCGTAGACCTGACCGGCGGCAGTGTTTTCAAAACATCCCATTGGCAGCATCTCCTTGGCCGCATAACTTCCGGTATTGGCGGCCGCGATACGTTGTAAAGAGAAGCCGCATGAACCCATTCGCGTCAAGCCCAGTTCCGGCAACTTGAATGAGCGCCATTGCGATTCAGTAGTCCAACTGTTGAACGGCAAATGAATTATGGTACATTCGTCCCACGGGATGGACGTATTTTTAGTCAGTCCGGTCAGCGCGAAACTTGAAACATACTCAAGCGGAATTGATTCGTTGCCGGTATTCTCCAGTGTTGTTTCACTTCGTATTACGGGAATGCCATCATAAAACTGATATGACGAGGTAATGATCATTTCTCCCGCTGATTGGATGAATTCCAACCGGCGGCCATATTGGTTTCTGCTGTCCTGGTGTGAAATATAGACCGGAACTCCCGCCGTACCGCCCGGATTTGAAGCTGTATGTTTAGCCCCATGGTGGTCATCCTGATCTTCTCCTGAACGCTGTACTTCCACCATGGTAAAGCGCCGCCTGCGCGATTCCGCCTCTGGAAGCGAGGCCGGATTAAACGGTTCTGGCGAAAGATGCAGCAGGAGCAATGTTCCATTAGTCGCAGATTTTTCCACTACCATATGAAGGCCATTTTCGATAAGATCTATAAGCATGGATGAAGTTCCTTGGTTAAAATCAAGCTTTGGTGAAAGTTCATTATTTCTGCCGACACAATGATCGGGTCTATACCTGGAAATATTTTCATTTAACTATTTGCTCCAGATGGTTCCAGCCAGATTTTTGATGCCGGAATAAAAAAGTTTATACTGTTCGAACTTGTGCTGGTATTTTTCCACATTGTCAGGGTCAGGCAGGATTTTCTGTTCCGTCCGGAATTCGCGTCGCACCAGCTCCAGCACCGGAATGTTCTGATCGGCACTTTGGGCCAGTCTGGCGGCACCAAGGCAGCCCGCTTCGCTGACTTCAATCTGCTCGATCGGCTTGTTCAGCACATCGGCTTTCAACTGGACCAGTTGACGATTGCGCGAGCCGCCGCCGGTGGCGATCAACCGGTCGATTTTAATGCCGGAATTTTCCAGCAATTCGAGGTTCAGTTTCATCTCCAGCGCCACTGCTTCCAGCAGTGATTTCAGCAGTTCCCCGCGAGAGGTGGTCAAACGCCATCCCAGCAGTGCGCCAGGTGTATGCTGATCGAAATAAGGTGTGCCGGATGGCGTAAAATACGGCAGCGCCAGCAGTGTGGATGGCGCTGCCGGCAGTTCCGCCAGCAGCGCGTCATAAGAAAGATTACCAGCGAATTGTTCACGAAAATACTGCAATAGATTGCTGCCGGTCAGACTGTAAGCCACTGACGTATAGCGATCAGGCAGACTGTAATCATAGCAGCAGAGATTATTACGGCAAAGTTCCGGACTCAAGGTCAGACGCGATACTACTGGACAAAGACATTCCACGCTGCCTGCGGCATACATTGCTGAACCTTCATCAACCACCCCCGCGCCTAGGGCACCGATAGTCTGGTCGTGACCTCCGGTGACAACTTTTACTCCTTGCGGCAGTCCCAGTCCGGCGCCAATATCAGCGGGGATAATTCCGGCTATGCTGCCGCTGGGAAGCGGCCTTGCCAACTGACGCTCTTCCAGTTCCAGCGCGGCGAGAATCTCCTGACTCCAGACATGTTGTTTTACGTCGAACAGCATTGTCCGGCCGGCCAGCGGCCAGCCCATTGCCGGTTCCAGGCCAAGACGGAGATGCAGCAGATCCTCAAAACAGAGAAAACGGACGCTTTGTTTCCATATTTCCGGTTGATTCTGCTTAATCCATAGCAGTTTGAAGAGACTGAACAGGGTTGACGGGGTATGGCCGGTAATTCCATAGAGTCGTTTCAGTCCGAATTGTTTCACGAACGGTTCAATCAGCTCAACAGAGCGGCTGTCCGATGAAACCATTGCGTTGCCAAGATATTCACCTTTGTCGTTGACCGGCGTGAATGCCTCGCCCTGACTGGATATGGTAATTGCCTGTACCGGATCATCACCAGCCGCCCGTGCAGCATCGGTGATGACAGCACAACAGGCGTTGATTACTTCCATGGAATCAAGTTCCATCCAGCCAGGTTGCGGCATCTTAAGCAGATAGGACCGATGCGCTCCGCCGAGCATCTTCCCTTCTGCATCAAACGCCACCGCTTTGCAACCGCTGGTGCCGATGTCGATTCCAAGATAACTCATATTCAGATTTCCGTCAATTCATAGTTTAGGTAACGGGTAAACGCTTCCCGCAACGCGACCGCAACCCGGCCGGGCGCCACGCTGACGTGGTGGCGGTATCCGGCGTAGCCCAGCCGGTAAAGTTTTTGTTGCAGGTTATCGATTCGGGCAACTCCGGCGCACCCGAAAAACTCTGCTGGAATTGGATCAGAGGTAAACTCGCCTTCGCCAAGATAGAAACGTAATTTGCCGTCTTGAGTGGTAGAACTGGCAAACGAAAGCAGGGTAGGAGCAATACGGCCGACATTACAGCCGTAGCCGCAGCCGGCACCCAGCGCCTTGGCGAACATCGGATGGTCAATCACTTTGCCTTTGGCTGTCATCAATGACTGGGCGACCGGACCGCAGTGGAAGAGGATGCATTTATCAGGATCGTCACCATAATTGTTATTCCAGTCCAGACAGGCGGGAGACTTGCCGGTGGCAAGTTGCAGCGCGTACATTGCCACAGCATTGCCGATGTCGAGTTCGCAAGCTGCCGCAAATCCGCGGTCGTTCAGTTCACTCAATAGAACGCACGGTGCGATTTTGAGTGTTTTCTCCAGTTCGATCCAGCAGCGCAACGCCAGTGCGTCAAGATGATTTTCGACAATTAACTCGTCTATAACCACGCCAAGTTTTACCATATTAGCGAAGTTTTCCGCCGGAACCGCGGAAAAATCGGTATAGTTTTTCAGGCGTTCAGCTTTGGCCTGGCAGGCAGGGGAACAACCGTCCGTCAATTCCACCCGTCGGATCACTTCAGAAAGGTCGAAGACCTCAGTGGTAATGCCGTATTTCTGCAATGTCAATTCGTCATAGCGGACGGTTTTGAAAGCGCTGGTACGGGCTCCGATTGCGCCGACAGTGCAGCGCTTCATGCCGGATACCACCCGGCAGATTACGGCGAAATCGCTGATCTGTCCGGCAAACAAGTCTGATGCAGGATGAAGCGTATGAGGCGGAAAGACGGTAAACGGAATGCCGTATTGCAGAAACACATCCATGATCGAAAACTTGCCGCAGAAGGCATCGCGACGGGACGAAAAATCCATTTTATCCAGTTCGTCGGGGTAGGCCATAATAAAGATTGGCGCTCCGCAATCGCGCAACGCTTCCACCGCACCGGTTTCATCTCCGAAGTTCGGCAGGCATAGAATGACGCCTTGGTAGCGTCCGCGGTTTTTCGCCAGGAAATCGGCGTAAACACGTCCTTCTTCCGGTGTTTCCACCGCGCCGTAACGAGTCGCGCTTTCGTCCATCATCAGTGTGTCAAAACCCAGATCGTGCAGTCTGCCGGCGACTTCTCCCCGGGCGGACGCGATCAGACTTTCCGGAAAGAAACCGCGGTTACCGAAAAATAATGCAAAAGTTGTTGATCCTGACATCATTTCACCTCATGAGTTTGTTTAAAGAGCATATTAACAGAATTTTCGATCTGTAATTCGTGGCGCAGCAACTCCACCATGGTGCGGTAGACCGCATCCTGTGCCGCCGGAATACCCTGCGGCAGAGTCCGTTCGTAAGGCTGGCGGATAGCGGTGCCAACGTTGATCTTGGCTATTCCCAGTTTGATTGCCTGATGAATATAATCTGGATCAATCCCCGTGCCGCCGTGCAGTACCAGCGGAATTCCGGCAGCGCGGTTGAGTTGTGCCAGTTGCTCAAGATCAATGCGTGCTTTTGGTTTCTCCTGCTGGCGGCCTACTGCGGAAATAGCGCCGTGGATGTTGCCGATTGCCACCGAAAGCCAGTCGGCCCCTGACTCGACGACAAACTGTTTCGCCTCTTCCGGCGAAGTAAAGCCTTTTTTGCTGACAAAAAGTTCTTCATAGGACGGCAATGGTCCGGACTCATGGCCCATAACCGCGCCGAGTTCGGCTTCGACCGGTACGTTATAGCGCCGGGCGAGTTTGACGATTTTCGCCGTACTCGCGATATTTTCCAGCAGCGGCAGCCTGGAACCGTCAATCATTACCGACTCATAACCCAGCGCTAACGCTGATGCGATAATCGCTTCGTAATCGACCAGCTGATTGTCTTCATCGATCACCGGCACATGGTCAAGATGCAGTCTGGTATGTTTGACGTCTTTCACTTTCTCATACTCGTCACGAATCGCCAGCAGGCTTTTTGATTCGAATTTTTCCCATTCCAGCCTGGCAACCATGATAAGGCCGAAACTGTTGCAATCGCGCAGAGCATTGACTACCGGGGCCATCATCGGCAGGTACGGAATGTTGAAGCCGGGAACTACAATCCCCGATTTCCATGCCGTATGAACAATGCTGTTTGTGTCTTTGTACAAGATAATACCTCCATTTTGTTTGATAATGTCTATATTTAATTATAGACTTCCAGCGCCGGAAAATGAATGTATAAGGATTTTATTTCATGTATTATCTTGTATTTTTTTGAAAAAAATCTACATTATGCAAAAAGAGAACACCATATGCTGAAGTACAACATCAAAAGCACGGAATTTGATAATATAATGACCCTGCTGTACAGGGTCTTTGATATTAGAATAACGCTCTTTGATCTTCAGGAGCACGAAATCCCGTCTTTCCATATCAAAGAAATGTCCGGATTCTGCAATGAACGCCGGAAGGATTGCCGGTTCAATGAAGAATGCATCAAATGCGATACCAGTAATCTTATAATCGCCAAAGCCCAAAAAGACGTTCACATCTACCGCTGCCACGAAGGTCTTCTGGAGGGAATTGTTCCTCTGTACAACAAGAACAATACCTATCTCGGTGCAATCGTATTCGGACAGTTAAGGGAATGCGGCAAGCCTGTTCCGGTGAATATTTCCGCGCGTTTAAAAAAACTTTATGCAGCGCTTCCTGAGTTCACAAAAAAACAACTGCGGGATATCGGCGACTTGCTTAAATATTTGAGTGAATATATTATTGAAAATGAATTGATTAAATATCAGAATAAACCGTGGGCGGAAAAAATTGATGCATATATAAATAATCATCTTACAGAGAAAATCTCACTGGAGACATTAGGCAAAATAGTCAATCGCTCCGCGACCTTCATATCGCACCATTTTGAGGAAGAGTTCGGCATGCCGCCCAAACAGTATATTCTCAGAAAGAAAATGGATGCTGCCATGGAAATGCTCAAGCAGGGGGAATCCGTTTATAATACAGCCAATAACCTGGCATTCTACGATGAGTTTCATTTTTCAAAAGCTTTTAAAGCCTATTGGGGTAATCCGCCGAAACAGTTTAAGCAGGAATAGAGATATTGGTATATTCGGTATGAAATTATGTGTTCTGATATGATTATCTGGCTTTTTCCTTTGTAGACGGCCGGTATTTGTTTACTATTTTGGCGCTGAATTTGACGGTTACCGGAATGCCGTTTCTTACGGATATTGATGCCTTGTAGGACGTGCCGGCGGCGGCCAGCAGCAGCGGCGGAGCTGATTTGTCATCGGGATCATCATTCGGCATTCCACCATCCAGCGCACTTAATTTCGGGGTGTCGGTCAGCAGCTTGAAGTCGGTTTTCTCGAGGACGGCATTAGTTATTTGAATGGAATGATATTCCGCCGCCAGTGATTCATCCGCGCCGCCGGCACGGAGGCCCTTCAAAATGATTGAGATTTCACCGTCCTGTTTCGGTGTGAAGGTGAGGGCAAAATCAGTCAAATCAGTGGATAAGGATTTACTGGCGGCAACCAGGTAGAACGGCTGATCTTTGCCCAGCCAGTCTAACTTTTTGACATTGAGATTTTCGGAACTTTCCGGAACCAGCGGAACTTTCGCGTCAATGCCGTTAATATCGATACTGATAGATGCCTTTTGCTGGACAAAGAATGTGACTGCAATCAGTATTACAGCCATGAGCAGCAATGCGAGAATGGTAAAAGGAAACTTCCCCATAATTAACTCCTGCTGTTAATATTCACAAAATGCCGAAAATCCGGTTGTGACGGAGCACAACCCTCCATTAAAGCCAGTTCTAAAGTGCTCAAGTTATAAAGTGCTATGAATTCTGAAATCCCGGTTGTGACGGAGCACAACCCTCCATTAAAGCCAGTTCTAAAGTTCTAAAGCGTTATTCTGAATCCGGCAATCCGATTTTTTATAGGACGGATAGGACATATAGGACGAATAGGACTAATGGGTTTTTTGTTCCCAACTCCTTTCTTCTGCCTCCTGCCTCCTGTCTCCTGTCTTCTGTTCACCGGCTGTTCAACTTGGACATTGGATATTCTCCCGCTTTGCGGGATCCCGCAGGGCGGGACGGGCTATTGGATATTCTCCCTCGGCTGTTAATTCTGTCTACTGTCCACTGTCTTATTCTGACTCCTGACTCCTGACTCCTGACTCCTGCTTTATTTCGCCTTAATCAGGTTCCAATACTTAATGTAGGTCTGATTGTAGTTGCCCAAGTCGCGCAGCACTTCGCTTTTCTGGAATACATCCGGTTTCATCATGAACGACGGATTGTCTATAAGTTCCTGCGGGATCAGTTTGGCGGCGGCGGTATTGGGCATCAGGTAATTGATGAAAACCATATTTTTCGCGCAAACTTCCGGATCATGCATGTAATTGATGAAGGCATAGGCCAGCTCCGGATTTTTGGCGGAGGAGGGAATCACCATCAGGTCAACCGCCAGCGCGGTGCCTTCCTCCGGCACGGCGAATGACACATATTTCTTCTCTTTGCCGATCTGGAGGATATCGCCGTTGTAACCCTGAATGACCATGAAATCCTTGGAGGCAATGCCGAGTTTGGCGTCATCCACAGTAAACGAAGCCAGGTTTTTCTTCCATTCCATCAGCAGATTCCTGGCGGCTTCAACTTCCTTGTCGTTGGTGGAATTGAAGCTGTAACCCAGATATTTAAGCGCCGCGCCGAAGGTCTGGCGCACGTCGTTGAGCATTGTCATCCGTCCTGCATATTTTTTGCTGCCGAACATGCCCCATGAGGGTTTGAAATCGGTGACCACTTCATTGTTATAGCCGATGCCGGAAAATGACACGGCGTAGGGAATGGAATATTCCATTTTAGCGTCTTCGAGTTTTTCCAGAATATCCGGCATCATGTATTTGATATTGGGTATTTTGCTCTTGTCCAGCGGCATCAGCATGTTCTGTTTGGCCATCACCGCGGCGATATAGCTGGTCGGGAAAATCAGGTCATAACCCTGGGCGCCGGCTTTCATCTTGGCGTACATGGATTCGTTCGAATCGAAGTAGGAGATCACCACCCGGCAGTTATTTTTCTCCTCGAAATCCTTAACCAGCTGCGGTGACAGGTAGTCCGCCCAGTTGTAGAGGTAGAGGTTTTTTTTCTGGTCGGCACAAGATACGACCAGCAGCATCAGCGAGAGGCACAGCGATGCTTTTAAGAGTTTAAATAATGTTTTCATTTTTCCTGCTCATTAGTTTGTTGATGGCATACGCCATTATAAAAGTTACTATTATTAATATTACCGATAACGCATTGATAATCACGGGAGTGCCGTGTTTCATCATACTGTAAATATATACCGAAAGCGTGGTTGAACCAGGCCCGTAAACGAAATAAGTGATAACAAAATCGTCAATCGAGATGGTGAAGGCCAGCAGCGCGCCGGCAATGATTCCCGGCGCAATCTGCGGGATAATCACCCGCCGGATGATAATTGTCCAGCCGGCGCCCAGGTCCCTGGCGGCTTCTACCGTCGAAAAGTCAAAATCCTGCAACCGGGCCAGCACTGTCATGGCCACGAAGCTGGTGCAGAAAGTCACATGCGCCAGAAAGATGGTAAACAGCCCGAGTTCCATTTTCAGGGATATGAAAAAGAGCAGCAGGCTGATTCCCATCAGAATGTCCGGAATGCCAAGCTGGGTGATAATCATGAGCCGGTGCACTTTCTGTACCTTATCAGTATAAAGATGAATCGCAAATGCGGCAAGTGTGCCGAGGATGACTGCCGCCGCCGTCGCGCTTAAACCGATAATCAGGGAATTTATCAGCGCGGAAATTACATCCTGGTCCTGCACCAGTTTGACATACCAGCGCATGGAAAAACCGTTCCATCCGCTGCCGCTGTACCGTCCGGGATTGAAGGAATCAACCGCCACTACCAGCATCGGCAGGTAGAAGAGCAGCATAATGCCGGCAGTTATAAGAAAAGGTATTTTTGACTTACACTTTTTCATTGTCCCACGGCTTGAATCTGAAATTGTTAATAATTATGAACGTCAGCCTGAGTCCGAGCAGGCCGAGGATTACCATCAGCAGCACGGAGGCCCAGGCGGAAGCTTCAGGAATATTGCGTCCGACCAGTACCCGTTCGGCAATCAGATTGCCCACCATATCGCAACTGGTGCCGCCGACCATTTCCGGGATCACATAAGACCCGAGCGCAGGGATGAATACCATCAGCGTTCCTGCTGTGATACCGGAGGAGATGCCAGGCAGAAAGATTTTGAAGAACGCCTTGGTCCGGGTCGCGCCGAGGTCGTAAGCCGCTTCCATCAGGCTGAAATCGAACTTGTCGGCGGCTGCGAAGATCGGCAGAATCGCAAAGGGCAGATAGGTGTAGACGATTACCAGCAGCACCACATACGGATTGTACAGCAGCAGCGTATCCGGGGAAATAATGTGCAGCTGGATCAGCCAGTGGCGCAGCGGACCTTCCGGATTCAGCACTGCTTTCCAGGCGAACACCCGGATCAGAAAATTTGTCCAGAACGGCACGATAATCAGAATCAGCAGACATTTCTTCAAGTTTTCTTTGCAGGCAATCATGTAATAAGCAACCGGTATCGCCAGCACTACGCAGATAATCGTGGAGACGGCGGCCATCCACAGTGTTCTCCAGATGATTTTCATGTATACCGGTTCCATCAGCCGCTTAAAATTATCAGCCGTGAACCCGGACATGATATTGCCATATTGATCGGCGGGATGCAGCGAGATCAGCAGTACGGAGACAGTGGGAATGAGAAAGAACACAGACAGCCACAAAAGCGATGGCGCTGAAATAATCATTTCATTTACCGCTCTGGTGAGTTTTTTCATTTTCGCTTCTGCGCCTTTTCCGGTTTTTGCGTGTCGCCCACATTTATCGGCAGCAGCGAACGGTCAGCATCCATGAAATTATCCAGAATGTAACCGTTGTCGGCATGCCATGCCAGCCAGACTTCCTGTTTCCAGCGTATCGGCTTCTGGTCGAGCAGAAATGCGGAATGCTGTTTCTGTACGGATATCAATTGTTTGCCGACCCTGATCCAGAACTTGGTGGAGTTGCCCATGTAAATGATATCTTCAACATGCCCTTTAAGGATGTTCTTTTTCCGGTCAGGTGCTGGAGGTTCGGCTGAAATATCTATTTTTTCCGGGCGGATGCTGACATGCACACCGTCGCCGGCGCTGAGGCGCCGGTCATTGAAAATCAACATCTGCTGATTGCCCATGTTCTCAAGCTGCACCCGGCTGTAGTCGTTGTCCGTGATTTCGGTGACGGTTCCGTCAAAGAAGTTGGTATCACCGATGAAGGCCGCGACGAAACTGGATTTCGGCGCTTCATAGATTTCGGCAGGCGGCCCCATCTGTTCGATGATGCCTTGATTCATGACCGCCACATCGTCGCTGATGCTCATGGCCTCGCTCTGGTCGTGGGTTACATAGACAAAGGTAATGCCGATTTTGTCATGCAGTTCATCGAGTTCCACCAGCATCCGCTGCCGCAGCTTCAGGTCGAGGGCTGCCAGCGGTTCATCCAGCAGCAAAACCTGGGGGTGATTGATCAGTGCACGGGCGAGCGCCACGCGCTGCCGCATGCCGCCGCTCAACTGCGCCGGTTTTTTGTAAGCGTGGCTGGTCATCTGGATCATCTCCAGATACTTCTCCACTTCAGATGCAATTTCCTGTTTCGGGCGTTTATCGACTTTCGGACCGAATGCAATATTTTCCCAGATGGTCATGTGGGGGAACAGTGCATAATTCTGGAATACCGTGTTTACCGGACGGTCATTCGGGACCAGGTCGGTAATATCTTTGCCGTCAAGAATGACTCTGCCGGAATCGGGTGATTCCAGCCCGGCACAAATCCGCAACAACGTGGTTTTGCCGCAGCCGCTGGGGCCGAGCAATGAAAAGATCTTGCCTTTTTCGACGCTGAACGATACGTCGGAAAGCACTGTCTGCTTGCCGAACTTCTTTGATATGTTCTCAAAACTAAGAAAACCTGCCATGCCTTTTTTCTCTTTTTGTCATAATAAAACCAAATATTTAATTCAGAAATAAATAAGGAGCCAAAAAGAAATAACCTTTACATCTTCGCGCTTCTCCCGAATGCCTTTGTGTTTGCCGGTTCGTTACATACCTTCAGGTATGCGCCTTACCGGCAATTTCCAAAATCTCTTCGGGATATTTCGCGAGACTTGTCAAGTTTATTTCTTGACAGCTCCTAAAAAGAAAACCCACAATAAATAATTACTTTTAAACTATAATTAAATGATTCAAAATCAAGCGGCGGATGCCGAAATTGGCGGAACTTTTTCACCGGTATCAATTATGATTTTCTTTTGGGAATCGCGGGAATGGCACGGCTGTATGTTCACGACCGGGTAATTATTCTGAATTACGCCATGATTCGGCAGAGAGATTTTCCAGGTCTGCCCAGTAGGCGAGATTGGGATCGTCATCCGCAGGCCTCGCTCTTGTTGCATGATCGAACAAAAATTTGGACAGTATTGAGCCAATGGCGTGAATCGCATCATGCCGGTCAAGTCCTTCCGCCAGCAGGCGTACCATAGTCCGGCAAACCGGAATTTTATTTCCCATGGCAACCTGATTCTCAACTATAACGTGAAATAATGCGTGTGCTTTTAAGTTGGGAAGTTTAATCCGGGCTTGCCTGTGATAGTCCGAAACGAGAGCAATTCGTTCGTCATCATTAATTAAACCCCATGCTTCCGGATCCTGGTCACAGTCCGGATCATAACTTTCAATGTAATTTTCCATGAGTACCAATATTCAGTTGATTGTATAATCTAGTTCAGTCACAATGAATAAATATTACATTTTACTTCCCAAAAGTCAAGTGAGGAATTTATGGTATCAATGGCTTTTCAGTCAGTGTCTCCATTCGGTTTATTTTTCTTGATTCTTGACATAGTCACTGTATGTATAAAAAATATATAACTAAATTAAGCAATATCTATTGACATAGTCACGATTGTATATTATAATCTATTTCAGAAATATAAAACGGAGAGCACGTCTGTTATGGAAGATAAAATTACAACGACCAGAAATTATATTATTGATCTTCTGGAAAGCGGTAAGTTGAAGAGCGGAGATAAACTTCCCGGTGCCCGCGCCATTGCCGCGTCGATTAAAGTTTCATTTGTCAAAATTCAACAGGCGCTGGATAAACTTGTTCAGGATGGTATTCTGGAAACAATTCCCAGGCAGGGCACTTTTGTTCAGCGGAACTGGGAAGATCGGATTTTGCAAACTAATTTTACGCTGTTCAACAAAGATTTGCCGTGGATTGCCGGTTTTGAAAAGTTACTGGCGGCACGCATTCCGCAATTAAGGTTGTGCAGAGAATTTCCGCAAAGTGTTTTTGAGCTGCGTACAACTTTGTATGTACAGAATAACCGCAATGACTATTTAGATTTGCGACAGTTTTTTGACCGTATATACCCGGATAAGTCCCTGTTCTTCAATCATCCTTTCAAGAATTTCTATATTGACCGGAAACTGGCGGGTATTCCGTTCATTTTCTCGCCGCGTGTAATGTTTTATAACCCTGAACTGCTGAAAAAATTCGACTGTGCGGAGCCGCATCAAGGCTGGACATGGGAAGAATTTATGCAGAGTGTCAGGAAGATGCGCACGCAAAATGTGCCAGGATCTGAAATATTTAACTGGGAAGCCAAAATTTCTCAGTGGATCAATGTTGTTTTCCGCGCGGGAGGATGTTTGATTTCATCGTCGCCTTCCGATCCTGTGGCGATTGATCATCCGCGTACCAGATATGGTTTGCAGCTCTATACTGAATTGCTGCATGAATTGAATGTATCCTGTGATGATTCATATTATGATGATATAGAGCAATATCATGTAGAGCAATTTGCTGCCGGTAAACTGGCGTTTATGTTATCGGTGCGTGAGAGTCTTGCTGTTTTCAGGCATGCCGGTTTTGATTGTTGGAAGACGGTATCATTGCCGATGATTAAAGGGGGAGTGGATATTACTGCCCAGGCGACTGACTTGATTTGTGTGAGAAAGACTTGCACTGATCCGGCTTTGATAGAAGAATTTGTCAGATTTATGCTTTCTGAAGAAACTCAGGATTTTATCGGTATGGAAAAATACGGGATTCCGATCCGAAAATCTTCCGCATTTAAGAGTATTGATACAGAGTCGCCGCGGGATATGCTGTTTCTGTCCGAAACTAATAAAATCAGCGCTCAATATAATATCAGTTCTTCAGAAATGACATCAATGATAGAAGAGGGGATAAGACGCATCTGGCGATATAATCTAGATTTGGACCAGGCTACAGGGGCGCTTGCACAGGCAATCAGATTCTTTTTGCAGATCAAACAAGTGCCGGGAAATAGTATTTTAGCGAAAAACAAAATTAAGGAGGTACGGAAAAATGAAGAAGCATGCGTGGTTTAATGTTCGTAAAAGCGGCATTCATAATGCACGCGTTCAAATCAATATTTTTACACTCATAGAACGTGTGTCCAGGTAAGGTATCACTAAACTAGACGAATGAAATGTTTCGTCCATACCAATTGTCCATTTCAGGTATGTAGCCTAATCACTAGCCACTGGCTAACGCGTGAGGATAAAGTTGCGAG
>CAIPAT010000124.1 GCA_903863035.1 uncultured Lentisphaeria bacterium
AGTCACCATTTACATTTTGGACAATCTGGACACCCGTTCTGCATTCTGCTTTCATGACTTTCCATTCCCGCAACTGCGGGCTTCCCCATTTTGGATCCCGCATTCGCGGGAGACTCCCGTGTGCAGAACCATTAAAACCATGTCTCGCACAAAGACGCCAAGGCACAAAGAACAGCCATTCTTACCATGAAGTTCATGAAGGCAATGAAGATAATACATTGAGTTAGTGTTTGTATGCGGCGGCAACCGCATACAGACACTGACTCTGCTTTTACCTCCGTGTCCTCCGTATTACTATTCGTCATCTTCTTGTTTTTTTAGAAAGATTTTCATGCGGCCATTTTCATAAGTCTCTTATTATTAACACAAAGAATATTCAGAATAACAGAAGAGAATATCCGTCATTCTATCCGTCAAAAAAGTTTCGGAGGAGGAATGCAATGGTACCCTGCAAACAAAATATTGTTTCCCTTTACTCGCCACCGGCGGCCCGCCGGGCGTGATCCAACGGTCCCGCAGTCGCGGGATTGGTCGCCAAAGGCGAAATGCATAAAGCCGGTCTGCCGGGACGGCCGACCCTACCCAGAAATCCATAAAGCCGGTCCGACGACCGACGCTCCCAGGTTTTCCTTCACTACCTTCATGTTCTTCATGGTGAGACTGCATTTGCCTTTTTTCGTGAACTTTCGTGTTTTTAGTGGTTAAGGTGTATTTTTTGGGTTGCGGCTATGCCGCGCTAAGCACTCTTTGGTAAATGTTCCCGGTTTTCATTGTTCCTCCGCTTTTCAACTTTCCACTTGGCCTCTTTTATTTCAACTCCCGCCAAGCGGTCTCTTTTTACTATTAGTGTTTTTGTCAACCGGAATGGTGAAACCAGATTCAAATAATGCCATAAAATGCGGTTTTGAAACTCTCAGGATTTTACCGGAGAAAATACGGAATACACTTTCACCATGAAGCTATTGAAGGAAATGAAGAGGGAAAGTTAATGGTGATTTACACGGGATGCATGAAGCTGAACCGATGCCGGTTGCTGCCATATTGCAGTCCGCAAAAGATTGGATTTTAAATTATTTTATATATTTACCATTGGTATTTCTCCATTTATGTTTGATATATACCATTTGTAATTATTTTAAAAAGCGTTATTTTATTATAAAAACAGGAGAAATACTCGATGAAACGTTTTTTTCTTGAAAAATTACAAAACTGGAAGGACTCTCCTCTTAGAAAGCCTTTAATCATCCGAGGGATGCGGCAAACTGGGAAAACCTGGTGTCTGAAGGAATTCGCCTTCGCCTCCTTCCCTGCGGGTATTCGCCTGATTGATTTCGAACACAGTCGAAAATGGCAGGCGGTCTTCGAACCAGACCTCGATCCCGGACGGATACTTGTGGAATTGGAGCTCCTCCTGGGGCAGCCGATCCGGGCTGGTCAAAACATTCTGGTTTTTGATGAGGTGCAGCAATGTCCGCGCGCCCTGGAATCGCTGCGCTACTTTTACGAGCAAATGCCGGATCTTCACGTCGCCGCAGCCGGCTCGCTGCTTGATTTCGCCCTGGAAAATGTTTCCTTCCCGGTCGGACGCGTCCAGTTTCTGGATCTCTACCCTATGACCTTTTGTGAATTTCTTCTGGCTAACGGACACTCATCCATGGCCGAACTCCTTTTAGCGCCGCCGCGCCTCATTCCCATGGCAGTTCATGAAGTCCTTCTGCAGGAATTGCGCCGCTACTGCATGATTGGCGGAATGCCCGGCTGCGTTCAAACATGGCTGGACACGCAAAGCATTCTGGATGTGCGCACCGAACAGGACAACCTGTTATCCGCCTTTCAGCAGGATTTCTCTAAATATACCCCGAAGGTGGATCGCCACTGCCTGGAAACTGTCTGGGAAAACGCGGCCAAAGCCGTCGGCACTCAGATCGCATATGCCCGGCTGGCGCCAGATTACACCGGCACTACTAATAAAAAGGCTTTTGAAGTGCTTTCGATGGCGCGCCTTCTCCGGCCGGTCCGCGCCTCCTCGGCGGCCGGAATCCCGCTGGACTGCGCCGCGACAACCCGCATTAAAGTAATTCTTGGCGACATCGGCCTGATGCAATCCATCTGTAACCGCACCGCCGCCGATGAGTGGGCTCAGTCGGATTTGCTCGCCATTTATCGCGGTTCTGTCGCTGAACAATTTGCCGGTCAGGAACTCGTCGCATCATTTGCCGGACACGAACCGCACTGGTGGAAGCGGGAAGCCAAAAACAGCACTGCGGAAGTGGATTATCTCGTGGAATTGCAGCGCGGAATCCAACCCGTCGAAGTAAAAAGCGGAAGCGCCGGAAGCCTGAAGAGTCTCCATCAATTTATTAAAGATCATCCCGGCTGTCGTGACGGAATTGTTCTCTCATCTGCTCCGTATGCCGAATTACCTGAACAGCGTCTGCGTTTTATCCCGATCTATTTCGCCGGATCTTTAAACCTTCTGCCATAAATTAAATTATTTTATCGTCCACAAAAAACACAAAAGAAGGCAAATACAGTCTCACCATGAAGGACATGAAGTTAATGAAGTAAAGCCCGGGAGCGCCGGTCGTCTGACCGGCTTTATGATTTAACAGGGATGGACAGGATATGCAGGATAAAAAAATGCAGCTTAACCACGAAAACCACGAAAATTCACGAAAAAAGGCCAATACAGTTTTACCACAGATGCCGACAGAATTCACGCCTGTTCATCAGTTCCACAGTTATTCAACCGTATCCCCCGTTACAATCGAAAAAAGGAAAGCGCCTCGCGCCGGAGATTGTTCACTGAGCAAACTGGTGGCGCGACGGTTATCGATATTCGTCACCTATTTTCATTCTTTTTTGCAGAATTTTATTGATAGAGTATTGACAAGCGATTGCTTGTGAGTTATAATCTTGGTATATACCAAAATAATAAGGGACAGATGATTGATGATGAAAGCAGTTGCGGGAAAAACAATTCAGCAGCAAATACTGGAAACATTGCGCCACCGGCTGGCCGAGTTGCCTGAAGGTACCCGTTTTCAGACGGAACGTAATTTATGTGCTGAATTTGGCGTAGCACGTGCCACAATGACCAAGGTGATGGTCAAGCTAGTGGAGGAAGGGTTGCTTAGCCGTTTTACCAGCAAGGGTTCGTTTGTGCAGAAACCGCAAAAACCGGGCGTTCCGATCACATTTCTGCTGCCTTGCGCTAATTTTATCAGCGATACTATTCAGTCCCCATACTCACTGCATACCCACCAGATGCTGAAAGGCGTCTCGCAAATTGCCTTTGACCATAACTGCCGTGTACAGACGGTGACGGTTTCTCCGACCAACTATCGCCATGATATTGATTGGAAACAATTGGATTTCATTAATTCTGACAGCAGGGTGCTGGTGGACGACTACTGGTATTGTGATTTATTTCCGCTGTTTAAAGAACGCGGCTGCAAGGTGGCTTTTATTGAACACCAGACTTATCATTTTAAACAATATGCCGATTACCTTGCAAACTGGTTTGTCTTAAGTACGGATCGTATCAGCGCAATGGAGTCGGCTGTTAAATTATTGGCGGATCGCGGTTGCCGACGGATCGCTCTGGCACAAAGTAACATTGAAGAAAAAGACCATCCGGTGCTGCATGGTTATAAATCCGGAATGGCTCAATGCGGACTTCAATATGCCGCATGGATGGATACCTTAAGCAGCAGTAATAAACCCATTGGCGAGGTCATTGCTGATTTTTATAAAAAAAGTCATTTTGACGGATTGCTGCTTGATCCACTGCTAGTTTACAGACTGCGGACGCAGCGTTCGTTGAATTACTGTCTTGGTCTGCCTGAAAACGTAAAAATCATGGCAAGTGACGAAATCAACTATAACCAGCAGGCGTTTCCATCTCTTTCCGCCTTGGATTTACCATATGACGAGATTGGCCGGGCTGCGGCGCGACGGTTGCTGGAAGACGAATTCAGACCGGGGCAGCAGATGTTCAAAGCACGGATCATCGAACGCGAATCAACGATGTATGAAACTGAATTGTCAACCTTAGTAACAACATAACATAACATAAAAGGGAATGTATCATGAAAAATCAAAAAACTAAATTTACACTCATCGAATGTGTGTCCAGGTAAGGTATCACTAAACTAGACGAATGAAATGTTTCGTCCATACCAATTGTCCATTTCAGGTATGTAGCCTAATCACTAGCCACTGGCTAACGCGTGAGGATAAAGTTGCGAGACGGGAAAACTG
>CAIPAT010000125.1 GCA_903863035.1 uncultured Lentisphaeria bacterium
CAGTTTTCCCGTCTCGCAACTTTATCCTCACGCGTTAGCCAGTGGCTAGTGATTAGGCTACATACCTGAAATGGACAATTGGTATGGACGAAACATTTCATTCGTCTAGTTTAGTGATACCTTACCTGGACACACATTCGACCAGCGTGAATCTGTTAATTTTCCTGTTTTTTTTCAAATTTAAGCTCCAACTTTATTATTGCGGCCTGGAAAAAACAAAATAGTAAAACCGCTTTTCTCTTTCTGTGTAACTCTTTTCCAGAGGCCAGCTTATTTCAATGTTCAGCCCCGACATATATAAATAATTATCAGCAGCAACAGGCCATTGACTCCAATTGCCGCTAATTGAAGCATCGCCAGTTGCCACCAGAGAGAAAACCGGACAGCGCCAAACTAGAACCATTGCAGAAAAATCATAACTCTTTGAATCAGGAGAACCTTGGAGTACAAAATATAAATACGGGGTCGTGTTGCCATCTTTAAAGTTGTAAAGCCCTTTTAAAATAGGGTTATATGTATAAGCTGGAGCTGTAAAATCCGGATATGATTTTAAAAAATCATGGCTGATGTCGTCCAGCCGTAACGGAGTACCAGGCCCCCCCACAGTCGCAGTCCGATAAGTATTAATCCAATTTGTACCAAGTGCATTATTATCAGGAAGCGAATTTGTGTTCGTGGGAAGAAACACTTGATAATAACTGATTTGACTTGATTCCGCTAAATTTTTAAGATAGCCGAAAATATACTCGACAGCGTCAGCAGAGTAATTTTCAGCCATTGCAGTTCTTGATGCATTAAGACCTACAGGAAATAATCCAAGAATACTGGTCATCCCTATAGCGATAATAGCCATCGATAACGCAACTTCAATCATATTAAAAAGGTTAATTCTCTTTTTCATAACTGGCTCTTCCCGTAAAAGGATTTATAGAAATTTTCCAACCATTAACTCTTTTTCCTTCAAATACAAGCTGTAATATTCCAACATTGGATGAAACATAACTTGCCATAAAAGCTTTGAGCTTTGCCGGGTTACTTCCTACTAAAACACCGTTCGAACTGAAAACAACCGCCGAGAAATTCGCACCGTCAGCACCTGTGACCTGTTGCGGGGATTCATAAATATAAACACTCGTTCCGGATGGCAATGAGTCCCATTCATTGCCATCGATCCAACTACAGAATGTATAAGTTACAGGAGTTACTGCTGTATTCGGAGTGACTACACAAAGTCGAGTCTGTGTAAAATAATTTTTTAACCCTGGAGATGTATAATCAAAGTTAGTAGCAGGCGGTTCAAGTAAACCAATTTTAGTAGCTTCTGCCGCGCTTGTTGGAAGAGCTTGTCTGTTACAAGGCACCAGCAGGGCGACATAAGAATTTTTCATCACAGCATACGAACGGGCAAGAGAAAGTTTTGAACTTATATTTCTGACGGCACCAGATGCCCCCTGGCGCTTTAACATGCCGTTAATTCCACCCAACGCAATGCCCATCAGGATGCCGACAATGGCCAACACCACCAGGATTTCAACCATGGTGTAATTTTTGAAAATTGTTTTACGCGTTGAAAACATTGATTCCTCTTTGATTTCACATTCCGGGGCAGATTATGCGGCCCTGGCTTTTAGCTGTTTTTCCCTGTCGAAAATATAAGCTTCTTTATAATGAAAACACACTAAAATAAGTATAGCATCATGTAAAATATTTTTCAACCGGAAAAAGAAAGACAAAAGATGTGAATACAGAAAATACATTTAACCACGAAAGGCTTAGCGCGGCATAGCCGCAACCAAAAGGTTTAACAGGGCTGGACAGGATATGCAGGATATGCAGGATAAGAAAAGGCAGCTTCATCCCGCAGACGCGGGATAATGAAGTTAAACCTGATAGGGGCTTTCGCATACAAAAAGTAAAATGACTGAAAAATGCACTATTTGAACCTGTCGGCGCAGTTTTGATTGACACAATTACTATATGTGTAAGGAAAATTGAAAATGAAAACCAGTTATACAGGGCCAATTGCAAAACTCAAGTTTTGCATGAATTCAGAATTTAGAATCTAGAATGTAAAGAACGTGAATGGTTAATGGTGAATGGTGATTAGGAACGTGCTAAGTGTTATGTATTACGTGTTACGTTTTTGTTGTAGAGCCGTCCGTGCCGGACGGGATTGGGCGAAAGTCCCATGACGCTGTTTGAAAATCTTATAAAATTTGAAACACGTTACGTTCAACGACTCTCTAAAGTCTCCGGATGACTGTCCAAAATGTAAAGAACATGACTGGTGAATGGCGGGAACAAATGGAAAACAGCTATGCTCAACGGCACTATAAAGTCTCCGGATGGGGGATAAGCCCGCTTTGCGGGAGTTGAAAAAGTTTGCCCCGCTTGCGGGTCCCGCGAATGCGGGAGAGAAAAGTATGGACCCGGAAAGTATCATGTTCAACGGCACTCTAAACTCTCCGGATGGGGCCACTGGACGCAGATGATAATACTCTATTGGGAGAGGGAGATTAACCACGAAAGGCATCCCGCAGTCGCGGGACTAACCGGAGAGTTAGCGAGGCACGAAAAAGAACAAATACACTTCATCCTGCAGGCGCGGGAGCATGAAGTGAATGAAGTTAAACCCGGGAACGCCGCTCTCCGCAGCGGCTTTATGCATTTTGCCTTTGGCGACCAATCCCGCGACTGCGGGACTGGCGGTAATCGTTGTAAATAGATACGTTTACTATAGATATGATTACAGCCGCAAACTGTTTATTTGTTTAGTTCAGTTTGAAACCAAAGAATATTTAATATATACTATGTCTTAACCTAAAATTTGTAACTGAAAAGCATTAAATCATAAAATATGAGTTTAGTCTGGATATTAATATTCGTATTATTCGTCTTCGCCCTGGTTTGGGTCGGCTGGTTCCTGCACAACGCATTTGACCGGCTTAAGCAGGAAAACAGAGTTTTATTGCATCAAAAGGCCGACAGAGATAATTTTCTTAATGTATTTTCGCAGAATTTGCTGAACGTTGAAGATATTGACAATGTTTTGAATGCCACCGCGCACTACATTGCGAAAATGCTTGAATCCGAATCCGTCTGTATTTATGAAATCCAGCGTGATTATTTAAAAGCGTCCGGCATCTCCGGCAATTTTCCGCTGGTGCATCATGCCGGCGATTACGTGATGACCAAGCCCAAATATATTCTGGAATACCTCAAGAAAGAAAAAATATTACTTGGCGAGGGAATAATCGGGCGGGTTGGTAAAACGCTTGAGCCGCTGCTGATTAAAGAAGCAAAAAAAGATCCTCAGTTAAAAGAGTATTCGAATGCATCTAATGTTGACACCTTGATGGCAGTACCGATGGTTTATGATGGAATGCTCACGGGAGTGATTTGCACCGTCAACAACCTTAACGCCGGACCGTTTTCTCCAGAGCAGCTCAGCCGGCTTCAGTTTATCAGTTCCCAGGTGATTCTGGTGTTGAACATGATAATGGTATACCGCAATTTGAGCGAACATCAGCGCATCAGCCATGAACTTGCCGACAAAGAGCGTTCCGAATTGGAAATAAGACAGATTTTTGAAACTTCCGGCGACGGGATGAGAGTATTGAATAAAGATTTTGAAATTATCAAAGTTAATAATCAATTTGAAAAGCTGACCGGTTTCGTCCGTCAGGAACTGATCGGGCGGCATTGTTACGATTACGTTGTTTCAAAAGAACATGCGGAATCAGAACGGCGTTCAATTGATAACGCAGTCGGCGAAAATAAACGGATTGAAGAGGATATGGAGTTGAAGACCGTGGACGGCTCAATCCCGTGTATTGTCGCCACGGTGCCGCATTACAATGCCGAAGGCGAAATTATCGGAGTCATCCAGAATTTTAAAGACATCAGTGACCGCTTACTGGCGGAAAAATCAGCGGCGAGAGATGCGGAGCAGCGCGGTAAACTGCAAATGGTATCCAGCGTATTGCATGATATCGGCAATGCCGTAACCGGAATCGGCACTACTTTCGTTAAGTTCATCAATGAAAAAGAGTGGCCGGAAGTCAATTCGCTGGCGATGCTCCAGAAAGTGATTGAAACGCAATCGTCTTCTTTCAGCCAGGTCATGGGTGAAGAGAAGGCTGAAAGATTCCTGCAGCTCATTGCAAAACTAAACCAGGCATTAACCAAACGTCAGAATATGATGCATGACGTATTCAGGAAGCTTTCCTTTGGAATTACTCACATCAGCGATGTTCTGTCCCTTCAGCGGACCTATGCAGGAAGCGGCTGCAACGCTAATTCATCAGCACTGGTTTTAAGAGATCTGCTGGCTGACGCAATTGCAATGCAGTCGGCATCTATTGAAAAAAGAAATATCAATATCCATTTTAATCTGCCGCCCAATGTTATTCGGGTTAATGCAGATAAAACCAGGATCATTCAGGTGTTGCTTAATCTCCTGAAAAATGCTGCTGAATCATTTGACTGTTCAGAACGCAAGGAAAACCGCCAGATAAATATTTCGATTCGGCTGGATGGCGGCAAAGCGGTAATGCGCATTGCCGATAATGCGCACGGCTTTGAACCGGAAACAGCGGAGAACTTTTTCAAAAACGGTTTTTCGACTAAAAACCGTGGATCGGGAATCGGACTTTACCAATGCCGTGCCATTGTCGAATCGCATGGCGGCACCATTGTAATCAACAGTCCTGGAATTGAAAAAGGCGCAGAAGTCGTGCTGACACTGCCTGTTGCGGAACTTGCTAATGAGAAATCTTAATAATAAATAAAATGAGGAAGTTGCCATGTTAAAAGAATTTAATTCCCGCCTGCTGGTTATTGATGACGAGGAATCGGTCCGGGACAGTTTTCGTGAAATTCTGTGCCCTTCACGGGAAAACAATCTGCAATTGTCGGAACTGGCGGATGCCGCCGCCGATTTTTTTGAAATAAGCAACGCCACCCGCCAGGCATCACGCGGCCCCGAGATTATACAGTACATATTGGATGAGGCGGCTTCGGGCAAAGATGCGCTTGAACTGGTAAAAAAAGCCTGCAAAGAAAACTGTCCGTATGCGGCAATTTTCGTGGATATGCGGATGCCGGAATGGGACGGGCTGGAAACTGTCGCGCAAATACGAAAAGTGGACAAACGGGTTGAAATAGTTTTTGTCACCGCCTACAGTGACCATTCCATCGAAGAGATCGTACAGCGTGCCGGAACTAACGTGACCTATCACTGTAAACCGTTTTCAGTTGAGGAAATCCAGCAGATTGCCACCAAGTCGGTTTACGAGTGGAACAAATCCAGAAATCTTGAAGACCTGATTACAATTATCTCCGACATTCGTGCATGTCACTGTCAACTTGACAGTCTGCTGCAGAATATTCTGGGCCAGGTCGCTGAAATTCTCGGCTGTAATTCCGCGCTGCTGGCAATCAAACATGATAAGCATTATGAGGTTGTAGTCGCGATCGGCGCTTTTATCAATTCCGATTCAGCGGCTAAATACCTGAAGACTATCCCTGAAAAAATGGAAGAGTCTCTTTATGAATCTGACGATATGCTCTATTTCAAACTGGAGACTTACGATATTATAACGTTGTTTGAACGCCACAACGTTACACTTCACCGGGAACGCATTTATCTGGTGCAGTTATTTTTAGAACAGGCCGCCGCGGCAATCCGCAACATCAATCTGCAGCAGGAACTGGTGCGCAAGGAAAAACTGTCCGCACTGGGAATGTCTATTTCCATGCTCAGTCATGATCTGCGTAATTACATCGGAAACATTGTCTCACTTGCCGACCTCGCCATCAATGAAGAGACTCTTAACCCGGCGCTTGCTGAATATCTGACGCTTATCAAACAGTCCGGGCAGGACGGCATGGAAATGATGAATGACATGCTGGACTTTGTCCGCAATAAGGAAGTGGTCAAATCTGAGATAAAAGTGGAAGATTTAATTGCGGAAGTTAAAAAAATATGCAGAGAGTTTCGGCATGTTTCAAAAAATGTTATAGATAGTTGACACTTCTTTAGACGTAGCCGCACTGGAGTCTTCAAGCCCCCAGTTCAACTTCCCTCCGTATGGGGGCGTTCTGTTTCTCAGGAAGCTTTGAGCAATACTAATTCA
>CAIPAT010000126.1 GCA_903863035.1 uncultured Lentisphaeria bacterium
GCAAAATTCATGTGCGGTACGAAAAAGAGGATGTCTCATTCCTTGGGCTCGTACAGTTGGCCAGTGCCATTATTGTTTTTAATCGAATCTGTTCAGTTTATCCGGTTTAAATGATTTTATTAGTAGATAAGCTCTTAGCATGGGTTTGGCAGACATAGAAATGTGCGCGACCTGATAACGCTGAAGCAGAAGAATGGGCATGGATCAGCAAAGTGCATTTTCTTTTGCAATAAGTTCAATAATAACTATGAGAATAAGCATATCATCATAAATATTTGAATAATAAATCACGCCACGCTCCAATGCCGATATTCGGAGGATTTGCCAGCCGTTTATTTATCCATGCAGCCATGATTTTGCGAAAGCCCGAGATAATTTCTTAACATCCTTTCTCGTTTTTTCTTGCCGCATGAACTAATGGCTTGATCCTCTTCCACACCTGCTCGGTTGAATTATACTCAGGCGAGCATGTCGGCAAATTGAATACTTTAACTTCGTGGGATTTTGCAATAAATTTCTTTATATATTTACAGCTATGAATTGAGGCGTTATCAAGCACGATTGCCAGCTTTTTATCTTCAAGTTTTGCACGAAGCTGGTGAATGAAGCTTCGAAAAACCTTGGCGTTACTTTGCGGTGCGCTCTTCCAATAAAAACTCCCGATTGCCGGCGCGTATGCGCCAAAACTGAAAGGCTTTCCCGATTGCCGGGCGTCGGGAAGGAAAAAAGGCACACCATTTTTGTCCCAGCCGCGCACAACATACGGGTCTGCGGGAAAATGAGATTCGTCAAGAAAAATCACTTTAACCTCATCATCAGCCTTGAACTCAAGTATCTGCCTGGCAATCTCCTGTACTCGCTCAAGTTTTTCTGCCTTTGAAGGCGGGGCGGCAGGCGTGGTTTTCTTTGTCCGGCTGAAAGTATATCCAGCATCCTTAAGCAAACGCGACAACGTTGAGCTTCCAAATTTCCGGCCAATTTCCTTCTCAAATTGAGCATTGATTATTTGCGTAGTACAAATATCTTCTCCCCGGCCATAGTCACGGGGAGACAGTTCGAGATATTCTCCAGGCACGGTTTTAAGTGTGAACCGCGAAAGCTTGGCCGACCAGGAGAATAGGCGCGCTTGAGCCCTTCAATCCCGGTTTTCAGATAAGCGTCAATCCAGCGCCTTACTGTGAGAGGACGACGATTAAGTGCAGGGCGAGCAACAAAATTGCGGTTCGTCCGCAGAGTGACGCCCGACACCCCTATGCTTGCGTCGGGACAATTCATTCAGCGACTGGCGTATTTTTCGTACATTTCGTTGTAGAACAGACATTTGTCCACCGGTACGTCCGGAGGGATGTGGTTGCCTGCCGCCAGCATGAAACCGGGATAGCGTTTGCCGAACTCCATGATCGATTTTACTTCATGTTCGATTTTTTCATAGGAGCCGTAGATCAGAGTACGGCAGTCAATGCCGCCGACAAAACCGCAGCGGTCGCCATATTTCATGGCAAACGCCCGTATGTCGCTGGTGGGTTCCATGACCAGCATGTCCGCGCCAAGATCAACAAAATCATCAAAAAATGCGTCTATGGTGCCGTCAGAGGTGAAAATGATTTTCTTGCCGGCTTCTTTTACCGGCTGGATCATTTTTTTGATATACGGGAAAATATGTTTTCTGTACCATTCTGGATGGGTTACCGGCCCCTCTGTCCAGCACAGATCGTCATGCACCATCATTACCGGAATATCGGTTTTGGCATAGGCGTCGAAGAACTGCCTGACCCACCGGTAGTAACCCTCGATTACTTTGGCGAACTCCTGCGGATACATGCCCATCGTCAGCAGCAGCATTTCAAAGCCGTAGATTTCGATCAGGCCGGAGAACATCGTGATATACACGCCGCTCATATTGACCATATCCGAACCGTTGACTTCGCATTTGTTTTTATAATGCTGTTCAAAACGGCGGATGAGATCCTGCTGGTCGAATTCCCCGAATTCTTTGCATGGATCCAGCGTGACGGCTTCTTCCGGAGTAGAGAACGCCTGAGTTACTTTTTCGCTGTAGTCGCTGCCGTCGGCCTGGTAAACGGCATGGCCCATTTTCGTCGTCCGTCCGCCTTTTTCCTCCAGAAAACTATTGTGCACCATAATACTCCAATCCATGGAATAATCCCAGCGCTTTAAAAATTCACGTCTGGCGGCCTGGCGGTTGGCATCAATGGAAGTGTCAATTCCGGTTACGGTTTTGATTAAGTCCCAGTGAAATCCCGCCGAGTATTCAGTCCGGGGAACTTTATCCGAAAACTCCATGTTGATCGCCGCCCAGCCGTTTTTATAAGACATATTGCCTGCTCCAGTTCAAGATTATATTTTCAGGGTTGACATTAATTATTATAGCCCTATTTTATTAATAAAAGTATAGATTTATTAAATAAAAAAATTAACATTTCACAGATTTATGGCATCTTACAAATTTCTCTATCCTCAGGTGAACTCAATTAATGTCCGGCTGCTGGCGGGCATGGCCCAGGAGTATGGCATTTCCTGGGGCGGTAAACATATCAACAACAATTATTCCCGGCTCTATATGCTGCGTTACGGTCGCGGTACCGTGACTTATACCGACCGGACAGTAGAATTGCGTCCCGGGCGGCTTTATCTGTTTCCGGACGGCAGGCCGGCGGACTATTCCTGCAGTACCCCGATGTATCTGCAATGGCTGCATTTCCGGCTGGAGTTGATGCCGGGGTTGAGCATATTCAATTTTTACGATCCGCCGTGTGAAATTATGGCGGCGAAGCAGACAGAGGCCAAGTTCTCCGGAATTATTTCCGGACTGGACGCTTGTAAGCCTGCTGAGTTATTGAAGAAATATGCTGCCTTGCTGGAATTAACCGCCGGTTTTCTGCCGGAAAACTGGGTGGAATTAATGCCGCCGGAAAATGTGATCATCCGCCTGAATCCTGCCCTGGCGGCGATGCGCGCGAACCCTGCCCAGGAGTTTGATTTGAAGAAACTGGCCGGCAGGGTCAATCTGCACCCGGTTTATTTCTCAAACCTGTTCAAAAAAACATTCGGGGTTTCACCACTGCGCTATTTGACGGAGCAGCGGCTGGAACAGGCGAAGCATCTGCTTTATTCAAGCGGACAGTCGCTGGCGGAAATCGCCGGAAACTGCGGCTACAATGATGAATTTTTCTTTGCCCGGATTTTTAAAAAATACGCAGGGGTGGCGCCTGGACGTTTCCGTAAAGGCGCGCAAGCCATGGAGAGCTGAAAATCAGAGTCGTTCAACCAATTCGGACAGACAGGGAAGATGCAGCGGCGATTTGCTTTTCTGCAGATTCCGAATGCCCTCTTTAAGCAGCTCCAGGCCGCGCGGGATAAAATCCAGATATTGCTTTTTACCCTGATTTAAGCCGAGAAAGCCATATGCACCGAGGGCCTGCATATTGCGCTGCAAGCCGGCGGTAATCAAGCAGTCTTCCAAATCAATTGCGGAATATGCCGCGTCCATTTCTTTCAGCCGCGAACAGTAATAATCCGTCAGATGATGGCGCCGTTTGCGGTCGAAGTGTATATAGCAGTCATTGACCAGCGACATGATGTCGTAACCCAGCGGCCCGATTCTGGAACCCTGGAAATCCACAAAGCGGATGCGGCCGTCATGCACCATGATGTTCTGCGACTGGAAGTCGCGGTGCATATAGATTTTCGGCTGTTTCTCCACATGCGCCGCCAGCAGGTCGAATTCCGGGTTCAGCGTATTGCACTCATCAGGCGAAATATGGCAGTAACCTTCCAGATACTGCTTGCTGAAATACTGTGTCTCCCAGCGCAGATAACTGCGGTCGAAGGTGCGCAGGATCGGCGCGTCGCTGCGTTTAAACAGCGCGGTGCCGCGCAGCTGGAAATCCAGCAGGGTGTCAATGATCTCTTCATATAGTTTATCAATATCCTGCGGCTCTTTTAAATGCTGCAACCGGCGGAAAACAGTTTCATTGCCCAGGTCTTCCATCAGCACCGAAAATTCCTCCGGCTCAAAAGCGTAGATTTCCGGCGTCGGGAAATTGAATCGGCTGAGAAACTTTCCGATATAGATAAAGCGGTCGAAATCCTGATCCATGCCGTCGGAAAGCATCAAAACCCGTGCTTTATGGTGACTGGTAATACGGTAAAAGCCGCGCAGGGAACCCTGTTCCCGCAGCGAAGTCAGCCGGATGCGGTTGAAATCCTCTCCGGTCAGAATTTGCAGTCGTTTGAGTTCATGAATATTGCGGTGAATACTCATTTGCGGCGTGATGATCTCATTGCAGCGGAAATCACCGGCCTGAACTTCCGCGCCGTCGAACAGGATGCAGTTCATAACCATCGCGTGGTCATGAATACGTGATTTGCGGCCAGTCGCGCAGAAGCCGGACAATTCCGCCGACGGAGAAACTTCAGCCTCTTTATCGATGCACTGGCGATGGAGCGGCTGAAAACAAGGCAGCCGAACCCGGTTAAATTCCAGAATATCTTTATGCGCGGCAAAATACTGTTCCAGAGTGCCGAGATCGTTCCAGTAAATGCCTTTCTCAATATAGGCGCCGACGGCATCCGGTTCGGCTTTCATCATTTCCAGAATCCCTCGAATGATCGAGCAGTTGACGGCGGTTGACGGCAGGTATTTGAAGATGTCGCGGGACAACACCATCACGCCGGAATAGGTCATCAGCCGGCTGCCTTCCGGATTTCTGCCCAGCGAGGATAAAATGTCGTGAATGCCGCCGTCCGGCGTAACGCGGACGCGGTTCTCCGGACCGTCCACCAGCGCCATGGTGATTTTCCGGCCGGATTTGAAATGATGAGCGATCAGCGCGGCAAGGTTCATGTCCGTCAGGATATCGGAATTATGGATAATGAAAAATTCATTTTTAGAAAGCATTTTCCGGGCGTTGACCGGACCGCCTCCGGTACCCAGGATTTCCGGTTCGTAAAATATTTCCGTCACCTCTTTAAAGCGTGAGCGATTGATAAAGTCATTGACCATTTCCGGCAGATAATGGGTATTTACCGCGAAGCCGGCAATCCCGGCATCCAGCAGATTCGACATGACGATTTCCAGCATCGGCCGGTTACAGACAGGAATCAGCGGTTTCGGTATGATATCAGTCAGCGGACGGAGCCTGGTGCCCAGACCGGCGGCCAGCACCATTGCATTCAGTTTGTATTGTGTCGTTTTCATAAAACATTCCTGGAATTATTGCTTTGAGAAAGCATTCGCGTAAAATAACCCGGCTGGATTCAAATGCAATCATGTCTTGAACGAAGGGCATTATTTCTTGTAATTCCGCATACGTAAACTGCCCGGGCTTATCCGGTTGTGCTTTTTGAAAATACGGCAGAAATAATTAACCTCCTCATAGCCGCACATGAGCCCGATTTCTTTTATTGAAAGATAAGGTTCGGCCAGCAGTTTTCTGGCATAACTCATTCTAAGATTTTGAAGGTATTTCAGCGGGCCGCAGCCGAAATGGTGCCGGAACAGTGCATTAAGATGGCTCTGGCTGATATTACATGAAGAGGCAAGGTGCTGAACTGTTCTTGCTTTAGCGATATCTGATTCAATCAGCCTTACTGCACTTATCAGCACCGGGTGCATCTTCAGCTGAGAGACCGAATTATTTTCAATATGCTTCAGCCGGTCTATCAGCGCGGCCAGGAGACTGTCGGCCTGAACCGCGATATTATCCGACGATTTATGCAAGTCAAGAATGTCAGATATCCAGCGGCTTATCCAGCGGTCGCCTGCGACAGATAATATGCGCGCTTGGGCTGTAAAAAACTTATCCGGTGATTTAAAAAGAACAAAATCGGTTATGACATGACCCTTATTAATCTGATTGTGCCGGGTGTCCGGCGGCAGCATGAACAGAGTGTCAGCTCCGCCTTCCAGCCGTTCGCCGTTCGTGGCTATGCCGCATTCGCCTTGTACCACCAGCACCAGCTCGATGCATTCGTGTTGATGCATGGCAACGTTCGCCGAGCCGGAAAACCGCCCGGCGGCTATAAATTTTGCCACGCCTGAATTTTTTATCTGCATAAAAATCGAAACGTCCTATATAATAGTGATATTGTCTATATACATATTCTCATAATATCATTATAATATACTATAACGGTTTTAAATACCGCATTCAAATAAAGGAAAATGGAAATGACAAAAAGAATACCTGTAATTCTTGATACGGATATCGGGTGCGATATTGATGACACCTGGGCGCTGGCGATGCTGCTGCGCAGTCCTGAACTTGATACTATCATGGTAGCCACTGCCGCGCATAATACGGTTTACCGGGCGAAAATATGCGCCAAACTGCTGGAGCGCGCCGGACGGCATGATATTCCAGTCGCTGTAGGCATTCCCGGGACCCCGGTTCCCAGGGATGAGCGGCAGCTGAACTGGGTTAAAGAATATGTCCTGAAAAATTATCCCGGAACGGTTTATGAAGATGGAGTTTCCGCCGTTATTAGAGCCGTGGAGCAGGCCGACGGCCCGGTCACGATTGTCGCAATCGGGCCGATGACCAATCTCGGCGCCATCACTGAACGGGCACCGCATCTGACCGGTAAAATCAACCTTGTCGCTATGATCGGCAGCATTGAAAAACAACTTGACGGCAAACCGGGCAGGATCGCCGAATATAACGTAGTCCAGGATATTCCGGCGGCGCAGAAGGTATTTAATGCCCGCTGGCGCAGCATGACGATCACGCCGCTGGACACCTGCGGAGTTGTCCGGCTTAACGGAGAGCTGTATGGCCGGCTGGTAAAATCGGCGGACCCGCTGGTAAAAGATTTGCTGGAAAACTACAATGTATGGTCTGATGCGGGCGGCTTCGGCCCGGCTCCTGACCATAGCTCGATTCTGTTTGATACGGTGGCAGTCCATCTGGCGCGTACCACGGAGTTTTTGCAAATGCGGCAGATGCGACTGCGGGTTGACGATCAGGGATTCCTGCTCAATGATGAGCGCGGACAGGAGATCAATGTGGCGATTGATTGGAAAGATCTGGAAGGATATAAACAATTTCTGGTTAACCGTTTACTGGGACTGCGTTAATTGCCGGAAATTTCAGGAGAAACCATGAATCTTAAATATAAAGCTGACTGGAATAAATCACAGGCGCGGTTTACCGCGTTCTGGGAACAGGAAATTGTAGACCGCGCGGTAGTCCTGGCGATGGCTCCGAAAGGAAAATCATTTCCGCCGGGCTGGTGCAGAATCCTGGACGAGGAAGCGCAAAACAGCATCGAAACTGTTGCCGGAAAAATGGAACAGCTTTTCGACAACCTTTACTTTGCCGGAGACGCTTATCCGATGTGGTATCCGAATCTCGGGCCGGGCGTTCTTACCGCCTTTACCGGCAGCAGGATTTTTTACGACGTGAATAAAAGCACATCATGGCAGGCGCATTCCATGCTGTCGCTGGAGAATTATCACCCGCAATTAGAGGCGGACGGATTATGGGCAAAGACTCTGGAAATCAATAAATTCATCAGCCGTCTCGCCGCCGGCAAATTCATTGCAGGCATTTGTGATCTGGGAACCGGCGCGGATCTGATATCGAATGTAATCGGACCGGAAGCGCTGTGTATGGAAATCATGGATAATCCTGAACAGATAAAACGTCTTCTGAAAGAATTTTTTGAAATATGGAAAACCTGCTATTCCGCGCTCTATAAAGAGTTTCCGGAAGGCAACGGTTCCTGCTGCTGGCTGCAAACATGGGCGCCCGGCACGAGTTATCCGCTGCAGAACGATTTTTCCTGCATGGTTTCCGAACAGACGTTCCGGGAACTGTTTCTGGAAGATTTAAAGTCATACTGTGACTGGCTGGAATATCCGGTTTACCATCTGGACGGCGCGAATGCCACGCGGCATCTGGATGCGCTGCTGGAAATTAAAAATCTCCGCGCAATACAATGGACGGCCGGGGCGGGGGCGGCGGCATTGCCGGCATGGATTCCGATGTTGAGGCGAATTCAGGATGCCGGCAAAGGCGTCTTTATCTATGTCCATCCGCACGAACTGGATTATGTGATTGAAGGACTCCGCCCGGAAGGGATTGTCCTGCATGTGTTTGCGGATTCTCCGGAAACTGCGGATATGGCGGTTGCGAAAGTCGCTCGCTGGTCTAAATAAAAAAGGATTTTATATTTATGAAAATTTCAACGAAAGACAGAGCTGTTCTTCGCCGACTGGCGGAAAAGCAGGCCGCCATCGCGTCACTGCCGGTGCATAAGGAAAAAGCCGGATTGTGGCGGGATCTGAACGGTCTTCGTTCAACGCGTCCTATGGTGGCAATCAGTCAGGTTTGCTGGAACGAGATGAACATCAACGATGAATTGACAACACAATGCGAAGACGAATTCTGTCGCGGAATTGAACTGTCATTGCTCGGGGCGATTTATGTTCATAAGCATTTTCCTGTAGACTCGGTCTGGGAAAACAGCTATATCATCAATCCGGTAATCCATGATTCAGGGTTCGGCGTCAAGACCGAGGAAGCAGTAATTGACCAGGCGGCAGGAGACATCAAATCGCACGGTTACATCCCGCAGATCAAAGATGAGGCTGATATCGCAAAAATTAAAGATCCGGTAATCAGGTATGACCGCGATGAAACGATGAAACGACATAATGCCGTGCACGATATCTTTGGTGATATTCTGGACGTGAAAACCGGCTGGATAAATACTGCCTGGTTCGCGCCGTGGGACGTGCTGGTCCAATGGTGGGGCGCTCAGGAGGTACTGCTGGATTTAGTGCTGCGGCCGGAGCTGGTGCATATGGCGATGGACCGGCTGGTAAATGCATATATCGCACGGCTGGAACAGTGGGAGAATCTTGGATTGCTGAGTTTCGGCAATGGAAACTATAACACAGGATCCGGCGGACTTGCATATACCGATGAACTGCCGCAGAAAGACTTCAATCCGGTGCACGTCCGGCCATGTGATCAATGGGGCTGTGCCGCTGCTCAGATTTTTTCTGAAGTCAGCCCGGAAATGCACGAAGAGTTTGCGCTGCAATATGAAAAACGCTGGCTGAAAAAATTCGGACTGACGATGTACGGCTGCTGCGAGCCGCTGCATAATAAAATAGCCATTCTTAAAACAATTCCGAATCTGCGGAAGATTTCCTGCAGTCCATGGTGCAAACTGGATAAGGCTGTCGCGCAGATTGGAACGGACTATGTTTTATCGGTCAAACCTTCTCCGGCTATTTTTGCCGAAGACCGCTGGAATCCGGAAGCGGCCAGGCGTGCCATCAGGACAATCCTGGATCAGACTCGCGGCTGTCATGTGGAAATTATCGCCAAGGATCTCAGTACAATGCGCGGACAGCCGCGGCGACTGTGGGAATGGGCAGCCATTGCCATGGAGGAAGTGAAACATTTTTGAACTGATTGAATTGTCCGCTTTGCAAACAAAAAATGACACGGAGGATTGCCTCCGTGTCATGGTTATTAACTGCTAATTATTTTTTCAGGAGATAGTTTGGCTCATCAGTGCGGAATGGACAGGCAGGAAATCCCTCTTTGTTGTATAAATTTGCCTCAACCGGATAGGTATCCCAGGCATAACGCACATGAGCCGGCGATTTGATCTGCTCCGACTCCACAACCACCGTGCCGCCGTCGATTGCCGCCTTGGCCCAGACGAACTTTCCATCCGCCCCGGCAATCGCAAACTGACCGAGAGCCCCGCCTTTGGCAACAAGGCCTGATCCGATATTTTTATAGTAAATACGGATTTTTCCGTTTTCAACCTGCATTTTTTCGAACATCGGGCCGGAGCTGACGATATTCATGCCGTACATCACGCGTTCTGCTTCTTTAGCCAGACGGAGACCGACATCCTGTTTGTTGGTCGGGTGAATATCGGAATGATCGCCAATGTCGATGGTCACCGCCATGCCGGTATTGGGTACATTCAAGGTTGCGGTCTGTACTTCACGAAGCTTTGCCCATGCCGGGTCCTGCGGCTCACGCCCTTTCCAGAAATCATCCGGAAGCCGGCTTTTTGGTGAGTGTTTTTCAAATCCGGCAAGCTGGACGAAGAAAAATCCGAATTCCGGATCGTTCCAAAGCGTGCGCCAGTTCTTGATAAGGAGCTGGTGCAAAACCATGTAATCTTGAGCATTTCCGGCATTGGACTCCCCCTGATACCAGATGATGCCGCGCATCGGATAGACCGTCCACGGCGCGACCATTGAATTATAGAGTGTCGCCGGGAAGTTTGGACTTTTAACGTCACCGTGAATTGCCGGTGAAACATTCGGACGCTCCGGAATCGACTTGGCATCGATAGCGAACTCAATACGCCTGTACCACGGTCCGGCCAGATCGATCTTTTTCGTTTTGTCGTCGGCAGGCGCCAGGGTTATCTGGCCGTTGACCCCGCCGGTAAAGGCATAGTCAATCACGCGAATGGCAATGGTGTTCGCTCCGGCTTTGACCAGCTTGCCCGGAATAGTGTAGACCCGCTGAACACTCCAGTACAGCGGAACATCGCTTCCGGTGCTGCCGATAAGTTCACCGTTGAAGAAAGTCTGATCACAGTCATCTATGGAACCAATCGTCAATGTAAGATTTTTGTTTGCCCAGTCGGCAGGAACATTGAATGTACGGCGGACCCAGATAACGCCGTCAAATCCAGGATTGTCTACAGTTCCAGGCAGATCGAGTTTCTCCCAGCCGGACAGATCGATTGATACGTCTTTCCAATTGGCCGCCTTCGCGGTTTCCGCCTTGTATTTTCCGAAGAAAACAGCTTCCCACTCTTTGAACTTCTTATCATACTCCACTTTGATATTTTGGATTTTCGCTTCTGCGTCCGTGTTTTTCCTGTCCGCGGTCGAAATGGCGTCTAGTTCCTTGGCGCGATTGGCGTTCCGATATCCTTCAAGACTGATCCAGCTTTCGATCGGCGTACCGCCCCAGGAGCTGTTCACCAGGCCGACCGGCACCTTCAGATCCTGATTCAGTTGACGTCCGAAAAAATAACCGACACCGCTGAAGCCGGCCGCACTTGCGGGGGTGCATACTTCCCAGCCCGGTCCGGCAATCTCATGCCTGGGACCGACAGGAGATACCGAACGCCTGGCTGTCGTATTGAAGAGACGGATTTCAGGGTGCGAAGCGTTGGCAATTTCATTTTGGGAATTGTTGCAGTTTTTAAGGCTGAACTCCATATTCGACTGGCCGGAGCAGATCCAGACTTCGCCGATGAGTACGTCGGAAAACGTCACCTTGTTCTTTCCGGTCTTTCCTTCTACCGTCACCGCATAAGGGCCGCCAGCAGCCATGGCTGGCAGCATTGCCGTCCATTCGCCTTTTGCATCAGCAACGGCGCAGACAGAATTTGAGCCGACCGTCACCTTAACCGACTCTCCGTCAGGACAATTACCGCTGATCTTAATCGGGCGCTCGCGCTGGAGCACCATGTGATCGCCGTAAACCTGGTGAACCGTAAAAGATTCGGCCATTTTCCCCGGGGTAAACCATGAACAACAGCCGGCAAGAACAGCAGCTGTCACCAGCGATGCAATGAATAAACTAAGTCGTCTCATAAAAATCATACTCCATTGTTTATGTTGTTTCTTTTAGATGTCTGAACTTACTTCTTTAAAAGATAGCGATTAAATCTAATTTTCCCATCCCTGAAATATAGATAATTAATTTTATCATCCAGCCTGCTATTTTTGATGGATCAGTTTTTTACCCGGCCCGGCAAGATTTTATGCTCAAGGCATGTCCGGAATGTGCGGGCATGGTAACCAAATGTACCGGACGGGGTTTATTATACTGAAATAAGTTTAATTTATCAACTTTTAAAAATTGTTCTATGGCAGTATATTTACGGATTCAAAAGACTTTTTAACATAAAACCTTATATAAAGATGAATATTTTATGAAAGGCATTGTCAACACCTGGCTGGAATGTGTGCATTGCGGTAAACAGTATGATCTGGAGCAAATCAGATATAACTGTGAATGCGGCGGCATACTCGACGTAAAGCGCGACCTCTCGAAAATCGACGGCAAAAAACTTAAGCGGTTGTGGGAAGATCGCTGGGGCATGAAGCGCGGTCCGCTGTCTTCCGGGGTCTGGCGCTATAAGGAGCTGATTCTGGACGTTGCCGAAGAGCTTATCGTAACCCGCCAGGAAGGCAATACCCGGCTTTACCCGGCCGGCAAAGCCGCCGAATATGCCGGAATCAAAAACTTTCTGTTGAAGCATGAGGGTGAAAACCCCACCGGCAGTTTCAAAGACCGCGGCATGACTTGCGGCGCTACTGCCGCCAGAATTTACGATGCGACCTCTGTGGCGTGCGCCAGCACCGGCAATACCAGTGCCAGCATGGCATCGTATGCCGCCATTGCCGGCATAAAGTCAATTATTTTCATTCCGGAAGGCAAAATTGCCTACGGCAAGCTGGCACAGGCGCTGGCTTTCGGCGGTATCACGCTTCAGATCAAGGGCAATTTTGATGATGCCATGGAGCTGGTGCAGGAAGTTTGCGCCAAGCTCAATATCTATCTGTTAAACTCCATCAATCCGTTTCGTATCGAAGGTCAGAAAGCCATCGGTTATGAAATCCTTCAGCAGCTCGACTGGGAAGTGCCGGACTGGTTTGTCATACCCGGCGGCAACCTCGGCAATAACAGCGCCTTGAGCAAAGGCCTGCAGGAGCTTTACGAGCTCGGCATCATCAATAAGATTCCGCGCATTGCCGTGATTCAGGCTGAAGGTTCAAATCCGCTGGCCAGAATGTGGAAGAACAAGACCGGGTATGTGCCGTTGAAGAATCCCGATACCATTGCCACCGCCATCAAGATCGGCAATCCGGTTTCCTGGGAAAAAGCCATGCGCGGCCTGGAATGGTGCAACGGCGTGGTGGAAGATGTCACCGAGCAGGAGATCATGGATGCCAAAGCGATGGTCGATGCCGCTGGAATTGGCGCCGAACCCGCCTCGTGCTGTTCTGTCGCCGGCGCTAAAAAGCTGGTGGACATGGGCATAATATCTAAGGACGCCAGAGTTGTCGGTATTCTGACCGGCAATATCCTGAAAGACCCTGACGCCGTGGTCGGCTATCATAAAGACACCCTGCGCGATATGGGGATTACAGGGACCTATGCCAACAGCCCGCATGTAATTGAGCCTACACTTGCAGCGGTCAAAGCGGCGATCAGCGGCAAGTAATTAATTTAAGCGGATGTCGCAGGCTTCTTTTTCTCAATCACCGAGTGAATGATGCCTGCGGCAATAAATACTGCGGACAGGGTTCCGGTCGCAACTTCAGGGATATGCATAAATGCGCCCAGAAACATAATCACGGCCAGAGCGCCGATCGCCCAGAAAGCGGAGTGTTCAAGGTATTTGAACTGTGCAAGCGTACCGCGTTCAACCATCATAATCGTCAGACTGCGCACAAACATTGCGCCGATACCCAGGCCGATTGCAATAATGAAGAAGTTATCGGTCAGTGCGAACGCGCCGATGACGCCGTCAAAAGAGAAGCTGGCGTCAAGGATTTCGAGATACATGAAACTGGCTAAGCCGGATTTAGCCACGGCCACGGTCGCATTATGTTGAGTTTCGCCGGCGCCGATGACGGCGCCGATACCGTCAGCAATGACATAAGTAACCAGTCCCATCGCGCCGCTAACCCAGAAGGCGACCTGTTCCGCCCCCTTAATCTGCCTGCTGACAAAATACATGATGATCAGGACAATGGCCATTTGAATCGCCTCGATCTTGCCCAGTTTAGTCAAAGGGATTTCCAGAGCGCCGATCCAATGGATTGTTTTTTTCCTGTCAATGAAGTACCGCAAAAATACCATCATCAGAAATGCGCCGCCAAAAGCGGCAACAGAGACATGTGCCGAAGTAAGCGCTTCCGCGTATTTGACCGGGTTGAATACTGCCAGCCGGAAGGCGTCAATGATGCCGACTCCGGCAATTACGGCGACGATTACCAGCGGGAACACCATCCGCATGCCGAATACCGCAATCAGCATACCCCAGGTGATAAAACGTTTGCGCCATTTAATGTCCATATCCTTCAGCACTGTGGCATTTACCACCGCATTGTCAAAGGATAAGCTGGTCTCAAGTATGGCAAGAATGGCGGTAGTGAACACGGCGCTCCAGCCGCCGATCATGCCGCCGGCAATTAATCCGGCTGCCGTCACCGCAAATGAACTAGTGAAATATTTTAATACCATATGTTTTAACTTATAACTATTTTAAAGAAATTTGCTCAACTTGCTGGCCGCTTCATCGCGCATTGGAGCAGATAAGTACAGAGTTTCTCGAAAGACATGCCGACTTTTCCGGCGGCTTTTGGAACCAGACTGCTGGAGGTGAACCCCGGCAGACTGTTGCCTTCCAATACATACATTTCACCGGCTTTGGTGATGAAAATATCTACGCGCAGAATGTCTCTGGCTCCTGAAGCCTGATAGAACTTCACCGCGATCTCCTGAGCTTTTTTCTGGAGCTCTCTGGAGATGTTCTCCGGCGGACATAAATAGCGGGTTTCTCCTTGATTATGGGTGTATTTGGCATCAAAGTCATAGATTTTTCCGGGAACTTGTATTTCAATGACCGGCAGCGGCTCCCCGTTCAGAATTCCGACCGTGGTTTCCATGCCGTTGATGAATTTCTCAACCAGCAGTTCGCTGTCATAGGCAAAACATTTATCCAGTCCGGCTTCCCATTCCTCGACCGTTTCAGCAATGGCAATACCGACGGTCGAGCCTTCGCGCGGAGCCTTTATCACTACCGGCAGACTGAGATTTGACGGAAACGCGCGGTTCTCTTTGGTGACGACTGCCCATGGGGCGGTCGGGAGCCCGTGCTTTTCCATGAGCTGCTTGCTTTGGATTTTGTCAATGATGATGGCGCTGGCCTTACTGCCGCTGCCGACAAAGCGCAATCCGGCATCCTCCAGCGACTTTTGGATTTCGCCGTTTTCACCAAACCCGCCGTGCAGGACTGGAAATACAACGTCAGCATTCCTCATTTCTGCGGTAATGCCGGTGTCCTGCACGTCAATTTCATCCACGAAATAACCGGCATTGCGCAGGGCTTTGGCAACGCTGCCGCCGGACTCCAGCGATACTGAACGTTCACTGCTGGTACCGCCTTTGAGCACCGCGACTTTGAGCGGGATAGCAGATTCTTCGACCTTTTTCATACTTTCCGTATCCATAAAACAAACCTCCGGATTCAAATAAAATCCCGTTTTTTCCGCGACTATCCGGCGGACTTTGCAGACCAGATCAACAAAATCATGCTCGAAACCATGATCAGTATTCATAAAGTAATTGGCATGGATGTCACTGACGACAATTTTACCGCAAGACATGCCTTTGCAGCCGGACGTATCAATCAGCTGTCCGGCGGTATCGCTATTGGAAGCATTTTTGAAGACACAACCGGCGGAACGGCCTCTGGGCTCAATGGCGCGGCGCAATTTAAGTTCATCGCTGATTTTCCGCAGTTCAGTTTCCCTGTCCACTTGCGGAAATTCAAGAATAGCCACGGTAATGATAATGCCGTCCGGAATTGAAGAAGTCCGGTAACCCCATTTAATGTCACAGCCATTGGCTGACCACGGGTTGCCGTCGGCATCAAAGCCGCAGAGTTCGGTAACAAAATCGCCGATTGCCGCGCCGTGGGCGCCGGCATTCATGCGCAAGGCGCCGCCTAACGTGCCGGGGATCCCCACCAGACTGGAAATGCCGCCGAATCCCTTCCTGGCGCAGATGTTAGCCAGATCGGACAGTCTGACTCCGGCTCCGGCGGTAACGTGTCTGCGGCCGTTTATAACTCGGATAAAATCATTCTGGCAGAGTCTTATCACCAGACCGTTGTAAGGTTTATCCATGCCGACAGTGTTAGTGCCGCCGCCGAGCATGAACATCGGGATGGATTGTTTGCGGCAGTAGCGGACCAGCTGGATCAGCGACATATCGTCCGGAGGTTCAGCCATAACCGGAATTTCACCGCCAACGCCCAGAGAAGTTACTTCATGCCAGCTTACATTGTATTTGACCGGCAGTACGGGGAATGCCTGTTCGAATGACTCGCAGAATTTCAGATGGTTGGTTTCGCACATAGTTAGTCGCTGCCGTTATTTATTATATACTTCATCAGGGTTGAAAATCCGCTCGCCGATAACTTTTAACACATTACCATCAACTTTCCTGAAAAAGCAGGTGCGGAATCCTTCGTGACAGGCCGCGCCGCCAATCTGTTCGACCTTGAAAATCACAGTGTCCTCGTCACAGTCAACGAATATTTCCTTGACTCTCTGAACATTACCGGATTCTTCGCCCTTTCTCCACAATTTTTTTCTGGAGCGGGTCCAGTAAGTGGCGTTACCGGTTTTGAGCGTTTCATTCCACGCTTCTTCGTTAATGTATGCGAGCATCAGGATTTCTCCTGTTTCCCAGTCCTGCGCAATCGCCGGAACCAGACCGTCACCTTTTGCGAAATCAAGTTTTACCATAATATTCCCCAAGTACTTGCAGATGTCCGCCATCAATGGTTCATTGTTGTAATAAAGTCCTTAGACAATACACTAATTCCCGATTTTTTACATTGCCGATTTAACAAATTTTAATAAAAATGAATTATCCGGAATAAACCAGCGTTTATTTGCCTATTATTAAAATCAATGCTATCATAAAAAGACAGGAACCAGGAAACTGAATTATGGATATAAAAAATAAAAATGTTTTGGTCACCGGAGGCGCTTTACGCATAGGACGGGCACTGTGCGAAGCTTTTGCGGAGGCTGGCGCGAATGTCATAATTCACTGCAATAAATCTGCGGCCGCCGCCGGGAAACTGCCGGGTGAACTTGGCGGTGGCGGAAAACACCGGATAGTCTGCTGTGATTTGGCCCGCCCTGACGATGTTTCTGCATTGACCGGGCAGACCGGACGCATCGATATCCTCATCAATAATGCTTCAATCTTTGAGCCGGAACCGTTGACGACGGAAAATGCGGACGGGATAAGAGCGCATTTTGAGGTAAATTTTTTCGCTCCGCTGATGCTTATGAAAAAGTTCCAGGAACAATTGAACGGAGATTCCGGCTGTATCATCAATTTTCTTGATCAGGATGTCGCCAGCGTATCCCGCCGCAGCGGCAGTTATTCGCTTTCCAGAAAAGCCTTGCGGGATGCAACTTTAAGTGCGGCGCTGCAGATGGCGCCACTGGTGCGGGTCAATGCGATTGCGCCGGGGCCGGTACTGCCTCCCGTCGGGATGGAACATTCCAGGATGGAGCAGACTTTGAAGAATGTACCGCTGGCCAGACCGGTTGACTTGCGCGATCTTACTCAGGCATGTATATTCCTGACGGAAAATGAATCTATTACCGGGCAGATACTTTATGTGGACTGTGGTCAGCATCTTTAACGATTCCGGAAGGAACTAAGTAATGTTACTCAGCATCAGCACTTCAATTTTTCCCAGTGAAGGCAATCCCACCTATCTGCTGGCTTTTCTGCAGAAAATAAAATCCGCCGGGTTCGATTATGTTGAGCTCGGAAGGAAACATACGAATATCAGCCCGCGGATCGAGGAAATCGAAAGCACCGGCGTTAAAATATGGGCAGTGCACGGGGATCTGCCAAGAAACGCCTTGTCGTCGGATAATTCGCTCCGCCTGAAAGCCGTCGAGGAGGAACTCCGGCGGATGGATGATACCGCAGTTTATGCTCCATGCCCTTATGTCATTCATTACCTTGACCGCCTGATGGACCCGAGGCCCGGACGGCAATTCCGTAAGAGCATTGAGCAGCTGCATGAAAAAGCTAAGGAACTGGGTTTTGTTTTGTCGCTTGAGACCGCGCCCTATAAGCCGCAAGTCAATGAGCGCTATCCGGACAGTGAGGAGATCGCCAATTTCGTGCGGTCCTTCGAGTCTCCGAACATGCGGGTGACTGTGGACATCAATCACTCCAACCTGAAAGAGGACCTGATTCAGGTCGCCGCCAACTGCCGCGGTATCGTCGGGAATATCCATGTCTCGGACAATATGGGCAAATGGGAAGACCACATGCCGCCGGGCGAGGGAATTATCAATATTCGCGGCGTGCTGCTGGCGCTGATCAAGTGCGGTTACACCGGACCGTGCAATGTCGAATGCCACCATCAGCACCCGACTATTCCTGTATTAAAACAAATAAGAATCAACATCGGAAAAATCTGCGAGAACCTGTAAAATGGCTTTTTTTAACTGCAACTTCCATTCCGACATTCTGGGCATGGCATGCTCCATGAATGTGATCGTCCCCCAGCAAAGTTCAACCCAGATCGGCATGGACAGCAAAGGCGGCAGGAAAACATACCCTGTTTTGTATCTGCTCCACGGCCTGAGTGATGACCACTCCATCTGGGCGCGCCGCACTTCGATTGAACGTTATGTCGCCAATATGAACCTGATCGTGGTTATGCCGAACACCCATCGCGGGTTTTATACAGACATGGCCGCCGGAGCGAAATACTGGACGTTTATCAGCGAAGAACTGCCGGCCGTCGTCAAAGGATTCTTCCCCGTCAGCGGATGCCGGGAGGATACGTTCGCGGCCGGGCTGTCCATGGGCGGCTACGGTGCGCTCAAAATGGGATTGCGCTGCCCGGAAAAATTTGCCGCCGTTGCCGGGCTGTCCTCTGTAACAGATATTAGCGGTTTTATGGAATTGGATAACAGAGGCTCGGAGTTTTCCATGGAAATGCAGCGGATATTCGGCCCTGCAACCAAAGTCAAGGGCTCCGAAAACGATCTGTTCCATCTGGCCTCCAAACTAGCCAAAGGCAAACAGCATCGCCCTGCAATTTTCCAATGCTGCGGAACGGAAGATTTTCTCTATCAGGATAACATCAAATTCCGGGACCACCTGAAGAAGTTAAAGCTGAAACTGCATTACCAGGAAGCGCCGGGCGACCATAACTGGGGCTTCTGGGATCAATATATCCAGGACGTCCTGAAATGGCTGCCGCTGCCGAAATAAGCTTTGCTGTCCGCCTGGGGACAAGTTGTCACCATGGATGAACGGACAGGAGGAGAAAAACCTTCATAGAAACCTGATTATTCCTCGTCTTGAGCTTCCAGGTCCAGGGTGATTTGCCTGGCGCAGACGCCTTTGATCAGGTTCAATTTCCGGGTCAGTTCGTTGCGTTTGTCATCGTCGCCGACCAGTTCGCAGAAAATCAGGCCTTTTTCGGAGCAGTCCGTCAGGACGCCGTCATGGATGCCCAGACGGATTTTGATAAGGCAGCCCCAGGCGGTAAGGGTCTTTTGGACGTCAACAGCGGCTGCTTTGCGGTTTCCTACAAGAATTAAGAGCGCATGTCTGGCCATTTTCATTTCCTCCGTTTGGTTTATTATACTCTGCAGGGCTGAACATTTAACATAGATTGCGAAGATTTTGAGAATTGGTTCGTATTCTGAGGGGCTGCCGATACCGGGGTATCGAATGCCTCGAATAGTGCGAATCCAAACTCGAAAGATCGCAATCCCGCAGTTGCGGCGAGTGTCTTGCGTCCGTCTTTTTCCGTTCCTCCTTCCGGCGATGCGGGTATCGCCAATCAGTCGGATCGAAAAAATCCAATCCACAATCATACTCGTCTATTGTTAAATTTTCAACCGTGCAGAGTATATGATAAAATTACTCTCGAAATCTTAAAAAGCAAGTCTTCCTGAATTGTTGGTTATTGTCCCGCTTTACTGGACGGAATATTGGATATTGAGTCTTTTGGCTGTTATGTTGGATATTGAGTCTTGGGCTGTTATGTTGGATATTGGATATTCTCCCGCCGTGCGGGATCCCGCTTTGCGGGACGGGCTATTGGATATTGAGTCTTTGGCTGTTATGCTGGATATTGGATATTCTCCCGCTGTGCGGGACGGGCTATTGGATATTGAGTCTTTGGCTGTTATGTTGGATATTGGATATTCTCCCGCCGTGCGGGATCCCGCTTTGCGGGACGGGCTATTGGATATTGAGTCTTTGGC
>CAIPAT010000127.1 GCA_903863035.1 uncultured Lentisphaeria bacterium
AAAATACTTCTTCAGTAATGCGGTCAATGAGGTTTTATTGTAAGGTTTGGCAATATAATCATTGCACCCTGCCGCTATTGCCTTTTCTCGATCTCCACAAAACGCATAGGCGGTTTGCGCGATAATGACCACATCTTTATTGAACTGCCGAATCTGTCTGGCTGCTTCATAGCCGTCCAGCTCAGGCATCTCAATATCCATCAGGACCAAGTCGATATCAGAGTTATTGCGGCAGAAATCAACCGCGGCTGCTCCGGTTCGTGCTTTTAAAATTTCTTTATTAAAGTCTTTGACGATTATTGTAATCAGAATCTCTGATTTCTCATCGTCTTCAACTATTAATATTTTCAGTTTTCTGACTGGACTTTCTTTCTTGTCTGCCGTAATCTCTGCCGGGACAGCGTTTTCAATAACGCTTTTTTCTGCTGTTACAGCATTATATGGAATGGTGAAGTAAAATACTGTGCCTTTTCCTTCTTCGCTTTCCTCCCATATTCTGCCGCCCAGCATTTCCACATAGGCTTTGGTAATGGCTAATCCCAGCCCAGCGCCCTGAAAAGCCCTTCTATCGCCAATGTGGAGCTGGACAAAACGATCAAAGACAGCGGCCTGTTTGTCCCGGGGAATCCCGATCCCGGTGTCTTTGACAAAGAACTCAAGGAATTCACCTTTTTTCTCATAGCCGAATTCAATCGAGCCGGACGGAGTAAACTTAATGGCATTCTTAACCAGGTTGGTCAGAATGGCATAGACTTTCTCACTGTCTGTCTGGATGACGGCGGCTTTGGCCGGCAGGGTGTTTTTAAAGGAAAGCTGCATGCCCTTCTGCTCCACCTCCGGCTTGAAGAAGTTATAAATATATTCGATCTGCTCGTTTATATTTATTGATCCAATAGCAACGTCCATCAGTCCGGCTTCAACTTTAGAGATATTGATGATGTCGTTGATGATATTCAGCATCCGGGCACCGCTTTTCTCAATCATGCTGATATACTGCCACTGTTCCTTATCGGTTAATTGCGGTTCTTTCAGCAGTTCGGTAAAGCCCAGAATGCCGTTCATGGGCGTTCTGATCTCATGACTCATATTGGCCAGGAAAGCCGATTTCAGTCGGTCGCTCTCTTCGGCTTTCTCTTTGGCTTTGATCAATTCCACATCGGTTTGCTTGCGTGCGGTGATGTCATCAATAGCGACAACAACATGTTTGCGGCCATTGAGCAATACCGGTTCGGCACTGACGCTCAGCCAGATATGGTGTTCCTGGCCGTCAATCAAGACTGCATATTCCATTTCCGCCCCGTGAACGGATTTCCCCGATTGCAGTACCTGCGAAATACCTTTGTGCAGCGGGCACTCCCCGCAGGACGGGGAAAAGCCGCAGCCCCGTTCATCTTCAAAGCTGTGTACGCAACCCAGCCCGCTGCCGCCGCGCTGCCGGATAATCCTGTTCTGGTCTCTGCGCACCAGCCGCGCGATCACGGCATTCGAATTCACGATCATGTTTTCTTCATCCAGCAAAAGCATGCCCACCGGCGCGGCGGCAAAAATAGCTTGCAGATTTTCCTGTTCGACGCGCAGCGCTTCTTCGGACTGGCGCTGTGCCAGGGCAATGGCCAGGCTGTCGGCCATTTTTTCAAAATGTTCAATCAGCCCCGGAGAGAAACAATTCCGGCGGCGGTCATTGAATTGCAGCAATCCGAACACCTGATGGCCTTCGCGCAGCGGGATCAGCGCCACGGATTCATAACCCTCGGTATTGCACCGGCTGCGGGTGCGCGACTGGCGGCCGGCTTCGGAGGTGGTTGCCAGCAATGTTGTGGTGCTGTTGGTCCAGAAACTGCCATGGGCGGTGAAAAACGGTTTGTCGGAATCGAACCTTCCGCTCAGGACGTTGCCGCACATGCATTCAAGCACGGGCTTGCCCGCGCTGTCGCGCAGGAGTTCGCCGTTCTTGTCGTAAGCGCAGAGATGGTTTTCCTTTTTCACAAACTCAGGCGGAAAGCCGTGAGTCTCGAAATATGGAAAGTCGTTCCCGTCGCGCAGCCGGATGCCGACGGCTTCGCAGCCGGACCAGCCTTGCAGGGCGGCGGTCAGCTCCGCCATGCGTTCGCGGAAACTGCTGCTCTGGGAGTTGACCAGTACAATCAAACGCGCCGTCAACTCGCCTGCCTCTTCCTTAAATTTGAGTTCGGAGATGTCGCTCAGCACGATGCTGAGCTCGGGATTGCCATAAGCATCCTGTGCGCTGGAAATCGCCAGATGCCCCCAGAATGCCGTTCTGTCTTTTTTTATCATCCGCAGTTCGCACGCCTGCGGTTCACCGTTCTCCAATAGCTGCTGGCGGTAACGGTAGTAGATATCCTGATCAGCTTTCTGGATGAACCGGCTGAACGGCTGCCTGACCAGCAAGTTCCGGCCCATCCCCAGCATGTCGGCGGCGGCGAGGTTTCCCTCCAGAATCATTCCCTGTTCGCTGATAGTGCAATAGCCCACCGGCGCCAGATCGTAGAGCTCGAAATAGCGGTTCTGCGAAGCATGCAGCGCCACCTTGGACTGGCGCAATTCCTCATTCTGCATCTCAAGTTCGAGCTGATGCACGCACAGTTCGTGGAGTATCTTGCGGAGTTCTTCAGACGAAATTGCTTCAGGTGCCGGCGACTGCACGGTCTGCTGGCGGATGATTTCTTCAGCCCGCTGGCGCAGGTCGGCGGTTTGTCCTGCCTGGTTATCCTTGCCGTTCATAATGCACCTCCCGGATAAGAAATTCTAAAGTTCTAAAGTTCCTAAGTGCTGAGTGCTAAGTGCTAAGTGCTAAGTGCTAGGACTAACCCGTAACACGTAACTCCTCACTCTTAACACCTGTCCCGCTTTCAACTTTCAATTATTTTGCCCGTTCAGTTGTCGCAATCGCATACATCCGCCCGGCCTCATTCATCAAAGCGGTGGAGATTATCGAGACCTCAATGACAGTGCCGTTTCTGTTGAGCCGCCGGGTAAGATAAGGCTCCAGAATTTCAGCCTGGCTAAGCTGATGTATTCTGTTCAACGCCTGTTCGCGCAGTTCCGCCGGTATCAGGTCGCGGACGTTCATCGCCAGCGCTTCGGCCTCACTCCAGCCATACATTCTGACCGCTCCGGGATTCCAGGCCAGGATACGACCGTCCAGTTCCTGCACCGTGATGGCGTCGTGGGCATCACGCACTACCACCGCCAGACGTAACAGGTTATTGGCTTTTTTCAACTCATCCCGTACTTTTACCATTTCCGTGATGTCGGAGAAAGTAATAGCCGCGCCCTCGATCACGTTGTCAAGCGTGCGGTAAGGAATGATGCGCATCGCATACCACCGGCCTTCCGTGTTCTGCACTTCCACCTCTTTGGGAATCAATGTTTTCAGCACGAGCTGCACGTCCGCCACCAGGGTGTCGTAGCTGGTCAGGTTAAGGACGGTGTGGGCTAAAGGCCGCCCCACATCGCCCGGGATCAGGTTGATGACCATGGTCGCGGCGGGAGTGAAGCGCAGGAGGCGCAGTTGATGATCAACAAAGACCGAGCCGATGCCGGTGCCGCCCATCAGGTTGTTCATGTCATTATTGGCTCGCGACAGATTAGTTATGTTGTTCTGCAGTTCGGCATTAACCGTGTTGAGTTCTTCGTTGACCGACTGCAGCTCCTCCTTGGAGGTCTCAAGCTCTTCATTGGTGGATTGCAGTTCTTCGTTGACCGACTGCATCTCCTCGTTCGTGGATTTAAACTCTTCGTTGGAGATCTGGAGAAGTTCATCTTTAGCCTGCAACTCATGCTCGAGTGCTGTGATACGGGCGTCTGTGGTAAATCTGTCGAAGCCGCCGTCCGCGCTGTATATGCTGAATGCGATGGTATCCGGTGCGGACGCCTGACCTTCCGGCGTTGCGGCAGGCCCCGGAGCGGAGGCGTCGTCGGGTTTTACCAGATACGGCGGCACTTCAGGCAGCTCGGCAGTGCCCGGTATAGTCAGATTGACGGTGTTGAATGGAACTCCCTTTTTGACGAACAGTGCTGGACTTTGCACAATAGCCCTGACTGCCGCAGCCCGGGGCTGAACTACGACTGGTTCGCGTACTGGCAGTTTCAACGGGGGTGCCGCATTGCGGCGGGCCTGTATTAACGCCTCCGGCACTATCACTGACGGGCGTAACCGGACCGGTATAATGCTCTGTTGCACACTTTGAAATTCATCTTTACGCTGATACAGTTGTGCCTTCACGTCCCGTGCGGCAAACAGATTAACTGACTCGCCCACGGTTTCGGAAGTGCCCAGGAAGAGCCTGCCGCCGGGATTCAGCGCGTAGTGGAACAGGCCAAGCAGTTTATTCTGCAAATCATGGTCCAGATAAATCATCAGATTGCGGCAGCAGATGAGGTCAAGTTTGGAGAAGGGCGGATCTTTGATTACGTCATGCTCGGAAAAAACCAGCATGTCGCGGATGCCTTTGTGGATGCGGTACGCGCTGCCGTCCAGCTCGGCCGTAAAAAAACGTGCCAGCCGCTCCGGCGCAATATCTGCGGCGATATTGGCCGGGTAGACACCGGAACGGGCAGCCGCAATCGCCCGGCTGTCAACATCGGTGGCAAAGATCTGCACCTTGAAACTCTGCTTCAGCGTATCCATCTGTTCCCGCAAAAGCATGGCGACGGAATAGGCCTCCTCGCCGGTGGAGCAGCCTGCGGACCATACCCGGATCGTGCTGTCAGCCGGCTTGCCGGCAAAGAGTTTCGGGATAACGAACTCCTCGAGCGCCTCGAACGCCGCCGGATCCCGGAAAAAATTGGTTACGCCGATCAGCAGGTCGCGAAACAGCGCTTCCACTTCGCGGGGGGTCTGCTGCAAAAACTTGACATATACGTCAATACTCTCAAGCTGGTGGACAGCCATCCGCCGTTCGATGCGCCGGTGGATGGTTCCCTGCTTGTACTGGGAAAAATTGTGCCCGGTCTGGGCGCGCAAAAGACTGAATATCTTATTCAACGCGTTCTCCCGATTAGGAGCTGCAGCGCTCAGCGGAAGCTTGCAAAAAGCATGTGCCGCATAGTCTGCCAGGCGGGCGGGCATCTCGGACGGCGGCAGTTCGTAGTCTGCCAGCCCGGTGGCGATCACGCTGCGCGGCATACCGTCATATTCGGCGGAATCCGGATTCTCGACCATGACCATGCCGCTCTCCCCTTTGATGGCCCGCACCCCCAAAGTGCCGTCACTGCCGGTGCCGGAAAGTACGATGCCGATCGCCCGTTCGCGTAAATCATGGGCCAGGGACCGGAAGAGGATGTCAACCGGCAGCCGCTGGCCGCGCGGCGTGGTTGGTTCAAATAATTGGAGCGTGCCATTTATATAAACCATGTCGCGGTTGGGCGGAATGATATAGACGCGGTTGGGTTTTACCGTCATTCCGTCTTCAACTTCAAAGACCTCCATGCCGGTATAGTGCCGGATCAGTTCCGCCAGCATGCTTTTGTGGTCCGGGGATAAATGCTGCACCAGGACAAATGCCATGCCGGGATTGACGTCACCGTGCATTCCGGAAAAGAATGCTTCAAACGCGGCCAGGCCGCCGGCTGAAGCGCCGATGCCGACAATGGGGAAATTGACAGATGATTCCGGCAATACTGTATCCATGGGCTCCTGCGTTATTGCCGGTACGGTAGCTTTATCTTTTTTTCTTGCAGCCATGATTGTCTCCTGGTAAAGACTTCAGAACTTGAAAGCCCAATGTAACCTATTCTAATACGATAGACACAAACATAAAACAGTAATAATAGCAATATTAATTATAATATACGAATAACTGTCCAATAGAATATTACAATTATAAGGAAAACAAATATGCGATTATCTTCTGCAAGGCTGTATCACATATGATTTTAAGAGCTAAAAAAAGCGCCCGGGTAATGTGCCTTGATCGTTCCAACCCTAGGGAAAAATTTCCCCAGGGTCTAAAAACGGGCCGATACTTGCGTACATGCCCGGTTAAATTATTTTCACTCCGGTAGCTTGAGCCAGCCTTCGTCCGCAAGCAATTCATGGACCGTCGGGATGACGCAGGCCAGCATTCCTAACTGCCAGCGGTTCATGTGGTAAGCGCAAAATCCAGCAAGCTGGACTTTTTAGCTAAAATATCCCCTGTCCATCACGGCAGCCCGCCCCGGATTTTTACACTGGTGGCGGCCCCCGCCGGAGTAATTCAATCACCGGAGCCTGGTTGACTGCCGACACTATCGCCACGATCGCCAGTAAGATGTATGGCATGGTTTTCTATTCCTTATATATAGTCGTTGAAGAAAGCCGGAGCGCTGTTACCCGCCCCGGCTTCAGCCTTATCAGCTTTAGCCAAACATGGCCTCTGCGATGTTCACCTGTTCCGGATCATCCATCCGGTCGATCTTCGTATGCTTCCATTCATTCCGTTCCCGGAGGCATCTCATATCCCGCTGCCAGACGGACTCGCTGATGGAATCGACAAGGATTGCATCACCCATGAATTTCCGGATGGCCTGGCCGATTTCCCGTTTCAACTGGACGATCCTGGCGGAAGTGACCGCCAGCCGCCGGGCAATGTCACCGGTTCCGCCGCCGGCCATCAGTTCCTGGACAATCACGCGCTTCCGGGCATCGAGGGTCTGCATGAAGTCATCCCAGTCAATCTGCCGGAGCACCCTGGCGGCGATGTCTTCGGTTCTGGACGCGATCATGTCGCCGACGGTAAAGTCTTCATCTTCCCCACCGACCTGAGCCTGCATGGAGCAGACAGAGCCTTCGTTATCCATCTGGTAGCCGGGGTTCATCACGTCGGTGCGGCTGTCGCCATAGGAGCGCCGGCCTGACTTGGTCCGCTGAATACTGTAATAGGCGATGCTGTTTGGAATCGGTTCTTTGCCGGACTTTTCCATGGCGTCAAGCATTGCCGCCGCCGTGGCTGTGGTGTCCTGGATCAGTTCCTGATAATCTTCGGAGCCGATGGGCTTGGCTTTCCGGTGGACAGTGTTTCTGATGATCGGGTAGATCTGCATTTCGAGGATCAAAGCTGCGGCTGGACTCATATTACACCTCTCGTTGTAATAGGCGGCCGGGAGCGGCCGTAATAACACAGGGTAGCAGCTAAAGGCGCTACCATGTATTATGCCCGGTTAATGAGTCGTTTTAAGCTGAGAATGGCCGGCAGGGCCGGTTTTGAGCGATAGGAGACGGGTAATTTTATGTTT
>CAIPAT010000128.1 GCA_903863035.1 uncultured Lentisphaeria bacterium
CATCTGACCAGTCGAAAGCAACATTATTGCCAGTGACAATTCTGGTCAAAATATCTGGAATAGATGGTGCAATAGTATCTACTGTGAAGCTGTTTCCGCTACTCCATGCACTATAGTTGCCGGAGTTGTCCTGAGTTCGGACCTGCCAGTAATAAATTCCATCCGTCAGATTACTAATAGCAACTGTGCTGGCGACAGGTGATACGGAGTATTCCGGGCTGTTGAAATCATTGCTATTGTCGATTTTTACTTCATATTGTTTTACGCCGCTGGTGGCATCGGAGGCATCAGCCCAGTCTAGAGTAACACCATTGCCAACGACATTCCTGGTCAATGTCGCCGGAACCGTCGGAGCGGTAGCATCCACTGTAAAGCTGCCGCCGGAAGTCCAGTCACTGCGATTTGACGCATTGCAGGCCTGCACCCGCCAGTAATATGTACCATCGGCAAGCGCAGTGGACCCCTGGCTGATACCCGGCAGAATATCAAACTCCGGACTAGTGAAGTCCGCATTGTTGTCCACCTGAATTTCGTACTTAGTTGATCCTGAAACATCTGTCCAGTCGAATAAGACATTACTGCCTGTAACAGTCTGCTTCAGTCCGGTCGGATTATCAAGATCATTATCTGCAATATTTATAGTAGCGCTGGTCGTCGCGCCTAGAGTATAGGCCGCATTGGCAGTCAGATTCATAACCGCGGTTTCGGTACTTTCAATAATGGCGTCATCAATAACGGCAAGCGTAATGTCAACATAACTCTGACCGGCTGCGATGACCACGGACGTGGTCAGCGCGGTGCTGCCGTTCTTGAGCGTATAATCGCTGCTGCCGGTTGCCGTGCCGCCAACTGAGAAATACACCGTCAATGAGCTGGCGGTATCGCCAGTGCGGCTGATACGGTAAGTTCCGTTGTCGGCCGGCTCGCCGGCCGTGCCATCGGCTGCCGCAATGGTGACAGTGAACAAGGCCACATCATTGTCAATAATATTGATTGTTCCGCTGGTAGTAGCGCCAAGAGTATAAGCTGCATTGGCAGTCAGGTTCATAACCGTGGTTTCGGTGTTTTCAATGATGGCGTCATCAATAACGGCAAGCGTAATGTCAACATAACTCAGGCCGGCTGCGATGACCACAAACGTGGTCAGCGCAGTGCTGCCGTTCTTGAGCGTATAATCGCTGCCGACGGTCGCCGTGCCGCCAACTGAAAAATACACCGTCAGTGAGCTGGCGGTATCGCTAGTGCGGCTGATACGGTAAGTGCCGTTGTCGGCCGGCTCGCCGGCAGTGCCATCGGCTGCCGCAATGGTGACAGTGGGCAAAACCACATCATTATCAGTGATATTGATTGTTGCGCTGGTTGTGGCGCCAAGAGTATAAGCCGCATTGGCGGTCAGATTCACAATCGCGGTTTCGGTACTTTCAACAATGGCGTCATCAATAGCGCCAAGCGTTACGTCAACATAGCTTTGCCAGGCGGCGATGACCACGGATGTGGTCAACGTTGTGCTGCCGTTCTTGAGCGTATAATCACTGCCGCCGGTCGCCGTGCCGCCAACTGAAAAATACACAGTCAGTGAACTGGTGGTATCGCCAGTGCGGCTGATGCGATAAGTGCCGTTATCGGCCGGCTCGCCGGCCGCGCCATCGGCTGCCGCGACAGTAACGGTGGGCAAAGCCACATCATTGTCAGTAATATTGATTGTTCCGCTGGTTGTGGCGCCAAGAGTATAAGCCGCATTGGCGGTCAGATTCACAATCGCGGTTTCTGTACTTTCGACAACGGCATCATCAATAACGGCAAGCGTAATGTCAACATAACTCTGGCCGACTGCGATGACCACAGACGTGGTCAGCGCGGTGCTGCCGTTCTTGAGTGTATAATCGCTGCCGCCGGTCGCCGTGCCGCCAGTACTGAAATTCACGGTCAGTGCATTGGTAGTTGCTCCAGTGCGGCTGATACGGTAGTTGCCGCTGTCAGCAGGTTCTCCAGCAGTGGCATCAGTTACCGCGATGGTGACGGTGGGCAAAACCACATCATTATCAGTGATATTGATTGTTGCGCTGGTCGTGGCGCCAAGAGTATAAGCCGCATTGGCGGTCAGATTCACAATCGCGGTTTCTGTACTTTCGACAATGGCGTCATCAATAACGGCAAGCGTAATGTCAACATAACTCTGGCCGGCGGCGATGACCACGGATGTGGTCAACGTTGTGCTGCCGTTCTTGAGCGTATAATCACTGCCGCCGGTCGCCGTGCCGCCAACTGAAAAAAACACAGTCAGTGAACTGGTGGTATCGCCAGTGCGGCTGATGCGATAAGTGCCGTTATCGGCCGGCTCGCCGGCCGTACCATCCTGCGCGGCAATGGTAATGACTTGCTGGATCGGTAAATAAATATCATAGAGCAGCCAATAGATTTTATCATAACCTGCCGGTAAATTAGACAGCGTATACCATCCGTCATCATAACCTCCCCATCCCATATTAAAATGGAACGTATCATTTCCTGAATTATAGCCGTCAATAATAACCGCATGGCGATAATCGTAATCAACATCTTCCATCGCAATCAGAACCGGATGCCCGGACTGCATATTGTCTGTAATTTCCTGCTTTAAATTAATTAGGCTGGAAATCAGCAAGCCGTTTGAATCATATTCGTAAGCACTCAGAGTTGCGGTAAAACCAATGCTGCGCATAAATGAAACATCGTACGCGGCGCCAGTTCCATCCACGCCGTAATCCGACTGCAACTTCACACCAACACCAAAACTGAGCGCGGCGATTTCGTCAGGATCTAACTGATATTTAATGTCGGACAGTTTCTCATTAAGTTGAGTGAAACTCAAAAAGCCATTCGCCTGGGCATCTCCGTCAATATTAATTCCCATTGAATATGAAGTATACTGATCGCTGCTGTCAAAGCTAATCGATTTAATGGTAATACTTTGTCCAGCAATATTTTGCTCATATCCCCAGTAATAAATAACCTGTGCGGTTGCGGTTGCCGTACAGCCGGTTACAGAATGCTGGCCATTTTCAGCAGGAGTGTATTGATTATAAGTAATGCTGGAACGGGTTCCATTCGGAAGATAAACACCACCATCTTGCGTCCATGTGTGAAATGTAATCAAGGGAACCCCGGAGACATAAGCATACGCAGAGAGTGTGTCGGAAGCGGAAGAGGCCCCGGTATGTTTACCGGCGAAAGAGTGGATGGCAGTTCCAATACTTTCATCTTGCGAGAAAAGCGGCGCGGAAGAGATCAGAGGCACGCTATTTTCTATTTTGCTGTCAACGTGGATGGTTTCAGGCATCCCGGTAAAATTGATGCCTCTGGCAGAAATGGAATCTGTCCCATCGACATGGCGCGTTGAATAATCTGTGCGTTCAGTGAGCGTTACAGTGAAATATACTCCGCTACCGGCGGAAGTGGAGTTTAATGCCGTGATCCTCTTATTGATGCGTTGGTCCAGGCCGGAATCAGCACCATCAATTCCATTAACTGAGATATTCAATACAGCATCGTCGCAGGCAACGTTGTTCGTGCCGTTAAAGTCTAGGTAAATGACCTGCTTCCCGGAGTATTCGGCGTTCGGGTCAAGCAATTCCTTGCCATTCAACTGCAATTTTTTCAAGTTCATTGCTGTTTGCGCCTGGTAGTTTAAGTCATATTTTCAAAGATTATATTGTATAATCCGTTTTTTTGCAAGTGACGATATGCAACATATTGGTGGCCTTGCGGACAACGGCGACGCTGGTCGATTTGTCACAGCCCGCCAGTTTATCATTACTCCCGTCAAGACGATTTTTACATAAAGCGGACCATGTTTTTCAGAAATTGCGCATTAGATCATCGCTATCCCAAATTCCATACTAATAAAATAATGTCATAAGATACATGCTGCAAATCAGTTATTTAAGAAAATCAGTTCTTTTATCTATTATTGAATAGTATTGCATCGCTTTGTTGTATTTTAAGACACGAGCTTGCATAACTTTCCAGAGATATTAGAGAGAGGTTTTAGGTTATCGCTATTTTGTTTTTTTCATCAAGGAAATGCAGACAGACAAAATGCAAAACATATTGCATTTTTGGCACGTAACGCTGATTAGTGGTAAATGCCGGGATGTTTAAATATCTTGGATTTTCTGAAGATAGGCAGAGTTTAATAACCTGTCGGATTTATGTTTTCTATTGCGAAACTTAACGGACTTTGCCCGATGATTTCACGTTACAAAACTTTCAGCCCGACAGGCTGTCAGCGGAGGCGCAAGGATTTACTTTATTTCCTCAAGGGAGATGTCGGAAACCGTGACTGTTGCATCCTTGAAAGCACCGAAAAACAGACGCAGAGAGCGCGGAGCTTCGTATTTGCCGTCCTTGCCTTTCTTTACCGCAAGCGTACACTCATACACTTTTTCCCCGGGCTCCAGGGTTACGATGGTGTCGGCATAGCCGGTATAAGGCGCTTTGCTCAGAATGTAGGTGACAGTGAGGCTGCCGGCCTTGTCGGCATTGGCCTTGAATGTGATTTTATAGCTTTTATCCGCCTCGACCACAACATCTTTGATGAGCTGGAGGTTCGAAGGGGTCTGATTTTTAACGACAGCAGACTTTGCTACAGCCTTGCCATCCTGAAGTGTCAGCGAACCTCCGGCATCCAGCGCAGGCTTTTCCACCCAGCAGAACCAGCCGCTTTCGTTGGAGAAACTGGCATCCTTGAGCAGATTGTCAGCCGACGCCGTGATGGACATGGCAACGAAAAGCGACATCGCGAGAGTTTTTGACAGGCATTTCATGATTCCGTACTCCTTGTTTTTGTGAATATTAACGAGCGATATATCAATCTAATCTTCCTGAATAATTTTTCAAGAGAGATTTATGAGTACGGCAGTTTTTGATGTCCGAATTTTCATTGGAATTTATGGGTAAAAATCAGCATGATTATTCATTCAGGGAACGACCGGCGAATTCAGGAGAAGAGGTTAATATCTTTGATTTTCTGAAGCCTGCCAGAGGTTGAAGGCTTCCAGCGCTTCCGGAAAATCGGCTTTATGGATTTTCATTTGACGCGATTCAAGCGGCTGCGCCAGTTCCTCGTAGATTTCCATATCCCTGAAGCCTTGGGCATGAGCATCGAAGCGGGTTAGCGCAAAGGTCAGCACGGGGATCTGCGCCCAGCGTATTGCTCCGTAGCACATCGGACAGGGTTCGCAACTGCTGTAGAGTTCGCAATGTGAGAGATTTGTCGGCTGCATCAGATTGGAGGTTTCATCCGAAATGTTGTTCAGCCGGAATACGCCAAGTTCTTTGCAGGCCTGGCGGATGACGGAGATTTCCGCATGGGCGGTGGGGTCGCTGTATTCGGCAACATGGTTGCAATCCATCCAGTGGCGGATGACTTTTCCGGTTTCGTCGTCGATGTGAATCAGGACGGCTCCGAACGGGCCGCCGCCTGTGCGGACAGAATCAGCCGCGGCGGCACAAGCCATTTTCATCCAGTCATCGGGCCTGGTTGTTATTTTCTCGTAAAAGCTGTTTTTGTTCTCACCGGATGCCATGTTAAACCTCCGGGGTTTAAAACGTCGCGTTTAAAGATTTTCAGCGGCGAAATTCACCGCGTTTCTGAAAAATACTACGCCTTCGCCTTCTTCCGGCAGCTTGCCTTTCAATTTGTCGGCGGTCCAGGTCGGGGAGTTGAACGGCGATAGAAAGGCTTCCGGATGCGGCATCAGGCCGAAAAGACGTCCTGATTCGTCGCAGATACCGGCGATTGAATTCAGGGAGCCGTTCGGCAGGGCAGGGAATTCAGTGGCGGTGCTGCCGTCGGAATTGGCATAGCGCAACACTACCAGATTTTTCTTTTCGATTTCTTCCATGGTTTTTTCATCCGCCACAAATTTGCCTTCGCCATGACGGATCGGCAGACGGACCAGATCAATGTCCTTAGTGAAGATGCAGGGGCTGGCGGGATTGGCTTTCAGGTAGCACCAGTCGTCGCGGAAAGAGCCGCAGTCATTGTGCGCCAGGGCAGCCTGCTGGGTGAAATACTGGCCGTTGAGCGCGGGAACCATGCCGAGTCGGCTCAGTGTCTGGAAGCCGTTGCAGATACCGATAACCAGTTTGCCGTCAGCGATGAATTTCTCCAGTTGATCGCGCAGTTGGAATTTGACCCGGTTGGCGAAAATGGTTCCGGCTCCGAGATGGTCGCCGAAAGAGAATCCGCCGATAAAGGCCAGAATATGAAATTCGCTGAGCGAACGTTTGCTGTGCAGAATATCATTAAGATGAACCAGCTCGGCAGTAGCGCCGCAATATCTGAAAGCCGCCGAGGTCTCTTTTTCGCAATTCAAACCGAATCCGGTTATGACCAATACTTTTACATCCGATTTTTCCATTATATTTCCTGCAGTTTATAATCAATTATCAATTCGTAAAATTACCTCTAAACCGCGAAAAATCAACCTGATTCAGCAAAAAAGTAAGAAGAGAGAAGTCCGCTGTATAAAGAAAACGACGGGTCTTACGGGGCCGGTGGCCCTATGGGATATGAAAGAGGAAGTCAAAGAGTGACGCTGATTCCTGCCCTGTCAGTAGTTGAAATATGCCATCAGGGTGTTGAACAGGTCGTACTCAAATTTATCGTTGGGGCAGGGGAGCGGTTTACGTTCCAGATACAGCGTTCTGAAATACTGTAAAAGCGCGAGAATTTCCGATACCTTTCTTTCCGCCCGGTGTGCCGGACTGTAAGGATTGGCAGTGATTTCTCCGATAATCACATGGTAAAATTCACGGCAGAGATCTTTAACGTGGATGAGCTGGACCGGGGCGTCAACGATGATCTCCGGCGTTTCGCCGTGAGCGATTTTGTAACAGAATGTGGATACTACCGAATTGTAGAACGGTTTGCCGAGCGGACCGAAAGTGTTCGGGATGAGCATGCATGTGGATTTGCCACCGCTGCGGCCGGCCCATTCATCCAGCAGACAGCGTCCGTCCCGCTTGGAGGCGTGATACAAGCCATCGCGCGATTCATGCGTGGTCGAGGCAAACAGCATATGCGGCTTGACCCCGGCGGCATCCATGGCGTCAATCAATTGACGCACCAGTTGCATATTGGTGTCATACATGTACTGTTCGTCAGCATGGCGGCTGATGGCCGCCAGATGGATAATCACATCGCATTGCGAGACGAAATCCTGCAATTTCGCCGCATCCGAAAAAAAATCCTTTTCAAACGGGATTCGGATAATACTGCGCTGCATTCCCAGAAAATTATATATATTGGTACCGATAAACCCGGATTGCCCGGTAATGCCAACTCTGAATTTGTCCTGCATTATTCTTCCTCTGCGACTATTTGCTGTTCAGCATTTTTTCAAGTTTATGCGTCATGACGGTATTGCCTTTATCCTTCAGATACTTCAGGCAATGCGGCAATACTCTTTTATCGGCATCCGGCAGCGTCATGTATTCCTCCAGAATGGACAGAAAATCTTTATAGCAGTCAAGCCGCATATAAATATTCATGGCGGTGCGCAGAATGGCCTGATCCTGATACGGCATCGTCAGCGCCCGGTGCAGCGCATCCAGCGCTTTCTCTTTATTGCCGTAATGCAAATAGGTCAGCGCCATGCTTTCGTAAACCCAGTAATTTTTGGGTTCCAGCAGCAGCGCCCGGTTGAATGCCACTTCCGCGCCGATCAGGTCGCCTCTCAGTCCGGAAAGAATGCCTTTCATCCGGTAAAACAGCGAGTTGCGGAAAATAGTTGATTCGGCCATATTAAAATAGAGATCGGCGTAATTTAAATTCCCCTGGGTGAGCGATTGTATGGACAGGGCGGTGCATAATTCCCCTTTTAGAAAACTGACTTCCGGATAAAAAGTGTTGATATTGCCGGGCAGTTCAACACTTTGCAGCAGATTTTCCAGCTCCTGCAGCGCCTGCGTCAACTGTTTGCCACCCTGATAGTAAAGCGCCGGTTCAGTTCCGACGAACAACTTCCTGCGGACGGAGTCGGCCAGCGTCTGGTTAAAGGGGATCAGTTCGTTGAGCTTATTTTGCTTGTATAACGCGGTCAAGTCATCAATGTTTTGTTTGTTGAAATCATTATGCGTGAAATATTTTTCCAGCACCGGATGTTCGTAGGTATTGATCTCTTTTGCCGGGAACATCCGGCAGTATTCCGCGACCGTGCAGATATAATAAGAACAGACGATATCATTGTCAAGCAGTGACTTTGAGGCGGCGTTTTTAATGTCCTGATAGTTTTGCGCTACTTGCTGATAGGTGACTCCGCCATTTTTATAGGCGACCAGTCCCAGAAACGCGGAGTCGCGGGTCAGGTCGTTGAAGAACAGTTTGCCGTCGTGGAAGACCTGGCGGAAAGTGTTGATGATGATCGCCAGATGTTCCGGCGGAATCTGCCTGACCGGCAGCCATTGAATGAAAATCCCGTTATCGCTCATGATCTTCCTGATATCGGAAAAAGTCTCCAGGCTGTACATGATCGGCGTGGCGGCGCAGTTGTACTGGTAATTGTCCGAGAGAATGATGTCGTATTTCCGGGGAGCGCTTTTTATAAACATGCGCGCGTCATCAATGGACAGCTTGAAGTTTCTTTCGATGAGAATGTTATTGTTCTCCTTCTGGAAATAGGATGATAACTTGACTGAGGTCGGCAGCAGTTCAATGCAGTCGATTGACCTGACTTCGGCATCTGCGAACGCCGACGCGGTAATCCCGGTGGCCAGCGAGATGACCAGTGCGTTTTCTTTGCGCGGCGCCAGCAGTACCGGAAGCAGGCCCTGCTTCTTCTGTTTGCGTTCGGCGATGTAGCCGCTGCCACCTGATATATAAGTCCGGTTGAGGCATAGAATCCGGTTCGGATTGTCAAAATCTTTTTCTTCAAATATTTCCACATCGGCATCCGCGCCGGTTATGCGGGTGATCAGGTAATAATTTTTAAACGGCACTGTCTGAAAGAGTTGATAAGACGCCGCGGCAAACAGCACGATGGCAACTGTATAGAGAACCAGCTTTTTCCCCGGTTTATTTTTCAACAGCAGCATGATCGGAATTATGAAAATAAGCAGATTGACTACGGTAATCAATAGATTGCAGCCGGCCAGATTCAGCAGTACCATGCCGAACAGCAGCGCACCGCAGATCGCGCCGGCGCTGTTGGTCGTGACGCTTAAAAATGCCAGTTGAGCATTGCCGGCAGATTGGCTGTTCAGCGAATAATTAAACAGCATCGGGAACAACAGGCCCATGATAAAACCGGGAATCCCGGCGATAAGCATAGTAATTAAAGTTGCTTTCAGACTGAACAGCAGCAGCGATTCCGAGGTGGCGAAATACTTGAAAAAGTTAAAGTATTCCTGTAATCCCAGACAGAGCTGCGAACTCAGCGCCAGCAGCAGACAGGCATTCAGGATAGTCTTTTTCTCCGGCTTGAAAAAACGGTTGGAGATCGAGCCCAGAAACAGGGCAATCAGCAGCGCCACGGTGATGGTTGAAAAAACATAACGGTTGTTGGGGAAATATCGCATCAGGCTTCGTACCCATAATACTTCCATGCCGATGGTAATCAGGCCGAGCAGAAAAAACAACAGACTGGCCATCCGGTTATTTTTCAGCAGCGGAAGTATCCGCCCGGCACCGGGTTCGACAGCATTGCCCGTATCGCCGAGGAGCCGGGTTTTATAATATACAACAAGGCAGATTATATTGAGTGTTGCCGCAATGCAGACACAAACTATCAGCGAACTGTAAAGATTTAAATATTCAAACATGAAGAAGCCGCCGGCAAAGGCCCCCGCCGCTGAACCCAGACAGGAAATGCCGTAGAGCAGACCGATTTTACCGCCGGTGTTGAACACCTTTAAATACAATGGGAAACGCAGTCCCAGCAAGATGCTTAACGGCAGGAATGCCGGCAGGAAAAGTAAATATTTGATAAACTGCCGCAGGCCGAGCGGCCATTCAATTGGAACATTTGCTGTATAGATTCTGCTGGTAAGCTCTATCAGCCACGGCGTCAGCAGGGCAGCCGGAATGATTAATATTTCAGTGATGATTAACACAGCGATCAGCCGTTTATTGGAACTTTTGTTTAAGAAGTATCTGGACAGCATGTTGCCGCACAGGATGCCGGTCAGGAAAGTAAGCAGCACGATGCTTACCGCAAAAATGGATACCCCCAGATGGATCTCCGTATATTTTAAGGTCAAAAATTCATAGTACAATGAACTGAAACCGCTCAGCAGCAGAATCAAATAACTCATATCAATGTTCCTATCGGCAGTAAAACCAATTAACCGTCGAGCACAGGTTTTAATAATTTTATATCCGGATAATATAATGCACATACAATACCCGCGTCAAGCGGCAGACACAATCTTCCGGAATTTCAATAAATAATATTAAGGCAGGCTGTCATGTTTGAAGAAAAATTTATCGAACTGTTTCTCTGAAATAAGCGAAACTAGCTTAACAAGCAGAAAGACAAAAATCAAAGAAAACAAAAATCTGCCGACAAAAATGGCCGTAAAATTGGCTCCTATCAACATCATAAGCAGCGTATCTTCAATAATGCTGTGGCAAAGCCCCATCAGTGACAATGAGAAAAATAAATCTCTCTTGTGAATATGCCCTCGCTTTGCCTCGCTTAGAATGAGTCCGGCGCCATACATAATTCCAAGTATCATTCCCACTATAGTAATATTTATTGCGTTGCTTCCTATGCCGACCGGCGCAAGTACAGGGGTGAGAATTTTTGAAAACAGTTCTGTAATCTTCAATTTCTTCAGAATTTTCATCATTATCATAAGAGTGAAGATGATGACAAAAACCATGATGAGATTGAGGATTTGCGCATAAATCCACCCGCCGGTAGAATTATTCACCGCTGCCGGCTTCCACAGTAAATTATTTGTGGATTGCAGAAGGTTGAAATGACCGCAAATAAGATTCAATATCGCCCCGTAGACCAGGGCACCGCCGAAACGTATCAGAAACATCACTGAATAACGGGCTCCCGCTTTTCTGGCGATGCCCAATTCCATCGGGATGCCGTGAGCGATCAGCATCATTGAGGATAAAATCGTTACTTGGGCGACTGTTAGAGGTGATTCAGGCGGCAGCGAGAGAAATACCGCTATTCCGCCGTACAGGCCTGTGACAAGAGTTGTTCCCCATACTATGCCTAAATCCCCCGGCAGCCCCGCTATCTTCATTAACGGGGAAACGCAAACGGCAAGATACCTGATTAAGCCAAGTTCCTCAAGTATCTTTACAATTATAATTACCGGAATCATTACTTTAAATAGTATGGTGCTGACTTTGACAGACTCCAGAAAAAGTTCTCTGGCCGATATGATCGCTCTTTTAACCATGGTTTTGGAATTATTCTATAATATTTTATTGAGCCGGTATCTCGCGGAGTTTAATATCATCAAACCAGGCGCTGCCTTCTGCTTTGAGAATCAATAGTTTTAGATATGAATTGTTTTTGCCGTCATTGGTTTTCGGCCCGGTGGTAAATTCAAATCCCTGTTTGGTCCATGGCATAGTGCCTGTCAGTGAGTTGTCAGGGAACCAGCAGTTCTTATCATCCCAGATATTCACCCGTACGCCGCCGCGCGGCGAAACGGGCTTTATGTCATCAATTCTGACATAAAAAGTCAGTTTGTATTTAGTATTAGGCTTCAATGCGGGAAGCCCTTGAGTAAGCGCCAGACTTTCATCGCCTTTATTCTGCAGTTTAATACTTTTACCGCCAGGTTCCGGACTGGTTGAAGCATCCAGTGTAATAGACTGTTCTGTTTTTAGCGTAACTGGCAGATTCCATTTCCCAAAAGATTTTCCTGTCTGTGTTGCTTTTGCGAAACGGCCATCTATGATTGAAGTATCTTTATAATCTCCGAAGAAAAGAATTCCGAAATTGTCAATTTCATGAAAACTGTTTTTCAAATACGGGCTCCATGTATAGTTGGAACTGCCGCAGCTTAGAATGCGGTTGCGATTGAAATTAGCTGGAAAACTTTTGGTGTTCAGTCCTTCCAGGTTTTTCAGCGGAATGGCAATTTCCGCAGTCCAGCCGTCATTGTTTTTACCGGTTTTCACAATTGTCTCGCTGTTCCAGCTCCAATCGTTTTTTGACTCTGAACCTGTTTTACTTGCTTTCAGATCAGACAGGCATCCCGGCATGTTGACAATCAGATGATAGTAATTTTTCCGGTCTCCTGATGGATTAAGGAAGATTTCCACTGAGGAGTCCTTGTATGTTTTTTTGTCGTCATTTTCTCTCATAACCGCAATTGACTGATCAAGTTTGGGTTCTTTGCAATCAAATGCCAGATAGAGATAATCTTTGTTTCTCAACGCTTTTACCGTGGTCTTGACGGCATCTTTATCGGAGCCGAACTGCGTCATGGAAACCTCATTTGCAGATTGCCATGCTGAATCATCGATTTTGCCGTCAATATTAATACTTTTGTCTGCGGGCAGGTCTTTTACGCTGAACACCAAGCCTGCAATGTCATTTTTAGCATCCGCATAGGTTTTTGCCTGTTTAGCCAGCGAGTCAAGAAAGTCATTCCGCATATATTTAATTCTCTTTAATACGTCTGGATCTTTTGCCGCTAGCTTTTCCGCCTGATCGAAAATTGTGCTCAGAGATGCGATTTCCTGATGGGAATAAATTTTCTCCCAGATCTCATATTCTGACGGCGGAGCTACTATCGGGCCTTCCGAAGTGCTCATTACCTTCTTAATGATCTTATTGATCCAGAGATATTCAATACGTTCAAAAAACTTTTTCATGGGAACGGCGGCAGAGCCGTACATTAAAGAATAATATTCATTCAGCAGTTTATCCACATCTGCGGAATTGTCCCAGCATACTTTGCTGAAAACATAATAGTTCAAGTGATTGAACGTGAAGAGATCTGTTTTGGATTGGAGAAAAGCGCCGGTAATATATGGGGATAATGATTTGTAATAATTGCCGATTGCACGCGGAGTTGAAGTTGGAATTCCTGGAATGTTCAGGCTCGCGTATTTTCCGGCATAATTCCACAACCATACTTTATGGCCGAGTTTTTTCACCCAGTCCTGTATTTCCTGGTTGTCTCTTTGCTGCGTGCTGACGCAGGCTTCGCCCCATGGACCAAGCTCCGCCACCATAACCAAAACATTGTCAGGAATGTCTCTCTTCGGAACTGGAGCATAGAACGTGTAGGCCATCATGGTAACATATCCCGGTATATTGTTCTGTTTAAGCTTAAGCGCTGTATCAATGGTAGTATCCCATAAAAACTCCGATGTGGCCTGATCCCCGCTGCTGAAATGTTTTTTGCATTCCGGACAGCGGCAGAAATACAATCCGTCCTGCGGCATAGTATTGAAATAGCCTTTCTGATATCCGCTTGGCGGCCATACTTTTTTCCCGGGAATGCGGCTTTCAACGGGTTTGCCGGTCAGGAATGCCTCTGCATCTTTATATATTTCTTCGCGAATTCCGCTGCTGTAACACAATTGTCCAGGAAACGACAGTGACGGATTGCAATGTCGTGCGCCATTGTCCATCATTGCAAAATATTCCGGGTGAGTTTTGCCGAATCTCTCCAGATAATCCAAATCCCTCAATCCATGACAATTCGGAATATATTCCGTTTGCATGCGGTAACGGCAGGCTATTTTGTTTTTATCATAATAATCCGTATTACTCTTTTGCCCCGGCCATTTTCCGTCGTAAGTGGAATAACTCCGAGCGGTATAATCCGGGCAGTCCACAATATCCATAGCCGGAACTTTTAAATTGTTGTTTTTCTGTACAATCGTTCCCAGCTCTCCCGGAAAATAAAATCTGACACCGGCAAAGCGTTCCAGAAAGTCATAAGCGCCAAAGAGTGTTCCGCGTTCATGTAATTGCCCCCATATACCGGATTTAAACTGTTCGTCCGGTTTCTTATCCGGATTGTCCTGCCCGGCGATCACAATGATGTTGCCGATGTTTTTAATTATGAATCCGTCGCGAGGCAGAGTTTTGACATCCACGCCCAGTTTGCGGGTCAGTTCGTTATCCCCGATAAGCAGAGCGGTTTTGCCCGGAGTCAGCGTGGCGGTAATGGATATTTTTCCGCTGGTGGTTTTTTCCAGAAAAGTTTTAAGTTCCTCTGCCGCGTATCTTGCCACATTGCTGGAATTATCCGGGACAACTATTTCAAACTGCGCGCTGCCGTTTTCCGCCAGTGTCAGCATCTGAGTTTTGTCCAGTTTGACAGAACGTTTCGTTTCTCCCGCATAGCCGGCTGTAATCACACAGGCGGCAACACAAGCCAGTAACATTGCTTTTGGCGAAATTCTGCTCATTTTTATTCCTTTATGCTAATATTGAAGCGGTTCCATATCAAAAAAATCACGATAAGTATTGATCACAGTATAATAATTTTCCGGAATGACATCTTCGTGCACCGAATGACTGGCGTGCAAAATGTGACCGCCGGGACTTTGCTGCCCAAGTTTCAGGCATTGAATAACTTCATTCCGCACCTCATCTTCAGTCCCATGACAAAGTATATGGCGGGCGTCGATATTGCCAATGATACAGATTCTTTTGTCAATGTCTGCTTCAATCAGTTTTTCCATAGTCATGCCTGCGGCTTTGTCAACCTCCTTATAACCATCAATGCTGGAATTAAAGAAAAAGTCATCTTTTATATTCCAATGATTGCCGTCGGAGGTGTATACGGCCAAACCGCCGTGTTTATGCACAAGCCCAACGTGTTCCCGGATAACAGGCAGGATGAATTCTCTATATAACTGCGGCGAAATGAACGGACCTTTGTCACAGCTGACGTCACCGCCCAGCGCAATTACTTTCAATCCTCTCGCCAGTATTGCTTCCGTTTGCTTAAAGGCGCTGACTTTGCTCATTTTCAGCCAGCGGCTGTAAAGTTCTGGCTCAGTCAACATCCACATCAGCATAAAAGGAGGATAGAAAGCGACTCCGGTACCGGCGCCTATTTCCCCCATGTAAACCCAGTCAATGCCTTCCAGTTCCGCAAGTTCTCGTACTTTATCATAGACCGCAAAACTATTGACGTTTACTTCTGCCGCGGAACCATTCCAGCCCTCAATCTTTTTAATTAAATCTTCTTCCGTAACTCTGTTTGAGTAAGACATCACTTCTGCCGGGTCAGCATATTCGACCAGTTTTGTTCTGTGATTAAGAACATAGTCAATCCCGTTCAATGTCCAGGATTCAGCGCCTGTTTTAACCGGACGTTCATAATTTGGCGAAGCAGGCGCTCCAGTCAGCCGCACCATATCCAGACCAAAGAATTTACAGATGGTAAATTGAGCTCGGGCAGATGCTTCAACCAATTCTTCCCATCTGATGCCTTCGGACATAGCATCCCAGCACAATGCCTGGTCTGTGGCCACTGTTTTGCCGCAGATATCCCAATGGATCGGCTGAAACGGCTGAAAAATCTCAAACAATGGAGTTCTGTCCGGGACTTTATGCGCAAATGCCAGATTTATTCTTTCTGTTTTAGTATTCACCGGTCAGTCTCATTTTTTCGCGATATCAGAGAAATATTGATCATTGCATTTCGTCGCTCTTATCATTGAAGTCTGTAAATGGTATTGATAATATACCGCCGCCCATTGCCTTGTCTTTGATCAATAGAAGATTCCGTCATGTCTGACCCATTTGCTGTTGTCATTTGGAGACGCCATGCTCACTGACGGACCGTAAATCGGACTGTTGGGATTACTTAATAATTGTTGTGCCGCATTTTCACCTTTCGCTCCTTTTGCCCGAACTCCGACCACATGCCCGTCAACAAAAACGGCATTGCACTCGGAATACTCCTGGTGAGCAGGCCAAATTATCGGGCCGCTTCCAGGGATGTCGTAATAGCTGTTTACTCTATAGCTCCCGAGCGGGTTAATATCTCCGACCGCGCGGGGCGCTCTTGCAGCTTCCGCAAACATCACCGTTTCTGACGTGCGGCGGCATTGCGTTAGCCGCGCAGGACTGGTGACAGTAAGCGGTGTTCTGGAAAAAGCCAGATATCTGTGATTGTATCCGTAATCCGGGAATTGCCATTCAGCCATAGTCAGGTCAGTGAGACCGGAGGTCGGACTGTCCCAGAAATTCTTGTAATAGGTGGTGTTGCCGGTCGGAAGCATGCGCAATCGGGAAGGGCAAAGCATCTGTTTTTTGGTGATGAATTTTGTCTGAACAAATATTCCCGTCCAAAAAGGGCCAACACCGATGTTGCTATCCGGGCAGAACATGTCATTGTAACTGGAGAGGTAATTATGCATCGCCAGTCCCAGTTGTTTGAAATTATTCTTACAACTGGTGCTTCTTGCCACCTCTCGGGCTTTGTTGAGCGCAGGCAGCAGCATAGCTGCCAAAATCGCGATGATCGCTATCACCACGAGGAGTTCAATGAGCGTAAAATTTCCTCTTCCATGACACTTTTTCATTTTTGAACCTTCTTATTTATATATTTGAAGAACTATTACTTTATTTAAATGAATTGACATTTATAATCCCTTGCGGTACCTGCATGCCGCAAAGGATTTTTAATTAGAACATGCTTTAACAATTGCGATTTATCAGTTCTTAATCAAAGCCGCATTGATTCCTTCAATCATTTCCGCTACTTTGACACGATACTTCAACAGATTGTCCGGATCGCTGGAATAATTATTGACTGCGACTGCCACATCCGGCGGGATTGTCAGCAACGCTTCTGCTTTATCCAGCAACGCTTTATCCTGACAATTACTTTTTTTAAATGTTTCAATGCGGTTTTTCAGCATTGTCAGGTATTCATAATCTGCTACTCCGTTCCGGAGATTTTCCAGCCGTAGCGATGGATATATCCGCCCGTCCGGTCCTGGATAAACCAGATTGCCCATGCCATTCTTGCTGACCCGTTTCTGGGTATAAACATGAACGATGTATGCTTTCCATGGTTTTTGCGGCCACTGATCCTTAATGTCAAGATTAGTAGACCATTCGCGATTGATGCACCAGTATAAAACCCCGTCGATTTTATACATGAAACTGAGCGTGGCGATTATTCTGCAATCAAACACCGGGTAGTCCAGGAAAAAGTTCGGATAAGGTTTGCTTGGCGAATCTGCGGCATACCACCAGATTTCATCGCCGCGTTGTTTAAGTTCCTGTAATGCTTTCAACTCCTCTTTATCGCCGAAGTGATAAAAAAGCGGACACCAGGCGTTGTATAAATCTTTGATCTCAGGAATTGGAAATGATGTCTGCATCGCCTTCAGCCCCGGTATTTTTTTGCCCATTGCCGGAAGCAGCTGTTTGGCCGCCGGCAGATATTTCATATTTGCCGAAATTTCGTCGTAAGAATAATAGTAGGCATATTTTTCGAGTCCGGCAGATTTTATTTTTTCATAGGCAGCCACCTTGGGATTTATGATTTTCTCCAGCTCCTCGTTTGAAACCGGTTTTGCCGGTCCGTCGGCGGAGAACGTAACAAAATTAATTCTA
>CAIPAT010000129.1 GCA_903863035.1 uncultured Lentisphaeria bacterium
GCGAATACTATGTATTATATGACGACTCCAGGCGTGATTCGCCGATGGGCTGGGCGAGAGCCGTCGGGTACATGTACAAGACCTGGAACGCCGACCGGGTGATTTGCGAGACCAACAACGGCGGCGATCTGGTGATCGCCTTTCTGCATGCGGTCTCCGGGGTCATCAGCTGCAAACGGGTCACCGCGACCAGGGGCAAGCTTACCCGTGCCGAACCGGTCGCCGCGTTGTATGAGATGGGCAAAGTGCATCATGTCGGCAGTTTCCGGAAACTCGAAGACCAGTTGTGCAGTTACAATCCGGAGCTGAACCAGTCCAGCCCCGACCGGCTGGATGCATTAGTCTGGGCGCTGACGGAGTTAAGCGCCGGGTCAAACGCGAGTCGGGCAATAATGGCGTAAAGAAGTGCTAAAGTTTGAGAAAGTGGAAAAGTGGGTGGTATTCCCCTGGGAGCGCCGGTCGTCGGACCGGCTTTCGGCTGTTTTTGTTTTGATCGAATAAATCCATAAAGCCGGTCCGACGACCGGCGCTCCCAGGGATGGGCAATTTAAAACTTGCAAAACATGTGTCCAAAATGAGGTGACGTAGTGTCCAAAATGAAAGAATGTGACTGGTGACTGGTGAATAGTAAGGCAGAGGAAAACGGTTCTGCTCAGCAGAGTCTCCCGCAATTGCGGGATCCAAAATGGGGAAAGCCCGCGAATGCGGAAGAGAAAAGTGATAAAAGCAGTTTGCCGGTGCAGTCCATGGTGTCCATATTGTCCATAAAGTCCATAGTCCGGCGGCCGGAAAACCGGAATGTGGCCAGTGTATGGGAAGTATGGGAAGTATGGGAAATGAAAAAATGATAAGCTCGGAAGGTGTCCAGAATGTCCAGATCCATAGAGTCCAGGATGTCCATATTATGAAAACAGTTGTGCGGAACAGGTGTCCAAAATGTGTGAAAAGACTGTCCAAAATGTGAAAGTTGGTTGTCCAAAATGTCTAAGGAGCCGTAAAGAAATAACCTTTATATCTTCGCGCTTCTCCCGAATGCCTTTGTGTTTGCCGGTTCGTTACATACCTTCAGGTATGCGCCTTACCGGCAATTCCCAAAATCTCTTCGGGATATTTCGCGAGACTTGTCAAGTTTATTTCTTGACAGCTCCTAAGATCATAACGAATTTTTTATATTTACGGTTTTTCAAATTCATGCAGGAGGGTATATTATGTGGAAACGATTTAACCCGGAGCTATAAGAGGCTTTTAATTATGAATCGAAACTTTTATCTGAATATTATTGCCACGATATTGGTCATGGCAGTGATTCTGCTGGGCGTGATCCTGATTAACGCGGTTGACCGGGTACACTTTGATTACATGGACGTGCAGAAAAAATTGTCGGAAATGAATGATTCGCTGCAGCAACTGAAGAATAAAGGCATAACCGCAATGCAGTCGGCGAATACCGTTCCTGCGGCAAACGCAGCGGTTGATGCGAAAACGGCGGCGACAGAGAAATCTCCGGAAAAAATCGCCAATCTGGAGTTTTACGATCAGAATGCCGTACCCGGAGACCGGATCATTACTTCTATCAGCGCCGATGTCGGCAATATGAACCCTTTAATCAATAATGATTATACTGTAAGTTTGATCAACGGTTTCTGTAATTCCGCGCTGGCCGACCGTAATTTTGAAAAACCGGAGATATTTGAACCGCTGATGGCGGAAAGCTGGACCATTTCGCCGGATAAAAAAGTCTATTCTATCAAACTGAGAAAAGGCATTGCCTGGCAGGATTTCACCGACCCGGTAACCGGGAAAGAATGGAAAAATAAAGAAGTAACTGCACAGGACTTTAAATTTTATGTGGATGTGATAAATGATCCGGATACAAACTGCGCTTCGCTCCGGGTTTATTACAAAGACCTTGAAAAGGTTGAAGTTGTTTCAGATTATGAGTTCAAGGTTTACTGGAAAATGCCGTATTATCAATCGCTGGAACTCACTCTTGGCTTAAGTCCGCTGCCAAAGCACCTGTACCATGCTTATGAAGGCCGGTTTGACGCGAAAAAATTTAACGACGATCACCAGCGGAACCGGATGATTGTCGGATGCGGACAGTACCGCCTGCTGCGCTGGGATAAAGACCGCCGGGTTGTCCTCTCCCGCTATGAGAACTTTTTCGGGGACAGGCTGGGGATTGCACCGCCGATAAAATATACGGCTTTTGAAATTATCAAACATTCAAACACCAGCTTTCAGTCACTGCTTTCCGGCGGGATCGACCGGTTGGGTTTGCAGCCGGAACAATGGGTGAACCGCACTAATACTCCGGAATTCGGCCCGAACGGCAAACTGCGCAAGCTGAAGTACCTTTCCAGAACATTTTCCTATGTCGGCTACAACTTGAAAAACCCGCTGTTTCAAGACAAACGGGTGCGCCAGGCGTTGTCTTATCTGATAGATAAGGAAAAAATCTTAAAAGATGTCTATTTCGGGCTGGGGGAGATTGTGAGCGGTCCGCTTTACTACGACAGCCCCTATTATGACAAGAGCATTAAACCTTATGCGTTCAACGTTGAAAAAGCCAGCGCGCTGCTGGCAGAGGCCGGCTGGGCAGATGTTGACGGCGACGGTATTCTGGAAAAGGACGGCAAGAAGTTTGAGTTTACTATTTTGCAGGTAGCGAATCATCCGATTCAGCAGAAGATGCTGCCGCTGATTAAGGAAGACATGGCCAGAGCGGGAGTACAAATGAAGATTCAGACATTGGAATGGTCTGTTTATTTGCAGCGGCTGGAGCAGAAAAATTTTGAAGCCAGCACGCTTGGCTGGACGATAGCTTACGAACCGGACCTCTATCAGCTCTGGCATTCCAGCGAAGCCGACAAACCGTTCAGCAGCAATTACGGGTTTAAAAATGCCGAAGCCGACCGGATTATTGATGAACTGAGAGTAACTTTCGATCACAAAAAACGGGTTGAATTATGTTTTCAGTTTCACCGGCTGCTGAATGAAGAACAGCCTTATACGTTCCTGTTTTCGCCTTATGCGCTGCTGGCGTTGTCCAGTCGTTATCAGAATGTCCGGAAGTTTCCGGCTTCAATGAGTATCCAGCAGGAAATCATGTGGACGCCGAAAGCGGAGCAGTTGAAGATTCCTGACCTTTAAAATTTCGACATTAACAGGGATAGACAGGATAAACAGGATAAGAAAAACAGTTTCATCCAGCAGGCGCTGGAATATAAAGTTAATACATGTTTAACCACGAAAGACATCCCGCAGTCGCGGGACTAACCTGAGAGTTAGCAGGACACGAAAAAAAGGCAAATACAGTCTCACCATGAAGAACATGAAGGAAGTGAAGGCAAACCTGGGAACGCCGGTCGTCAGACCGGCTTTATGCATTTCGCCTTTGGCGACCAATCCCGCGACTGCGGGACCATTGGATCACGCCCGGCGGGCCGCCGGCGGCAAATTGCGGGAAAATCTTTCTAAAAAAGCAGGAAGATGACGAATAGTAGTACAAAAAGACACGAAAAGTCCCGGCGCAGCCGGTTAAGTTCACAATAACAAAATGGAGATGGATTTATGATCAGAATAATAATTATCGGCGCGGCCGGCAGAATGGGCAGACGCCTGGTGGCTAATATCCTTGAGTCGCAGGACCTGACTTTGGCGGGAGCGGTTGAAGCTCCGGGAACTCCTTTTCTCGGCAATGACGCCGGGCAGGTCTCCGGCGGCAGAGAATGCGGCGTAAAAATTACGGAGTCGCTGGCTCCGCTATTGAAAAATGCCGATGCAATCATTGATTTCAGTACCGGCAGTATCGTGGCGAACGCCGCCGCCGCTACCGAAGCGGGCTGCGCTGTGGTAATTGGTACTACGGCGCTGGCCGATGCCGACAAGAGCGCGCTTAAAGCGCTGGCTGAAAAAGGCGGAAAAGTGGTGCTGGCGCCGAATATGAGCGTCGGGGTCAACCTGTTATTTTACCTCAGCCGTAAAGTTACTGAAATCCTTGGCGAAGATTATGATATTGAGATCGTGGAAATGCACCACAACCAGAAGAAAGATTCACCCAGCGGCACTGCTGTACGCCTGGCGGAAGTCATAGCCGAAGCCAGAAACTTGTCGTATGCAGATGCTGTCGTGCATGGCCGGGAAGGCATGGTCGGCGCCAGAACTAAAAAGGAAATCGGTATGCATGCGGTACGCGGCGGAGATGTTGTCGGCGACCATACGGTGATTTTCGCCACCGGCGGCGAACGCATTGAACTAACTCATAAAGCATCCAGTCGTGACACTTTTGCCAAGGGAGCATTGCGTGCCGCCAGGTTCCTGTACACTGCTAAACCCGGCTTGTACGACATGCAGGACGTACTTAACCTGAAATAATTTCTGTTTAGACAGAGATATTGCTCTGAGAATATGACGGAACAGGGGGATTTGGACTCACGCCTGAGTTCACCCCCTGAACTGTTTTCGAAATCGTATATTCTACTTTTTATGTCCTTGGCTTGATCTATTCAGAAAATTGAGTTTCCAGCTGGATCATGAAAAACCAGGAATTGTTCTGTATACTCTAAATAAGGTTGTTTTTTGGCATTTTAAGATTTTCAGTGTAACCTTTTGCTTGTCAACGCCACTATATTAGTGACGATGAATTTTGGAAACAGGTGTTAACATAAATATGCATGGACATGAAGATGCCGCGATCACGGAGGCTATACTTCAGGGAGACGTTGAACGGTACGGCGAGTTGCTTGAGAAATATCAGGATTCAGTGTACGCAATAGTCACCCGGCGGGTTCCGGCGGATGCGGTGGCCTCAGTGGCGCAGGATGTTTTCGTCCGGTCTTACCAGTCGCTGTCAGGTTATTCGGCAACGGCGCCGTTCGGCAACTGGATGTCGCGGATCGCGATCCGTTCATGCTGCGCCTACTGGCGGGAACAAATGCGCCACCGGGCGCGGCTGGTCAGTATGTCGCCGACGCAAGACCAGTGGCGGTGGATTGAACAAGCCGCCGACTGTAAAGCCCCGGATGAGGCCGACCACCTGGTCAAACATGCGGAAGCGGCTGGAATACTGGAATGGCTGCTCGGTCAACTGTCGCCGGAAGACCGGACTTTGATCGAATCGGTTTATATTGAAGGAATGCTGTTGAGAGAAGTGGCGGCGGCATTGGAATGGAGTATTATCAAAACGAAAGTAAGAGCAATGCGGGCCAGGCGCAAAATGCGGCTGCTGCTAGAATCAATCGGAGAATCATTGTGAAAAAGCAGGACATCAACCATTTAGAAGCAATATTGGCGGCGGTTTTCCGGTCCGGCAAAGACCAGCACCCGACGCCGGAATGGCGGGCGGAAGTCATGGGAGCGGTCCGACGCTGTCACGCCGTTGAAAATATCGCCGTAAATGCAGCGATGATCCCGCTCAGGCTGATGTGGCGGCTGGCGATGGTCTCGGCCGCCGCCGCGCTGCTCTGCGCCGCTTTATATATGGCTTTCCCGGTGCAGAAATCATCGGTAATTGAAGTTCCGCTGGACAGTTTTGAAAATGCCGTTACCGCAGTCACGAAAATATAGGAGAATCCGCGATAATGAAGAATAACAATATCTGGATGATAACGCTATGGGCCGGAACGCTGTTTTTTTCCGGAGTCATTGCCGGTTTTTTTGTCAGTCACCTGGTGCCGCCGCCCCCCCCGTGGCACAACCGTTCCGGACCGCCGCCGCCGCCATCTCCGGAAAAGCTGAAAGAGATGATCAGCAACCGCACGATTGACCGGCTAAAACTGACGCCGGAACAACGGGAACAGGGCATGCCGGCAATAGACCGTCTGGTTGAGCGGATGGAAAAATTGCGGCAGAAGCACTCCCCGGAATATCTGGAGGTTTTCACGGAATTTTTTGACCGGATGGATGCCGTGCTGACCCGGACGCAGAAGCCGGAACTCGCGAAACTTAGAATGGAAATTATTGAGCAGCACAGCAATAAAGGCGGAAATCCTCCGGAAAAGCCGCCCCGCGACGATGAAAATAGCGAAAAAATCCTTAAACGCTGAAGGTTGTTGATGTGTAACAAACGTGAAAATTTTACATTAGTGGAACTCCTCACGGTGATCGCGATCATCGCGATCCTTGCCGGATTGCTGTTTCCAGTCATGGGGAAAATACGCGGCAAAGCCAGGCTGTCACAATGCGCAAGCAACCTGCGTCAGACCGGAATCGCATTTGCTTCGTATATGACAACGTTTCAAGATACTTTTCCGGTGGCGGCGATGAAGCCGACGGTCAACACTTCCGACCCGCGCATCGCGGATGTGCTGAAAAGCTATGTCGGCGGCAACATCAAAGTCTTTCAATGCCCGGTTGATATCCTGCCGGAGAAATCCTATCCCGGCAATACCGGAGACAATACGTTTTTCGAAGCTGAAGGTTGCAGTTATGAATATGCCAGCATGCTCGGCGGACGCAAACTCGGCGCAAAAATGGGGTGGGGCAATATGCCTTCATCAGAACGGATCGTCATGTTCGACTATGAATGTTTTCATCGGACGTCAAGCATTCTCAACATCAATCAGGACGAAAGCGATATCGCGGAGAAAATCAGCGTAACCAGCAAAGGCGGCGCGAAAAATTATCTTTTTGCCGACTGGCATGTCAGCGATAAATTGTAATATCGGGAGATTTTTAATAATGAAACTGAACAGGAAGAATAAAATCATCGTAATCGCCGGAATTGTCGTGCTGTTGATCTTCCCGCTTTACAAACTCTGTTTTCTGATGTTCCATGCCGGCGCGTCCGCCCCAGATCCTGGCAAAATGACGCAGAATGACGCAGTCAAATACCTGGCGTCCAAACAGTTCACTTCGCTGCCGGAATCGGAGCAGGAACGCTATATGAAGAGTTTGCAAGCCGGTAGAAAAGGCCCCCCTATCCCTTTCTCCAACGACTTAAGCAAGGATGAACGCGCCGCGGTTTTCAAAAATACTCGGAAACTGATGCAGAAGGAAATGAAGGAGCGCATGAAGAGTTTCTTTGCCATGGACAAAGCCGCGCAGGACAAGTTTCTGGATAATATGATTAAAGAAATGGAAGAGTGGAGAAAGAGCGTAACCGCAGGCGGAACCGGCGGCGGCCCGCCACCCGGAGGACCTGGAGGGACAGGCGGACCCAGCAAAGCGATGATACAGAATATGCTGGAAAATACCGATTCCACCACCCGCGCCCAGATGATGGAATTCCGGAAGCGCATGGAACAGAGAATGGCGCAGCCGAAATAAATATAACTAAAATCAAGGAGGAATAGTTTTGATACCGTTGAAGGAATTTTTGAAAAAGTTAAGCCGTATTAATTGTTTTCCCGCAACATTATTCAGGAGATGAAAAAATGAACAAAGTCATGTTATTGGTGGCCGCCGGTATGTTCGGACTGGGAACTTCCATCGTTTTCGCGGATGAAGCGGCCCCGGCGACAGATCAGCCGGTAAAGAAGGAAATGAAAGAAAAAGGCAGGGGCGAACGGCGTGGCGGACCCGGCGGCGAGATGGGTGAAATGGGCGGACCCGGCGGCGATAATCAGCGCATGATGATGGACCGCATGATGATGAAATATCCGAAAGAAATGGAAGAGATTAAAAAGTTGAGAGAAACTGACCCGGAAGCCGCGAAGAGTAAAATGCAGGAGCTTTCCAAGAAAGCCGGCGAAGAAATGAAGGCCGAGCGCGAAAAAATGCAGGCTGAACGTGAAAAGGTCATGGAAATGGTCAAGACATACCAGAAAGACAAAGATCCGAAAATGCTTGAACAGATCAAGGCAAAAGTAACCGAGCAGTACACGCAGCGCCTTGAAAACATGAAGAAGAAAATAGAATTTGATGAAAATAACATCAAGGAAAGAAAAGCCAAATACGACGAAGCCGTAGCCAATAAAGACCAGGAAATAACCAAGAGACTGGAAAGAATCACCAATCCCCCGAAGATGGATTAACTCCCCCCTTTTTCCATCTTTTGCTACCCCCGGCAGTTCCGGAGCTGTATCAGCTCCGGAACTGCCACTTTTTTTAGATACATATTTTATAAATATGATATTTCAGGATTGTAATCCTTGAAAAACATGATATTTTAGGATTGCAATCCTTGAAAAACATAATTTCCCAGGATTGCATACCATAATAAACAGATTGGATTGACACAATGATTATCAAGCGCGAACTCGAAGAGTCGATCAGGCAGCGACTGTTTAAGGGCAAGGCGATTATAATCTACGGACCGCGTCAGAGCGGTAAAACTACGCTGGTTGAGCAATTGACCAGAGATTATTCTGGTACAACATTATTTCTGAGTGGCGACGATTCCGATGTGCGCGATTTGCTGTCCAAAGCAACATCCACCCGCCTGCAGGCGTTTTTCGGACAGAAGCGGTTAGTGGTGATCGACGAAGCCCAGCGAATTACCGGCATCGGCCTGACGATGAAACTTATCACCGACCAGTTAAAGGATATCCAGCTCATCGCCACCGGTTCTTCCGCGTTTGAACTGGCCGATAAGACCAGCGAACCGCTGACCGGGAGGAAATATGAGTTTCATCTCTACCCGCTGTCATTCGGCGAAATGGCTGCGGAATTTAATCTTCTGGAGGAACGGCGGCGACTCAAGCACCGGCTGGTATTCGGAATGTATCCGGAAATCGTAACCCATCCCGGCGAAGAGCAGGAGCTGCTGCGGCTGCTGGCCGGCAGTTATCTCTATAAGGACTTGCTGATGCTTGAAGACATTAAAAAACCGGCGCTGCTGGAAAAAATCATCCGCGCCCTGGCGCTGCAACTCGGTTCGGAGGTGTCATACAGCGAAATCGGCCAGTTGGTCGGAGCCGACAACAAGACCGTGGAAAAGTATATTGATCTGCTGGAAAAAGCCTATGTGGTGTTTGTGCTGCCCGCATTCAGCGGCAATGAGCGGAACGAAATCAGAAAGGGGCGCAAAATATACTTCTACGATAACGGAATCCGCAATGCCGTTGTCAACAACTTCAGTCAGGTCGAATCACGCTCCGACACCGGCGCATTATGGGAAAATTACCTGATAACCGAACGCCTTAAATATCTGTCCAATCACAGCAAGTTTTCGCGGCGTTATTTCTGGCGCACCAGAACTCAGCAGGAAATTGATTATCTGGAAGAGGCTGACGGCCGGCTTCGCGCTTGGGAATTCAAATGGAATACCAGTAACAAGCTGCGTATTCCGAAGTCTTTCAGCGCGGCCTATCCTGAAGCCAAAACGAGCTTGATAACGCCCGATAACTATGATGAATTGCTGCTGCCGGAAATACAATAATTAAGATTTATAGGATATTTTCTCCGAAATTTCCTTAAAGAATTCTTTGTTTTTATCTTGGCCACCGCAGTCTTGACTCATTTTTTCTCCATCAATGTTTTGATTAGGAATTGCCGTTTACTATGAACCGGAGACTACCGGAAGTCAATTCTCATTTTCTTCGGAATCACCTGCGACCGCCGTTCGGGGACGAACAATGTGCGATCTATCGTGTAAAAAACTGAATTCTGTGTCTATCCGGCAGTTCCCATATTTATGCCCCACTGAAACCGTAGCTTTTTTTACGGCATTCTGTCGTTCCCGCGGCGGTCTATTTTCGGACTCTCATATATTGGCATAATCGCCGGTTTACATTATAATAAATCTACTTGCGGCTTAGGCGTTTGCGCCAGTCTGGAAAAATTGTCAAAAAACGGTGGATAAAGGTTGATTTCAGCTTGTCAAAACCGGTAAAAGGTGTAGATTATTAAAATGTATTTATAACGTCCTCCACCGGGGGATCAGCATGGAGACAAGACAAAGACTATGAATGAACTTGAATCAAGAGATTTTCCTGTAAATATTGAAGATATCATGCATACTGCATATCTGCAGTATTCGTTGAGCGTAAACGTGGGCCGCGCCATTCCGGACGTCCGCGACGGGCTGAAGCCGGTGAACCGGCGTATCCTGTATGCGATGCACATGCTCGGGCTCTCCAAATCCCACGCCTATACCAAAAGCGCGAAAGTCGTCGGCGAAGTGATTGGAAAGTACCATCCACACGGCGACTCCTCGATTTATGACGCGATGGTGCGTCTGGCCCAGGATTTTTCAATGCGCGCCCCGCTGATTGACGGACAGGGTAACTTCGGCAGTATTGACGGCGATGCCGCCGCGGCCTACCGTTACACCGAGTGCCGCATGGAGCGCCTGTCGGAAGAACTGCTGGCCGACATTGAAAAAGACACCGTTGACATGACGCTTACCTTTGACGAGTCTTCGCAGGAGCCGACGGTTCTGCCGGCGCGTTTCCCGCAACTGCTGGTGAACGGCACGACCGGTATCGGGGTCGGTATGGCGACCAGCATTCCGCCGCACAATCTGGCCGAAGTGATCAATGCCACGATCTGCGTAATGGAAAATCCGACGGCGACGATTGACGAGCTGATGCAGCATCTGCCGGGACCGGACTTCCCGACCGGTGCCATTCTGCGCGGCAAAAACGAAGTCCGTAAATTTTACGCCACCGGCAGAGGGACTTTCAGAGTCCGCGCCAAGGCGGAAATAATCGAAACCAACGGCAAAGAGCAAATCATCATCACCGAAATCCCATATGCTATAAATAAAGAAAATATGGTGAAGAAGATTGCCGAACTGGTCAATGATAAAAGAATTACCGGGATTTCCGGGCTGCGCGATGAAACCAGCCGCCGGGTGGGCATCCGCGTAGTGATCGACATCAAACGCGGAGCCATGGGCAGCGTGGTGCTCAATCAGCTTTACGCCCACACCCAGCTTGAATCGGTATATGGTTCGATTATGCTGGTGGTTGACCATAACCGGCCGCGCATAATGAATCTGCCGCAGGTATTGCAGGCATATATCGACCACCGTATGGAAGTGATCGTCCGCAGAACGATATTTGAACTCAAGAAAGCCGAAGCCAGAGCGCACATCCTCGAAGGATTACTGCTGGCGCTGGCGAATATAGACGAAGTTGTAAAAATCATCCGCGATTCCAGAAACCGCGAAGCCGCCGCCGAGGGCCTGATTGCGCGTTTCCAGTTCTCCAAAGAACAGGTCGGTGCCATTCTGGAAATGCGCCTGCACCAGTTGACCGGACTGGCGATCGAGGATGTCCAGTCTGAATATGAAGAACTTACCAAGCTCATCGTTTACCTGAAATCTCTGCTTGCCAGCCGTGAAATGCGCCTGGAAGTGATTAAAACTGAACTAATTGAAGTCAGAGACAAACATTCCAACCCGCGCCGTACCGAAATCACTTTCGACGACAGCGATTTGAACATTGCCGACCTGATTGCCAGACATTCCTGCGTGATAACGGTTTCCAATACCGGTTACATCAAGCGGGTGCCGTCCGACACCTACCGCACCCAGCATCGCGGCGGCGTAGGCATAATGGGTATGGAAACCAAAGACGAGGATTTTGTCGAACATCTGTTCAACGCGGACAGCCACGACCTGATCTTCTTCTTTACGGACAAAGGATTCATGTACTGGCTGAATGTTTATGAAATTCCGGAAGCGTCCAGGACTTCCAAAGGCAAAGCCATTGTCAATATGATCAAGATCGAGCCCGGCGAAAAAATCAAAGCCATGCTGACAGTCAGTCCGGACGAGATGGAAGACGCAAGTAAATATATTATCATGGCAGCCCGCAGCGGTTACATTAAAAAGACCGCACTGCCTGCATTCAAAAATCTGCGCCGCACCGGCATCCGCGCACTGACCATCGAGGAAAAAGATGATTTGATCGCGGCGGATATCACCACTGTCGGCAATGATATTATTCTTTCCACCGGTCTCGGCATGGCCTGCAGATTTGATCAAGCCCAGGTGCGCCCGATGGGCCGTACCGCCCGCGGCGTAACCGGTATGCGGTTCAAACTGCCGAATGATTATCTGGTCGGCATGGAAGTAATTAAAGAAGAAGTCGGCGAAATCGAAGAAGGCCAGGAGGAAAACGCCACCGGACCGGAACTGCTGGTTGTAACTTCACGCGGCATGGGCAAACGCAGCTTTGTCAGTACTTACCGCAAGACCAAACGCGGTGCCAAAGGCGTAACCAATATCCGGTTCCGTGAAACTGAAGATAAAGTCATCGCCGCAATCCAGGTTGAAAAAGGCGATGAACTCGTCCTGACCACGGAACGCGGACAACTGGTGCGCATCCCCACGGATGAAATCAGGACTATCGGCAGAGCGTCAAAGGGCGTAAAAATCATGAACCTCCGCGAAACCGACCGCATCACCGGTGCGGCTAAGATCGTCAAAGTTGAGGGGGAAGAAAGCAGTATTAAAGTCGAAGCTGTTCCCGAGGCCGGGGTTGTGCCGGAGATTGATGATATCCCGGAGATTGATGACGTTGATGATATTGATGACGTCGATATCGATGCGGAAATTGCTGACGATATCGAAGAGGATGACGACAAAGATACCGTTTAATTTTTATACGGGTTTGCATAGACCAATGGTCCTTTGTTTCAAAAACAGGCAATTGGATCTCTCCGGCGTGAGCCGTTTGATGGGAATCGTCAACGTCACGCCGGACTCATTCAGTGACGGCGGCAGTTTTTTATATACTGAAACTGCCGTTGCGCACGGGTTGAAATTGCTTGAAGAGGGTGCTGACATCATTGATATCGGCGGAGAATCCACACGCCCCGGAGCCGCCGCGGTAGAAGTAGAAGAGGAAATTTCCCGGATTGTACCTGTGATTCGGGAACTGAAGCGTAAAAATCCTGACTGCATTATCAGCGCCGACACCAGAAAGGCCGAGGTGGCTGCAGCCGCAGCCGCAGCCGGAGCGGATATTATTAATGATATTACCGGATTGCAGCATTCATCAGCGATTGCCGCAATTGCGGCGGAGCACGACACCGGCTTGATACTGATGCACATGCGGGGAACGCCGGAAACCATGCAGTCTGCTGAAAACCTCAAATATGACGATGTGGTTAAGGAAGTTTCGGAATTTTTATTGCTAGCGGTGAAAAAAGCCCTTGACTATGGCGTGAAACGGAAAAATATTGTACTTGACCCGGGAATCGGATTTTCAAAGACTCCGGAACAAAATCTGGAACTTATCGGCAGAATCGGAGAGCTTAAGGCGCTTGGCTTCCCTGTTCTGGCCGGCCATTCCCGCAAATCATTTATCGGCGCAATCCTCGGACGCAAAAATCCGGAAGACCGCATCTTTGGAACCGCCGGGGTTACCGCTTTTCTGACGAGGCACCGGGTGGAAATTATCAGAGTGCATGATGTCAGGGCAATGAAGGATGTTGTGACGATGTTCAGCCGCTGCACTGAATATAGTTCAAATTAAAGGACTGGGTAAATGGCAAATTATATGCTCTATATGCAAGATGCCTGGACGTATTTAAGGCCGGCTCTGGAAATCGCCATTCTGGCGTTCCTGATTTATAAAGTCCTGTATTATCTGCGCGGCACCAGAGGGTCGAACATCCTGGCTGGAATCCTGATCATGCTGATGCTGCTGACTGCGGTCTGCGACTTGATTAAACTTGAAGTGCTGACCTGGATTCTGGCCGGCGTCTGGACTGTGCTGGCAACGGCCATTATCGTTATTTTTCAGCCGGAACTCAGACGCGCATTTGCTCAGCTCGGCAGCGCATCATTTCTGCATTCCAACCGCAAAAAAGAGGCAATTACTGAAGTTGTAACTGCGGTGTTGAATATGTCCAAGCGCAGGATCGGCGCGATTATCGTCATTGAACGCAGCATCGGAATGCGTGCGATAGTCGAAGACTCGATCAAACTTGACATAAAACTGAATTCTCTGATCATCGAATCTATTTTCTTTCCCAATTCACCATTGCATGACGGGGCAATTATTATAAAGAATGATAAAATCATTGCCGCTCATTCAATACTGCCGCTTTCCCGCGATGAATCCCTGACCAGATCGCTTGGAACCCGCCACCGGGCGGCAGTCGGAATCACTGAAGAATCAGATGCCGTGGTGGTCGTTGTTTCAGAAGAAACCGGTAAAATCAGCATTGCCTGCCGCGGCAGTCTCCAGCAGGACATCAAGACGGACAAACTGTTGAAGTACCTTACCGGACTGCTGATATCCAACGATGCCGATTCTTTTGCGAGCATGTTCGGCACAATGGAGGAAAATGAACAACTTACTGGCTTTACCAACGGCGAAGAAGGATCATAATGGACTATCGTTTAAACAACCAGGAAAAAGAAGGGTTCAGATGGATACCGGCGATTATCCGCAATGATTTTCTCCGGAAACTAATCGCTATCTTTTTTGCGTTGCTGGTGTACTTCATGGTCGCCAACAAAATCGGGACTGAAGAGAAGATTTCGAACGTGCCGGTGGATATCGAGCTGCCTGGCGGACTGGTCAATCTGGATGCCAGGAAACCGACAATTTCCGTGACTGTGCGCGGCAGCAAAAAAAATATTTCCGGCATCGGCGCGATGGATATCAAAGTCAAAGCGGAAGTGGTGGAGAACAAATACATTGCGGGGTTCCCTTATTTGCTAAAACTCAGCCTGGACAACATAAAAACCCCGTTCGGCGTAACCGCAATAAATTTCAACCCGAAAGAGATACCGCTATCGCTTGAAAGAAATGATTCCAAAAAGGTGATGGTTGAGCAGAAATTTGATTCAATACAGAACCTGCCGAAAGATTACGCGGTCGGGAAAATAAAAGTAAACCCGGCAGAGGTACTGATAATTGGGCCGCAGAGCATTATCAAAGAAATTAAATCCATTCAGACCCGGCCGATTCCGCTGGACAGCCAGACGATTGAAAGTTTTGAGTATCAGGCCCCGTTATCGGTGCCGGATTCTATAAAAGTTTCTCCGCTCAAAGTGACGGCTCAAGTTGAAATCGTACGGAATTTTATCTCCAGAACGTTCAAATCGGTACCGATCCGGCTGCTGCAGCCCACCGATGACCAGGAACTGCTGAAAGTAGAGTTGCTTTCTGCGCCAAACGCCGATATAACGGTTTACGGCCCGCAGAGCAAAGTATCGCTGCTTAAGCCGGAAGAAGTCAAATCTTATATAGATGTTTCAGCATTGCAGGAGTCCGGATCTTTCAGCTCGGAGGTTTACTGCTGGATTAACGACCCGGAAATAAAGGTCAAGAACATATACCCGGAAAAAGTAAAGCTGAAACTTACCCGCATAAAAAAATAGCGGCCGCCCAGGCTTCAACCCGATTTGCGCAGTCGTGTCTGCGATCAAAAATCAAATAACCCCGGCTGGACATATTGCTCCGGAGACGAGCTATAATTGGGGGGCTGCGAACTTTCTTTTGTCCGCGGTTTTGTTTTTGCCCGTACTTTTGGCTGTGTTAGTGGTTGAACCTGGAATTTGCGTTTTACCGGCAGGCTCCATTTTTTCTCTATACTTTCCAGGTATTCCATTTCATATTTTAAACTGAGCTGTTCGCGGAGCATTTGCTGTTCGAGCTGACGCGTCGCAGCTTTGCGCTGTTTATCCGACCAAATAAGAAAACGCCAGGAAGATTCCTGTTGAGCATTGCGTATAAGCGACCGGACCGAGCGCAAGCCGTTTTTGAACTCGTCGATTACTGCTAAGATTTGAGTACATGAAATATGGCTGGCCATCGGATCCTGCTTCATGTCCAGCGAGGCTTGAATCGCCAGCAGACAGTCCAGGTCGTTTTTCTGATAAGCTTCCTGAATCTGATGCCACAAACGGCTGTTTTCGGCATTAAAATCACATCCGGTATCCGGGTGAAGTTTGAAACACAATCTGCGGTAAATGTCCCGGATTCTGGTTTGGTGATTTTTTGTTTCCGGATTCTCGCGACGAACTTGCTTTGTCTCGCCGAAAATATCTTCGAATTCCTCAAATATTTTATCAAAATCTTCGTCGTCATCGCTCTCAAAATCTTCGTCATCGTCCCCTAAACTGTCGTCCGCAGCATTAAATTTGTTGACATATTCACACAAAGCGTCATGCAATGACATGCCGTCCTTGGCTGTTTTCTGTAATTCCAGATAGAGTTTGCGGGGGGATTTTCCGGAAAGAGCGCTCAGGCATTCCACCTGCTCGACAAACCAGCTTTTTCGTTCTACCTGTTCGTGCAGCTCACGCAGTTCAGTAAGGTGGCTGCCGAAAGTCGCGTGCATCCATTTTTCATAAGCGGGGCGGTCTTCATTGCAGTATGCATCCCATTCCTTCTGCTGTTTCTCGAAATCACGTTCCGCTTTTTTACACTTTCGCAATAATTCCTCTTTCACCGAGGAAATGTCTAATCGAATCAACGCGTAAAAACCAAACGCTTTAGGCTTGCCGGCAGTTCGACCGGTGTACGCCCATATATTCTGCCGGTTTGGCTTTTTGCTATATTTCCTGGCCATTCTCTACTTACGCCCTTTTGAAATCGATATATCCGCGTTCGATATCCGTGCGAACTAATTGTACGCGGAGCCGGTTACCGACGTCCTGGCCTTCAGAGCCGCTCACGAGTCTTCCCTCGACCGGCGGATTCAACAAGCGGACCCATGTGCCTTTGTCGGCGGCGCCGGTGACGATGGCATCAAACTGCTCGCCTATTCTCGACTCCAGCAGCATGGCCGCGGCTGCTTTTTCAACCAGCCGTTCAACTTTCTTCGCATCGTCTTCTTTTTCGGTGCAATGTCTGGCAAGCGCCTGTAATTCATCGTTCTGATAAGGAATGGAGCGCCCGGCGATTGCCGACTTCAGCAGCCGCTGGGTGATCAGGTCCGGGAAACGGCGGTTCGGGGCGGTGGAATGCGTATAATCCTTGACTGCCAGCCCGAAGTGACCGGAGGTGTTTTGTCCCGGCAGTTCAACCACATATTCGCCTTTGCCCAGCAATTTGATGATGCTGAGCGAAAGATCGGGGAAGCGCAACGGATCAGCGGCTTTTTCAGCTAACAGGAATTGCTCCAGGGCCTTTGAGTTCGGTTCGGCGGGTAAATTTGCGCCGCGTTCGGCGGCCAGTTCAACAATCCGGTTCCAGCGTTTGGGAATGCGGACTATACGGCGTATGGACGGAAAATTTTTGGCGGCAAGATAGCGGGCGGTAACGCCGTTGGCCGCGATCATGAAATCCTCAATAATGTCTTTTGCCTTGTTTGATCTTTCAGATTCCAAATCTTTAAGCTCATCGCCTTCAAATACCGGCCGCGCCTGGATTGTTTCAAAGTCCAGCGCGCCTTGCTGAAAACGGAGCGCCTTCAATTTTTGTGCCGCACGATCCTGGAGCCGGATATTTTCTTCAAGCCCGCTGACCGTACTGACCGCCTGCAGCACTGGACCTTCTCCATCCAGCCATGCGGCGGTACTGTTGTAAGCCAGCTTGGCGCGATTACAGACCAGCGCACGGTAAACATCCGAACTCTGGAGCGATCCATTGCCGGCAAGCATCATTTCAATCACAACGGCCATGCGTTCGGAGTCATAGTTGAGCGAAGTAAGGTCGGTGGAAAGCTTTTCCGGCAGCATCGGGAAAATTTCAGCCGCAGTGTAAACAGAAGTGGTATTCTGCCGGGCATAGCCGTCTATCGCCGAACTTTTCCCGACGACAGCATCCACGTCGGCAATGGCAACCAGTAATTTTATGGCTCCGCCGCCCATCTCTTCGGCTACTGTGAGCTGGTCCAGATCGCGTGAATCATCATTATCCATCGAACACCATAGCAAATGCCTGAGGTCCAGCGTTGTTTCTTCGGTCTTCACCGCGGGGCCGCTGATGCGGTCGAGTTCGGCGAACACTTCCGGCGGAAAATCCGGAATCATATCTCTTTCCAGCATTGCGCGGTGGGCAATTCGCTGCAAGCGGGAGCGGTTTCGCATATTGTCATTATTCATTATGATTTTACCTTACTGAGATTATTTGACTGCGGTATCAGGCATATTATTATTCAGTTAATATATCATGTTTTTTTTTGTAGTAAACTACAAAATCTGAATATCCTGTTAGAAGCCGTAACCATGGAAAATTTTCAAAAAAAGTTATTTAGACACTTGCAACTGTACTATTTTAGTAGTACAATTGTAATATATACATCATACAATACTGGAAGTTGCAATGAAAATTGATCTTAAAAGCGGCGTTCCGATCTACTTGCAGATTGTGGAACAGGTGAAAGTCTCCGCGCTGTTCGGGCGGTATCGCAACGGCGACCGCCTGCCCCCGGTGCGCGAACTGGCCATGGAACTGCGCATCAACCCGAATACCGTCGCCAAAGCATATCAACTGCTCAAGGATGAAGGCATCATTGACAGCCGTCCCGGCGGCGGGAATTTCATCTCGCTGCAGCAGGACAATACCGACACCATGCGCGAAGCCATGCTCTCCGGCGAACTGAAAAACATCATTGATAAAGCGGACGCGCTGGGCGTTCCGCGGGAACGCCTCACCGAAATATTTCATCATTTATTAAACAGAGGGGATAATAAATGAAACCGTATCAGGCATTAATCTGGAATGAATGGCGGCAGATGCGCGGCAATGTCATTGCATTGGCCGGAGTAACTGTCCTGCTGTGGCTGCTGCTATTGGCCGCTAGCTTCAATAAAACGCTGGCTGAATATGTCGAGATGGTCGCAACTGCGCTGACAATCGGTTTGCCGCTTTTATACAGCATTGTGCTGGCGGATTCGTTTGCGCGAGAATTCAGCCAGAAAACAAACAGTTTTCTGCTGGAACTACCGGTAACGCCGACAAAAATATTTTTCTGCAAATATCTCGCCAATCTTGGCGCATTTCTTGTGCTGGTGATTTTGGAGGCACAGTTGATGGCGCGTCTGACTTGCTTGACGCCGGGTAAGCATTATACGGATGGTATTAAGCCTGAAGACTGGTTAATTGGTTTGGCAGCAATCGCCACAATCTGGATTCTGGCGCATGCCATGGTTTTTCTGGCATCGCTGCTCGGGAAAAAACCCGGTAACGGCATTGTCGCGATAATAGTATTGCCGCTGCCGGTCATTCTGCTGCTGCCCGGAGCTATGACGGCAACCATGTTTTTATTCAAGGACGATCAGTACTGGATTATTTCCAGTCTGCTGTTTTCGCTATTCTTTTTATACGGGTTTTGTGTCTGGCTCGGCTGGTATTTGTGGTCCAGCCGGATTGCCTGCGGATGTAAAATTTGGAAGCTGGTTACTGCCGCTTTGATCACTATGTTTATAATTCCGTGGATGTTGTACAGTATCGCTTATTTTTACTTCAGCTCGGACTTTAATTCGGCCATTCGCGAAGCTAACGCCGCTGGAATCGAGACGGATATCAAAAAAATGATTCTTCCGCCGGTTCCAGACGAACAAAATGCCGTCAATGGAATACTTAAATTCCACCATGAATACCTGGCATTGGGCAAGCTCGTTAAGGATCAAAAAGTGTCGATGCCGTCGGCAGCGCAGTGGACAGGAACCAGATTCGATTTTATCAAAGTTCAACACGAAAACATCACGCCCAAAAACATCCCTGAAGCCACGGATTTTATTCTTAATCATCCCCGTATGAATCAATGTAATGCTATTCTTTCGGAAGCATTAAAAAAACCATACTGCCGGTTCAGCAAAAACTATACATTCATGGAATGCTATAGTATTGATTTTATGGCATATCAAGCCGTCAAGTTTTTAACCTACAGGGCATATGCCTTCCGGGCATCCGGACAGGATGATGACTTTTTCGCATGTTTTAACAGTATTGACAGAATATCCGCAGCGTTGACAGAACAGCCCTTTGCCCGCTTGAAAGAATGGGGTTTTAGGCTCAAAGCTATGGAGTATCAAACCGCTATTGCGGCAGGGCCGGATACTGCCGAAGCTGTAAAGTTCTATCATCAAATGATCCGCAATATTGATTCTGTAAATTATGTTATACCGAATGAAACATTCAGAATTTACAGTTATCTGGAAGACCGCGACGGAATTCTTTTTGGGGGAATTCCCGGGCCAAAGATCTTCGAGAAATGTAAGCTATTTTATCTGCCAAGATTGTTTCAAAGCGCAGCGGCATGGGTTCGGCGTAAAATTGAGGAAGAAAAATTACTTAAAAATACCCTGATACAGCCTGATATTAAATCATGGCAAAAAGCCACAAACCAAATTCCAGGCATTTTCAAGGCAATACCTTATTTGAACATCTGGTATCCCTTTAATTTTCGATCCAGATTTGAATCATACAAACTGTGTCTGGCGCTGAAAATTTACCATATAAAATACGGAAAATTCCCGGATTCACTACGACAGCTCGTCCCGGAAATATTGCCCAAAGTTCCCATTAATACGCAGACTGGCAAAGATTATATATATCAGGTTGACGCTGACGGATATATTTTACTAGACTATCCTCCTGGCAAAAATCGTCCAAATCAAAGCTGCATTAGTGGCACCAGATATCAACCATGGGACATAAAACCGGAGAAAGCGAAATGAAACCGTATCAGGCATTAATCTGGAACGAATGGCGGCAGATGCGCGGAATGTTTCTGGCGGCGGCAGGAGCAATGATACTGCTGTTTCTTACTTTATTTATTTTAAATATGTTGCGGGTACGTGACATCGATATGGTCGCACTGGTGATTTCATGCCTGCTGCCGGGCCTGCTGGCGCTTATCGGATTCTGGGCATTTCAAGGCGAAATAAAGAGCCAGACGGACAGTTTTCTACTGGCGCTGCCGATCAGCCGCGGCAGAATTTTCTGGTACAAATATCTATTCAATCTGAGCATATATATTGTGCTAGCCGCGCTCTGCTGTGCGCTGTTTTTTCCGCTGACGCTGGACCGGGGGGCACTGGCAAAAATTTCTGCAAGAAGCGCTTTTATCAACGTAACTACAATCGTTTTTACCATGTCATATTTGTTTGCTCATGCCATGAGTATTACTGCTCCATTAATTAACAACAGCCGGGGCGGAAAGGCTGGCGGATGGGCGGTATTTATTGCTTTTCCGGCACTGCTTATCGGGATCCAGGCCATTGTCGCGCTATATCCGTGCAATGAAATGCGCTGGAAAGGAGTTTCGGTTTTTATGATTAACCTAATATTATGGATTTTTGCCCTTGCAGCAGGCTATCATCTATGGACCAATTACCTCGCACTCAAGCGCAACGTCATGCGTCCGTTGTTTAAAGCCGCCGGAATGATAATTGTAATTTCCGCGCTATTATTCACGACGGCATATATTTATTCCGGCATGGATCTGTCGGCAGCCAGACGCGAAGCGCTGACCGCTGGACTGAAACTGGAGACGAAACCAGCGCCGGAGCTAACCCCGGAAATGCTGGACGACGCGGCGCGAATTTCTGACGCGTTACAAAAATACCAGTTACGACTTGATGCCGTTAAACCCAAGCTGCCATCACAGACAGGCCCATCCTTCCATGGCGGTTATACCTGGCGATCCGGGGCTGCTAATATAAAAGCGAGGCGTCAGGCCGCGGATTTTATCCTCGGCGATGCCAGTGCGGTAAAACTGTATGCTGATCTTCTTCAAATACTTAACAAACCGGCCTGCCGGTTCGATGGCACTTCCTTAGTGCAAAAGTTTCCTGGCACGGATTTCTGGCCGACAGAGATAATCCGGAATTTCTTACATGATCGTGCCTTCGCGCTGGAGTTGAATAACCGGACGCCGGAGGCGTTTGCATGTCTGGATCTGCTTGATAAACTCGCCGATGCCGTTGGCTACAGTCGTAACGGCATGGGGTGGTTTGGGCTTTCCAAATTAAAGATCGTGGTCAATATCGGACCTGACACAATGGCGGGAGTGGAGTATTATGAGAAGTTGCTTAAAGAGCTTGCCGCCACACGTCCGGAATTCAATGACGATACTGTCGCAAAGCTGAAGTATAGCGATGACGCTTTCAGGATGTCGCGAGGACCGTTGCGGCCTTTCCTTGAAATTGGAGCTTTTCTACTGAGACCGCGTTATCATGAAAGCATCGCCAATCTTCTCCGCTGGCAAGTTGCTTATAAACAGTTGTTTGAACGGTCGGGAACGGTCAAATTCGCAGAGGCGAAGCCGGACATGTTGAAATTGAGTCAATCCTCGCCCATTATTATTTCGATATCGCCATATCAAATTCAGCAATGCTACACTCAGCGGGGCCATATCGCGAACATGCAACTGTATCTGGCGCTGAAAATATACAAAGCGAAATATGGACATTTCCCGAATACGCTGGCACAACTTGCGCCAGAAATTCTGCCGGTTGTCCCGCTCAGCCCGATAACTGGAGAAAATTTCAAATACCATGCAGACCCTAACGGGTTCTCGCTGCAAACCGAATCTTTTCTGCTAACATCTAAAAAAATAGAACCTGTCACATATTCATATCGTACCTGGGATAAAACCGCTCCCGAAGCGGAAGAACCGGCTTTGCCGTAAAATAAAAGACGGAGAGCTCCGGCTCCCGAATTGACCAATACGAAGGAGAAAACAAAATGAGTGAAAACAGCAATGCGATTGTGGCGCGGGGAGTGCGGAAGGCTTATACGCGGAAAAAGGAAGTCGTCAAAGGTTTGGATTTGACGGTTAAGCGCGGGTCGGTCTATGCGCTGCTGGGATGCAACGGGGTCGGCAAGACTACTTCCATCCGGATGATTACCGGGCAGCTGGCTCCGGATGCCGGGGAGATTTCCGTCCTCGGCCTGGACCCGGTGAAGGATGCCGTCAAACTGCGGCGGAAAATGGCGTATGTGGCGGAGGGGCAGAAACTCTACGACTGGATGACGATTGATGATCTGATTAAATTTGTCAAGGCATTTTATCCGGAGTGGGATGACAAGGTCTGCGCGCATCTGCTGAAAATGTTCGGACTGCCGCGTGGCGTCAAACTGAAAGATTATTCGCGGGGAATGTACACCAAAGCGGCCTTACTGGGGGCGTTATGCCGTGATCCGGATCTGCTGATTCTGGACGATCCGATGCTGGGACTGGATACGGCGGCGCGGCGCGAATTCATGAGCGGCGTGGTCGACGCGATCCACGAATTCGACCGCACGGTAATTTTCTCCACGCATATCATTCCGGAAATTGAGGCGCTGTCCGATTACGCCGGAATCATGGTTGACGGGCGGTTGACGCTGGAAGCGCCGGTGGATGAAATCAAAGCGTCATTCCGGGAAATCAGGCTGCCGGCCGATGCCGGAGACATTCCGGAACTGCCCGGCATTGTCAGCGTCCGGAACACCGGGGAAGATAAAATTGTCACAGTCAAAGGCGTCGAAAGCGAAATGACGGCAGCCTTTCATCAAGCCGGATTCAGGTTCTTCACGGTGAACGCGATGTCACTGGAAGACATCTTTCTGGCGGTAACCGCGAAGCCGGAGGAAAGCAGATAAATCCGGAAAGCAAAAGTCAGACCGAAAGCAGGGAACGAGATATCCTCCGGAACTTTTATACTCTAATAAGGTTGAAAATTTAACATAGACAAGCAGGATTGTGGATTATATTTTTTCGATCCGCCTGATGGGCGATACCCGCATCGCCTGAAGAATGAACGGAAAAAGACGGACGCAAGATACTAGCCGCGAAGCGGTTGCGCTATATTTTAAAATTTCAACCATATTAGAGAATATATGACGAACATCATGACGGACAAGTGACGACTACATCGCCGGGTATTTTTAATCATTGAAATTTAGAAACTTATGAAAATGTCCGCATTTCAGCTGTCATCTCCTGACTGCTATTGCCGACGCCTCCGGCTATTGCGGATGTATCCAGACGTCCAGGGCCGGACGGCTGCCCGGTTTGTTATGCTGGCCGCATGAGTATGCACAGGCAACCGGGGCATAGCAGCTTGACTCCTAATTATTATCGGTGGGGGTTGCATTATTGATTTTGCAAATTATATTCTTCATACCTTGTTTTGGATATAATTATACCATTAATAAACATGAGGATAATCAGTAAATGAATTGTAAATACGCTACAATCCTGGCAACAGCAGTTCTCGCCTTATCTTTTATTGGCAGCGGCTGCCTCGCTCCCGATCCCGAACCCCAGAAACGTGATCTGGCGGAATCGCCCAGGAAAGTCATGTACAAAGACATCTATGAAGTCGCTCCGACCATCAATAAAGAACTCGGCGGCGCCAAGTATTACACGATCTTCGAAAATATTTCAGACCCGGGCGGTAAAGGCAGTTACAGTATCACCCTGGTACAACTTCCGCCTGGAGAAGGGCTGGCCCTGCATTCTTTGAACAGCAGCGAAATGTTCCTGGTAATTGCAGGCGGCGGCACTCTTAAAGTAAATAACCTTGATTATATTTTAAAAGAAGGAATGGCTGTTTACATTCCGAACGGCGCTTTGCAGTCAGTAGTCAATGACAGTCCGAACACATTAAAATTTTTGACCATAATATCTCCGTCCTACACCAAGCAGACTGAAAAAATACTGGCGCCGCCGCCGAAACCGATTCCAGTAGCTGCACTGCAGGATGTTGCGCCCAGCGATGAGAATTCTCAATTGAACCCGAGTCCTTCACTGCCTACCGCAGTTCCCGCAACTGCCGCACCCTCCACAACTCCCATCGGCGCGGCGGACAAACTTCTCGACAGGACTCCAAGCACGGCGAAAAAAACGAATCTGCAAGGAGTACAGGAACTGACCCCGCAGGAACAGCAAGTTCCAATTACTCCTAATAATTAATTTTTAATATTCAAAACCGACGGCGAGGCCTGGAGCTTCGCCGTTTGTTTTTTAGAGTCCGTTAATATGGAAACTATAATACTCGGCATTATTACCGGACTGGGAGCGGCAACTTCCCAATCATGTTCCTATTTGTTCTCCAAACGCTTCATTTCATTTTCCGGCAACTCGTATCAATTATTGGCGGTTTCGCATATTATCATGGGCCTTTTCGCGGCGGCAATGCTGCCTTTCCTGTTGATGCATAAACCTTTGCCGCCGATGATGAATTTCAGTAAAGCGCTGATTTTGTGCAACATCTATTATCTGCTTGCGCAATGTTCTTTTTTTCTGGCGCTTAAACATTCCGACGCTTCCAGGCTGGCGCCGCTGCTTGGGTTAAAAATACTTTTTCTGGCCGGAATAAGCATTCTTTTTCTGAATAATGCTTTCAATGGACTGCAATGGCTCGGCGTTTTGCTCTGCCTGGGGGGCGCGGTAATGTCTAATTGGAGCGGCGGCAGCATCCCGGTGAAAAGCGCCATGCTGATCCTGGTCGCCTGCTGCGGTTATTCTCTTTCCGATACTTACATCAAAATTCTGATAGACTGTCTGGGTTATGAAAGCATCTTTTTCGGAGCATTGATGGCCGGAGCCGTTTCCTATACATTCGCCGGAATCTGCTCTATACCCATGCTTTTTATTATTCCCGGAATTTCTTTCCGCCAGTTTAAGCCGGCAATGCCGTTCAGCATCTGCTGGTTCATGGCGATGCTGCTGCTGTTCTCATGTTTCGGGCTGATCGGCCCGGTTCTCGGCAATATTATCCAATCTTCCAGAGGAATAATTTCAGTAATTATCGGTGCGGTGATAGCCGGATACGGGTTTTCAACGCTTGAAACCCGGCTCAATGCGGAGGTGCTGGCACGGCGAATCATTGCCGCCGTGCTGATCTCGACGGCAGTAATCCTGTTCATTCTAGGAGGCCGGCATTAATGAGCATCGTTTTTTTGCTTGTGCCGTTTGAATTTTCCGCTTATTTGTTTTAAATTCTTATTATACTTTATATACTCAATTTTAACATGGAGAAATAATATGAGTGTTGAAATAGGCAGTCTGATGGATTCTCTTGAAGAACACATGATGAAGACTCAGGAAAACATGGACAAAGATTTTGCCGCGTTCAGAACCGGCAAAGCTTCGCCGTCGCTGGTTGAAAACGTCACCGTTGATTACTATGGAACTCCGACCCGCCTGAAAGAGCTTGCCGGAATCACCGTACCGGAACCACGGATGCTGGTAGTTCAGCCCTGGGATCGCGGTGCTATGCCGGCAGTTGAAAAGGCGTTAATTGCCGCTAATCTCGGCATCTCCCCGGTCAACGACGGCAAAATCATCCGTCTGCCGATACCGGAGCTCAGTGAAGAACGTCGCGCCTCCCTCGCCAAACAGGTTAAACATCGCGCCGAAGAAGCCAAAATCGCAATCCGCAATATCCGTCGCGACGGCAACGAACTGGCGAAAAAGGCCCAGAAGAACAGCGAGATCACGGAAGACGACCTGAAACAGATGCTGGATGATATTCAGAAGCTTACTGACGATTATATCGTCGCTATTGAGAAAGATATGGCTCACAAAGAAAAAGAGCTGATGAACGTCTGACACGATGCTCATGAAACAGACAGCAAACATTATCAGATGAAGAGAAAATTCACTTACATCCTGCTGGCGCTGGCTATCGCCGCGTTTGCTGTCCGGCTTGCGGTCAGTATCGAACTTGCCGGCTTCAACAACGGCTTCAACCAGGTCACCTATCCGTCGTCCGCGACGGATATGGCGGTCTACCAGGGGCTTGCCGCTAAAATCGTCAACGGCACATTCAAGGAAGTATTTTACTTCCAGCCGTTCTATTATGCGTTTTTTCTGCCTTTCATCAAGCTGACATTCGGCGATTCCGTCTGGGCATTGATTGTAATTCAATCCATCCTTGGCGCACTGACCGTGTTCCTGACCGGACAATGTGCGGCGCTGTTGTGGAACCGCGCAGCCGGAATCATTGCCGCGACATTGACCATGTTGTCGGCGGCGCTCATCCTCTACACCCCGTTCATGCTTATTGAAACACTGCAGGTTTTCTGGATAATGCTGCTGTTATATCTTTCGCTGCTGGCCATTTCCACCCGTAACTGGTTTTACTGGGCGCCGGCTGCGCTGGTTTGCGGCTGTTCTATTCTCACCCGCGGCAATGTCTGGTGTTTTGTGCCGGGGTTACTGGCGGCAGTCTTCATGGTCACCGGCGGAAAACCCGGTCCGAACCGTTCGAAATCCAGGCTCGCGCTGTTGAAAATAGCAGCGGTTGTTTTGTTTCTTTTTCTGATTCTGCTACCGCAGATTCCCTTTGCCTGGCGCAACACAATACTCAACGGAAAACTTACCGGGCCGTCAACAGCGGCAGGTTCGGTATTGGCGCTGGGCAATACTCCTGAAGCGCCGCCTGGCGGGCGTAATCCGGATCTGACCTCCGGGCCGATGGAATATCCGCCCAGCTACCAGGCCTGGATGAGCACAGCTAACGAGATTTCCATTCCTGCACGAATAATGGCATGGATCGCTGCCGAACCATTTGCATATGCCGAGTTCACCTTCCGGAAACTACTGCTGTTCTGGGATTATCAGGAAATCCCCAACAATATTTCATTTCTGGGCGAGGGAACCCAGAGTAAGATTTTCATGTTTACCGGAATTATGCCCACCGGACTGATAATGGCAGTCGGCCTGGCGGGAATGATATTCCTCTCTGTCGGAATGTTCAGAAAGAAAAGTATCAAACTTTTTCTGCTGATTTATTTTATTCTTTCGTTCTGGGGGGCTACAGCAATTTTTTACATTCTATGCCGGTTCCGGCTGCCGGTCATTCCGCTGCTGGCGATTTGCGCGGCGGTGCTGATCAATCATTTCTGGCGGCAGCGGTCAAAAAATCCCGGAAAAGCTTATATTTCAACCTTTCCGACTCTGATTATCGGCGTCTTTATCTGTTTTACGGCATATGATTATTACCGTCAGTGTTTGGAGTCAAGTATTATCCGCATAGTCCGGCCGAACGGCGTTTCCGTGGAAGTTTCGCCAGGCAAGCTGATGTTTCTAGACAATGGTCCGTTTTCTTTTGGCGGATGGGCCGCAACTGAGCTGCAGTCTGGAACCACAATACAGAAGCGGTTTCCGGTTGCCGGACGCAAATTTAAAACTGCAGAATTGGAATTTACGCTGTTTTTTGAAGTTGCCGGGAATGCGGTGCTGGAAATCAATGGCGAAAAGAAAAATTTCTCCAACAGCCAGAAAGGTGCTAAAACTGAAACCTTCAATATTCCGTTCAACGATGACGGCAGCGTAAATATAAAACTGATCTCTTCCAATACTAAAGTTTTCTGCTTGATTGACCATCAACGCAATTATTCAAGAACTCTGATCAACGGCGAAAATCCCGGCGGGGAACTGGTGTGCAGACTGTTCTGCATGCCACTGAAGCCGACCGCCAAAACCACCGAAGAGATGCCGCCGCCCGATACTGTCGCCTTGAGATAGCCGTCCAAGTCCTCATTCCCCTGCTTCTCTCTGCTTTGTCCGTCTGTTTTCAAGGATCCTGTCTGAAATCAATATTTCTTTTTTCTGAAAAGACTGTAGATTTCTAATATATACTCTGCACGATTAACTTGGCGATATGAATATCGCCTGAATGAGGAGCGGAAAAAGGCAGCCGCAAAACGGTTGCGATCTATGTTAAATTTTCAGCCGTGCAGAGCATAACAATAACGAGGGCGGAGTTGAATGAAGATTCATAAAGAATTTGAATGGATGAAGAAATTTCTTGACGGGCCGGAATGGTTTTATGTTCCTGCTCTGGAAAGGACATCCAGGCCTTACCGTTCGCCCACGGTGGCGCTTTCTGCCTGGCTTCTGGGGTGGGCATTCCGGACGCTGACAGTTCCCGGCAGGATAATCATTCCGTCAGCGTTCATGATCCTGATGTACAGTTCTATTTCGCTTGATTCTCCGGTCCGCGGCCTGGCGATTACGCTGTTTATTATTTTTCTGGTTGATTTTATCACCGGCTGGCTGTTTCGTCCTAAATTCAAAATTTGCAGAAAGCTGCCGGAACGGGTACGCGCAGGAGCCTGCGTGAAAGTCAGTTATGAAATCACCAATCTCCGGCGTATTTCCGCCTGGGACATCCGGCTTGACCCTTTCGCGTTGAAGCCAGGCTTGAAATGGGCGGAACATGCCGCGACCGGTGTTGTTCCAGCCGGACAATGCATTGCCGCTGATGCCGTCATTGATGCCCGGCGGCGTGGCAAATATACCATTTTCTCGCCCATCGCCGATTCCGCGTTTCCGCTGGGGATTTTCAAGTGGAACTGCCGCAATAAAAACGATACCGCTTCCCTCATTGTGTACCCGTCGTATCAGGTATTAAATGATTTTCGGCTGCCGGTGGGTATGAAATATCAGCGCGAGGGGGTTTCGCGGGTTTCAAAAGTCGGTGAATCAATGGATTTTTTCGGCTGCCGCGAATTTCGCGAAGGCGATGATCCCCGGCACATTTACTGGCCCGGCAGCGCCCGCAGCGCCGGAAATCTGATCGTTAAGGAATTTCAGGAAGAGTATCTTACCCGTATCGCCCTGATTGTGGATACTTATGTGCCTAAAGTTAAAAGCTTCAGAGTGATTAAAAAGCGCGACGTCCTTTCGGCGGAACTCGAAGCCGCAATTTCACTTACCGCCGCGCTTACCGATTTTTTGACAAAAGGCGAGTATGTGGTGGATGTTTTCGCTGCCGGCACCCAGGTTTATCATTTTCAAGCCGGACGACACCTGGCCTGCCTGGAAGCGATTCTTGACGTTCTGGCTTGTCTGGAGCCGAATAATGAGCATCCGATCTCCAGACTGTCCCCCGATGTTCTGGAAGAAGTCTCCGGCATCGGCAGCGCGGTCATAATGCTGCTCGGCTGGGACAGGGAACGCGAAACACTGGTCAGGAAACTGCGCGAGTCCGGAGTCGCGCTGCGGATTATCGTGATCGGCAACGGTATCCACTCCGGCGAGCCGCCTCCTGACGCAACGTTTATCAGTACTGCCGATATCAGCGAAGGAAGGGTTAAACATTTATGAATGAACCCGATAGAAAATCAATTCTCACCGTTGTGCTGGCCGCCGGGATGATCTTTCCGGCAACGGTATTTTTTGCTTTTGTCGCCGATTTGCCGCATGTACTGGTACTGGTTACAATCGGACTGATATTTTCAATGCTGGTCGTCAAGCCCGTCAAAATGAATGACCGGTCGATCATTTATTTTTCAGTGATGGCAGTTGTTCTGGCGGTGCTGCTGGATTATATGTTTCCAATGAAAGGTGATCGTTTCGGCTTCATCAGTATTTTCTTCCATCCGGAGATTTCAGTTCCGGTTGTGCTTTATGCCGCGGTTTTTCTGACCTTTTTCAAGTCCGGCCCTTATGTGCCGGGCGGTGCGGCGGCGGCGGCGCTGTTCACCCTGATGTTTGCTGGTGATGTGTACAACCTGAACATTCCGAATGAGCGGCTGCCGCTGCTGACCCCGATGATTAAACATTTTACCGTCGCGTTTATCATTGTGATTTCAATTAATCTTTTTTTAATCCTGCTTAGTCTGAGAATTTCAGAATCACAGAAGATCAACCGGAAACAGCAATCCTACCGCTGGCGGAAACGACTTATCCTTGGTCTTGTTTTTGTGATGCTGCCGCTTTGCGCCGCAGGAGCGTGGAAGCTTTATAAAATCAATGAAGACAGTATCCGGCGGCTGGAAAATTTCTTTATGCGGCTGGGGGTCAGGCGCATGATGCAGCCCGCAAAACATACAGTTTTTGACCGGGAAGTGGATCTGAACCGGACGTTTAACGAAGATATCGTCAAAAATCAAAACGTTATCGTCCTGCGCGTGGTCTCGAAGCAGGTTCCGGGTTATCTCCGCGGCCATGCGTATCGAAACTACCGCGACGGCCGCTGGCTGGAAGACGGCGCCCAGAATGTACGGCAGCTCAAAAATAAAACGTATTCCGGCATGCTTGCGATTAAAACATTTTTCTTTGAGACGGACAGAAAAGATGATTTTGCTTTTGAAGTACAACCGTCAAGAAATTTTACCAGCAAAGTATTGCTGACTCCGGCGAATGTGCAGCAGTTTGATATCATCGCCAACCGCATTGCTTACAGTCGCGACGGAGTGTTTGAGCCGCAGGACTGGGAAAAAGACGGCGGTTATACGGTATTCACTCCCAAGCCCGCCATTGAATCATCCTGGCAGCAGCCTGCCGATCCGGTTTCTGCGCGTGAATATCTTGATCTGCCGCCGAATATCAAACAACAATTAGACGAGATCGCCGAAAATATTCCTGAACTGAAAAACCTGAAGCAACCTGCCGCAGACGCGAAAATTATCTCGGCGCTGTTAAAGTTTTTCTCATCCAATTTTACCTACAAACTGACCTCCCGGGATTGCGGCGCTTCCGACCCGGTTATGCATTTTCTCGCTAAAACCAGAACCGGACACTGTGAACTTTTCGCCTCCGGGATGGCGCTGCTGCTGCGGGCGAAAGGCATCCCCTCGCGTTATGTTACCGGATTTGTCTGTGAAGAGCGTCATTCTTCCGGCAAATATTATGTTTCACGTCTTGGCAATGCTCATGCCTGGCTGGAAGCCTATGACCGCAATCTCAAAAAATGGTTGATGCTGGAACCGACCCCGCCATCCGGCATCCCTAATTTCAAGTACGAGATGGGTTCATGGGAGTCTGCCGGCGACCGTTTCCAGCAATTCTTCCAGCAGTTGCTTTCCGATTTGCGGCGCGGTTATTTCGCGAAAATAATCACTGATGCCGGAGCCGGCATTTACGAATTATTCGCCGCAATGTTTTTCCATCCGGTACGCGGACCCATTGGTCTGCTGCTGTTTATTGCCGCAATAGTAATGTATGCCCGCCACCGCAAATCCCGCGTGAAAAAACATGGAAATATTGCGGAACTGCACAAAAATGTTGTAGAACTGAGCCGGAAATATACCAGGACCGAAAACGTGCTCAGGAAGAAATATCATCTTGAAATACAGGAAAACACAACCGTTTCAGAATTCTCAAAATTGATCATGGACTTAAATATTCCGCCTGCCGAAGTTCAGCGGATAACTGAGATGTTGAACGAATATCAGCAATTGCGATTCCGGGAATTGCCGCCCTCCGATACAGAACTGCATCTGGCGAAAAACAAGTTATCGCGGACTTAATGATTTACTGAATAATCCTAAAAAAAGCAGTCGAGTCAGTGTGCCGTGGATGTGCTGTGATTTTGAGCGCCGCTGTGGTAACCACTGCAAGTTCTAAATCACAGTGCAGACATGGTGCAATGGCCGACCCGAAGGGTTGAATTCCGGATTTCCGGCAATTCATTGTTATTAACTTTTTGTTAAATTGCTTTTTGCCATAAGGCTTTTATTTTAAACAACATAAAACTAAAAATAAAGTTCAACTGCTTTTTTTAGGATAATCCGGATAGCCAATGACAACGATGTCCTCGCCGGCGCGTTCAATTGAGATGTTTTTCAGCGCCAAAGCCTCCGCCAGCGTCAGTGGATTGGCGCCGCCGATTACCGGACGGCTGTTTCTGCCGCCCAGTATTTTGGGGCCGATGTGAAATTCCACTTTATCCACAATTCCGGCATTAAGAACCGTTGAGGCCAGTTCGCCGCCGCCTTCTATCAGCAGCGCGGTTACATTTTCACTGCCGAGGCGGGACATTGCCGCCTGCCATTCCGCCGGGCAGGCGGCGCGGATTACCTCCGGATTTATCCCCTCCGGCAGCAGACTTTTCAGTGCTTCCGGAGTCAGTGTCTTTGAAGCGACCAGCCGTCGCGGCTGCCGCCAGCCGTGCATGTCGCGTACTGTAAGCGACGGATGATCATTTCTGGCGGTATTGCCGCCGACAAGAATAGCATCCGCCCATTGACGCAAATGCTGAACGCGCTGCCGGGCCGCCGGGCCGGTAATCCATTTAGACTGTCCGCTCTCTGTAGCTATTTTACCATCCAGAGTCATTGCCATTTTCAGAATGACAAAAGGTCTTTTGGCGGTAATCCATTTAAAAAAGGCTTCGTTAATGGCATCACATGAAACTTTTTCTATTTCCGTAAAGACTTCGATTCCGGCATTATTCAGAATATTCACGCCGCGCCCGGCGTGAGCAGGATTCGGATCAAGAGAACCGATGAAAACCCGCCGAACACCGGCCCGGATGATTGCATCAGTACAGGGCGGAGTCCGTCCATGGGTGGAACACGGCTCAAGTGTTACATACAAATCAGCTTTCGGCGATGATTGTCCGGCATCCGCCAGCGCGTTGATCTCGGCATGAGGTTTTCCGGCCTGTTCATGAAAGCCGCGCCCGGTTACTTTGCCGTCTTTGACGATAACAGCGCCGACCAGCGGGTTCGGACTGGTCATGCCCCATGCTTTTTCCGCCAGGGCAATCGCCTCCTTCATGTATTCTGATGTTTTATCCTGCATAGTTATTTCTCCAGTCGCGGAGTAAACAGCCCGACGAAGGTAGTCATCGTCCAGGCGTCTTCCCAGTTCATTTTCTTGTACTCATGTCCCGCTCCCCAGGTGTCGCTATAAATGATTGTTTTATCTTTGTCATTACAGCCGATAATCAGCCGCATATGCATTCCTGGCGGCTGCGGAAGCTCTTTCTCTTTGATAATACCCAGCTTAACAGCCCAGAGCAACGGAATTCCAGCATTAATATTCCCGGAGACGTCTCTTTGAAATTTTTTGAAATTTATATTATCTTTGAGCCTGACTTTTTTATAAATATCTGAATTCATTGCAGAAGTAATTCCGCTGAGATCGTACAGCGTTCTTCCTTCGGAAGTCTTCAGATATTTATCAATGGTAATTAATGGCATTCCGGCTTTTCCGGCTTCCATGTTATACATGGTAATCATTCTGTTGAAATTGACAAAATTGAACATATCATCGTTATAGTAAAGTTTTGAATATTTAACGTCAACTTTCGACGCACAATCCGCTGCGGCTTTTTCAATATCAATAAGATCAGCGCCGCCGCCTTCCGGCATATTGGTCAACTCCGCCAGCATGTGCTGATCCATTCTCGATCCGTAATATTTCAGTACCCGTTCGGCTACAGCCGCGACGCAATAACCTTTATTGCCCTGGTCAACCATTGGGATTTCAAGATAACGGTCACCGGCATCATTGGTTTTGACTCTTCCAGCCAGTACTTTTTTGCTCAGTCCTTTGTCTATTTTTAAAGAATCTGAACCCGGGGTTGCCGGTAAAATATTCAGAGTAATAAATTCAGCCAGGAAGTTCAGGCCGGCTAATCCGTTATCGCTCCATTTAAGCTCGAATTCATAATCTTTGCAGTGCCATCTTCTGCAATAAATCCGCTTGTCGCCGACTACTGCTATCGTTTCTTTGCCGGGCTTTTTGCCGGACAGTTTATCCAAAGCGCCATTCAGCTTTTTGAGCAGTTCATTATAGTCGGGTTTTTCCATACGGGCGGCATCGCCGCGGTTGAACAGCGAAAGATAAATCTTGACGATTTTGTCTTTATTGAATGTGAAAATAGCTTCGCAGACCGGCAATCCGGCAAAGGTTATTTTGTCCGGTCCGGCATCTGCGTAATATCGTAATCCGGTCTGGGATGAATCCACCCACTGGAAAAGTTTTTTGCCTGGAAATTGAGCGGCTAAGTCTTTAGCGGAAGTTTCCCATACGGATTTTTCTGTTTTCAGGATACTGCTTATTTCCGACTGCGCAGACGAGTCTGCGCAAAGCATGAGCAGGCATATACAGGAAATGCCGTAACCGATAAATTTATTAACGCCTTTTAACAGTCTCATGACAGATTATCTCCAGACGGTTTTCAGTCCGGCTTCAGGATATTCAGGGAAACAGCCCGCATATCTTCCCTGCTTATTATTATTATTTTCCAGCTGATTCGAAAATCGCGGCGGCATAAAATTCCGGGTCGAATGGTTGCAGATCCTCGGGTTTTTCGCCAAGCCCGGCAAAAAACACCGGATAGCCGAATTCCTGATGCAGCGCAACGGCCATGCCGCCTTTGCCGGTGCCGTCAAGTTTGGTCAATATCAAGCCGGTAAGCCCGGCGGCTTTTGAAAATTCGCGCGCCTGGTTTATCGCGTTAGCGCCAAGGCTGGCGTCAACGGTCAGCCAGACTTCATGAGGAGCCCCGGGATAGACTTTGTCTATCGTCCGGCGGAGCTTTGACAATTCGTCCATCAGGTTTTTCCTGGTGTGCTGGCGTCCGGCGGTATCAATTATCAGGATATCGGCACCTCTGGCCAGCGCGGCCTGAGTTGCGTCAAACGCCACACTGGCCGGGTCGGCGTTAGGTGCGGCGGAAACGACATAACAGCCGGTCTTTTCGCCCCAGAGCTGCAGTTGTCCTACGGCAGCCGCGCGGAATGTATCGCAGGCGGCCAGGATTACTTTCTTCCCTTCCTGCTGCCACAGCCATGCAAGTTTTCCGGTAGTGGTGGTCTTACCGCTGCCGTTGACCCCGATCATCAAAATGACTGTCGGTTTGCCTGCGGGAGCGTAATTCACTTCCCTGCGGTTTTTACTGAATATATTGATCACTTCATTTCTGGCGATCTCGAAGATATCGGCGGAAGTTTTGATATGTCCGCGTTCATAGCGTTCGCGGATATCTTCAACTATTTTCAAGCTGGCCGGAACCCCGAAGTCAGCGGAAATCAGAATTGCTTCGAGGTCCTCAAACGTACTTTTATCCCATTTTTTTTCGCCAATGAAAATTCCAGCCAGCGAACGGGAAACCGTCGTTGTTGTTTTCTCAAGCCCTTTTTTGAAAATAGAAAAGATCGACTTCATGACTTATTCGCCGCCTTTCTGGCCGGCCGGTCCAGAGAATCTTTTACCGCATTGAGCATGCCGTTCATGAAACCGCATGAAGGTTCGCCGCTGTAGTCGCGGGTGATCTTCACTGCTTCATTGATACTGACTACCGGCGGGACTTCCAGCACAAACAGCATTTCATAGATCGCAACACGCATGATGTTTAAATCCACGACGGCCATCCGTTTCAGATCCCATTTTTGAGAATGGGCAAGGATTTGCGCATCAATTTCTTTCAGATTTTTCAAAACTCCGCCAATAATATCCATGGCATATTCGCGGCCTTTGCGGAAATAGCGGTTATCCTTCAAATCCAGCGACTGACCGCTTTGGTCGAAAAATTCATTGAAAACATCTTCGGTTGTTTCGCAGTGGCTCAGTTCCTGTTGAAAAAGAAACTGCATCGCCAACTCCCGCCCGAGGCTGCGGGAGTCGACAGGGTTGTCTTGTTTTTGAGTAGCGGGCATGTATCTCTCCGTAATTAACCGCAAAATTTATAAAGTTGCTTATACCAGTTGTTTGACCAGATTGGCCATTTCAATTGCAGCAACTGCGGCATCAGCGCCTTTGTTGCCGGCTTTGGTGCCGCTGCGCTCGATTGCCTGTTCGATGTTGTCAGCCGTAATGATTCCGTAAACTACCGGCACCCCGGTATCGAGGGAAATCTGCGCTAGCGCTTTTGACACTTCGCTGTTGATATACCCCGCATGCGGAGTCGCGCCCTGAATCACTACGCCGAGCGCGATCACCGCGTCATAATTACCGCTTTCCGCCAGCTTTTTAGCGACAAACGGCAGTTCATAGGAACCCGGCACCCAGGCGGCATGAATATTCTTGCCGCTGCCGCCGTGCCGGACTAGAGCATCTATCGCTCCGCCAAGCAGCTTGCTGACAAAAAATTCGTTGAACCGGCTGCAAACGATTCCGAAACGGAGCCCGTCCGCTTTCAGATTCCCTTCGTAAATTTTCCCAATTGTTTTGTCCATAAACTTTTCCTCCGTAATATAGACGTTATATTTTAGTACGTTTCTCGTAATTTTCCATTAAACAAACCACTTCTTACAATAAATGGCCAAGCTTTTTCTTTTTGGTTTCAAGGTATTTGCGATTATGAATCTGCGGGTCGATGACGATTGGAACCCGTTCATTCACCTTCAGCCCGTAACCGCTGAGCCCGACCAGTTTTCGTGGATTATTAGTCAGCAGCCGGACGGATTTAACCCCCAGCTCAAGCAGGATTTGAACTCCGATGCCATATTCCCGGAGGTCTGCCGCAAAACCCAGTTTTTCATTTGCTTCAACAGTGTCGCAGCCTTCATCCTGAAGTTTGTAGGCGTGAATTTTATTGGCCAGTCCGATACCGCGCCCTTCCTGACGCATATAAACGACCACGCCGCGCCCTTCCTGCGCAATCTGCTGCATCGCGGAGTGAAGTTGTGCGCCGCAGTCGCATCTCGCGGAGCCGAAAACATCACCGGTCAAACATTCGCTGTGAACCCTTACCAGCACATTCTCCTGCTCTTTGACATCGCCGAAAACCAGCGCCACATGCTCCAGCCCGTCAACCTTGGACTTATAAATATGAACCCGGAATTTACCGTATGCGGTCGGCAGATCAGCGGACGCGCCTTCCGCAATTAATACTTCAGTCTGGCGGCGATAGGCGATCAAGCCTGCAACCGAACACCATTTCAAATTATGTTTTTTTCTGAACTTATCAAGCTGCGGAACTCTGGCCATAGTGCCGTCATCATTCATTATTTCACAGATAACGCCGGCCGGGGCCAGTCCGGCGATTCTCGCCATATCCACTGCGGCTTCGGTATGTCCGGCACGCCTGAGCACCCCGCCAGCCCTTGCCACCAACGGAAAAACATGCCCCGGAATAACGAAATCTTCCGCGGTTGAAGTCGGGTCTATCAGCATCTCTATCGTCTTCGCACGGTCATAGGCGGAGATTCCGGTGCTAATTCCGTTTTTGGCGTCAACACTCTGGGTAAACGCGGTTTGAAACGGGTCTTTCAGCGCCGCCATGCTGTACAGTTTCAGCGCCGCGGCACGTTCTTCCGACAACGGGATACAAACCAGGCCGCGTCCGTGAGTCACCATGAAATTAATGATTTCCGGCGTAATTTTAGCGGCGGCGGCAACCAGGTCACCTTCGTTTTCTCTGTTTTCGTCATCGGTCACAATGACCATTTCCCCGCTTTTCAAGGCGGCGATTACATCTTCGATTTTATCAAATTCTACCGGCATTTTCACTTCTTCCCTTCTGTATGTATCAGGGCAAAAATAAAGCCCTGAAGACAATTTTTATTCAGGGCTTACAGAGACTGATCCATCCGGGATTCGATCTCGAATCCCGGTATCTTCTTTCATCCAGACTTTACTGTCGGTTACGGAGTTACACCGTATCTGTTCCAGCAACGGAACTCGCGGACTATACCGCCGGTCAGGAATTTTCCTTGCGGAATCACCTTGCCCTGAAGATATTTTCATGCCGGAACAATTCCGGCACGACCTTTCAAACAACCTCCGGCTCCGCCGGAATATTTAACCGATTAAATAATCAGTTTTTCGGTTTCCTTGTCAAACAGATGCGCTTTCGGCATGAACAGCGGCAATTCAACCTTGTCCCCGACCCTGAGAACCTTGTGTGCATCGACTCTGGCAATAAAGCTGTTCATGCCGGTATTCAGGTA
>CAIPAT010000130.1 GCA_903863035.1 uncultured Lentisphaeria bacterium
GATGGGTGATGGGTGATGGGTGATGGGTGATGGGTGATGGGTGATGGGTGATGGGTGATGGGTGATGGGTGATGGGTGATGGGTGATGGGTGATGGGTGATGGGTGATGGGTGATGGGTGATGGGTGAGGAGTTAGGAGTTAGGAGTGAGGAGTGAGGAGTGAGGAGTGAGGAGTGAGGAGTGAGGAGTGAGGAGTGAGGAGTGAGGAGTGAGGAATACACCTTAACCACGAAAGGCATCCCGCAGTCGCGGAACTAACCTTAGATTAGCAGGACACGAAAAGAAATCCCAAAATACACTTCACCATGAAGAACATGAAGTTAATGAAGAGAATACAGGGGATGATTTAACGCAAAGGCGCAAAAGACGCAAAGGGAAAAAAACAGTCAGCGAATTACGGCGGGTATTCCCGCAATAATTTGCTGATGCTGGTTTTAACTCTGTGTTTTTGTGACTTGTGGTTAAAGTAGTTTTAAATGAGTCTGGAATTATTCGCCGCCGGTAATAAATGCGGCGATGATTCCGGCCTGTGCTTTACGGCCTTCCAGGGTGTAATGTATCGCATCTTCGCAAAACAAATCCGGATTCTCCGCCATCGGGGTATAAAGATCAATGACCGGCAGGCCGAGCTCGCCGGCGATAACTGCCGCATCCGCATTCCGTTTGATCACCCGGGGATTTCTTGCAGCTTCAAAGCTGTTCAAATCGCCAACGGGCCGGATCGGAGTGCTGTTGCGCCAGATCAACAGCTTTGTTTTTGTCTTTAAATAAGTCAATGCTTCGCGCAGGTTTTCCGCATAAACCGCTTCGCCAATGTCCCAGCCGTGCAGGCCGTTGTTAAAAATGATTACCGCATAGCTATTCAGGCTAAGCATGTAATCAAGTTCCCGCATATAATCTTTGTCGCTGACACATTTGGCGGTGGCCAGATAATCTATGCAGAGTTTGTCCTTGACCAGATCGAACACCAGATCGCCATGTCCGGCGACGATGGAATCTCCGATCATCAGAACTCTCGGTTTTTCCGTGTCCGGCGCATTATCCCAGCGCATGTTGGTCCATTCAATATACTCTTTTACAGTGGTTTTTTGAGCGGTCATAATCAGGAGTCCTTATTTTACCGGAATGACGTTTAAGTCGGCTATTTTGATATGATCATAGTTTTCAGAAGCAGTCAGCGCCTTCAGACAGATGAATCTAATGCCGCGCTGCGGTTCATCGAAATAGATTTTCTGGTAAACGGGATTATTGACCAGATTTGAGAACTGCCCTGCCGCAACCGGCCGGCCCCATTCGGAACCGTTGCGGCTGACATAAAATTCGTAATCGAAAATGTGTCCGCCGCCATGCTGGTTCGGCAGCATGAGAAAGCCCTGGATATCGCGCGGTTCGCCGAGGTCAATCTGCACAAACTGCGGCATGGTTTCGCCGGGCTTGCTTGACCAGCAGGTATCACGGCTGCCGTCAAGCAGATTTGCCGCCGGGAATTCCGGCAGATTTTCGGAGGCTGCCCGTAGAATCTTCTGCGCTTGTCTGGCAAGTCCCGGCGTCTCCGTCTTTATCGCGGCTTCCTCTTTGATTTCCGGAAAGAGATAAAGGGCGAAATTAGACAGGGTCGGGCTGTAGCGGGATTCATGGATAACCAGTTTTACTTTAGAGGCTGTTATCTGGTCAAATCGCCGCATTTCTTTATAGCCGACCGTGAAGCCGGAGGTGAGAGTCTGCCATTTGCCGTCAACCTGCGCGTGGAGGGAATATTTTTCAATCCGCTGGCCGCTGCAAATATGTTCCTGCAGCATCACGCAATTGAACGTTTGAGGGGTGCCGAAGTCAAAATTAATTTCGGCGCTTTCATGCCATGGGGGGGTCTGCCAGAATGAGTTTTTATTGCCGTCTAAAATCTTTGAAGCAGCAAAGCCTTCGCGTTCAACAGACGCTTCGGCCCTGGCGCCGGAGGCTAGATTTTCTTCACAGCCATTTTGCCGCAGCCGGTTGAATTCCAGCAGATTTTTTACGTCGTTTTCATGAAAACGGCCGCGTTTGTCCGGCGGAATATTAAGCAGCAGAACGCCATTGTGTCCGACAGAATTGAAATAGATGTCCATCAGTTTTGCTGGCGATTTTACCTCATCGTCTTCGCTGCGGTGATAGAACCAGCCGGGCCGGATCGAAGTATCCACTTCGGCAGGATACCATTTCAGACAACTGCCGTCGCCCAGGGTGTCGCGGCCGCCGATATTTTCGGTGATACAGTTTTCGTAATTGAATGCCAGGATGCTTTTATTGACGTTAAGCACACTCCACTCCGCGGCGCGGGATTTGCCGGCTTCGTTGCCGCACCATCTGACATCAGGACCGATGTCACTGATCAAAGCATCAGGCTGGAGCTGGTTTATAAGTTTATAATAACCGTCCCAGTCGTACTCCTGGCGTTTGCCGTTCGGACCTTCGCCGCAGGCGCCGTCAAACCACAGGCACTCAATTCTGCCGTAATTGGTCAGCAGTTCGGTCAGTTGATTTTTAAAGTACTGATTATAAACCGGCGAATCGCCATAGGAAGGTTCATGGCGGTCCCACGGCGACAGGTAAACGCCGAATTTGATATTCCGTTCGCGGCAGGCGTCGGAAAGCTCTCTCACCACATCGCCTTTTCCATTTTTCCAAGGCGAATTTTTAACGCTGTGTTCAGTATATTTACTGGGCCATAAACAGAATCCGTCATGATGTTTGCAGGTCAGGATTATCATTTTGAACCCGGCGCTTCCGCATACTTCGGCCCACTGGCGCGGCGAACAGTCGGATGGATTGAAGATGGACGGGGATTCCGAGCCGTCGCCCCATTCCTTGTCGGTGAAGGCGTTGACCGTATAGTGAACGAACGCGGTCAGCTCCATTTCCTGCCAGGCCAGTTGTCTGGCGGACGGCGCAATATGGGCGGCTTTGTAAATTAAAGATTTATCCATAGTCATAAATTTGATTTCCTGCAGTTATTTAAGTGAAATGTATAATATAACCACCTTTTTAAAATTTTCTGCCACAAGCGGTGTTCTTTTTTTATCTCTTTTCAATATTTGATGATTTCCATCCGCGGGCGAAACAGCACAGGGGTTGATGAAAAATCAATGGCCAGTTCCCTGTTGATTTAACAATCTTTCCTTTTAATTCTGTATTTTTGTGATATTTTAATCAGTTCATTATATTACAATTAACTATAAAACAGCACTGGTTTTGAGATATGGAAGAAATTAAACTTGAAGATCTGTTTGTTGGCGCCGCTGAAGACAATTCCGCGCCCCTGCTGGAAACTCTGATTAAGAAACTGGAAAAAGAGAATATCAACGAAGGCGATATTTCCACCAATATTCAATTTCTGCTGGAGAGCTGGGGCGATGATGTTTCCGGAGCAAGAGCGGCCTGCTGTCTGGCGCTGGCCGAAGCGGGTTACGCCGATACGCCGATATTCCGCAAAGCGCTTGGCGACGCCATCAAGGTTCTATTGCCGCCGTTCCTCAATAAAACCGGCTTTGTCCGGGCGCTCGGACTCCGCGAAAACAGCATTACCCCGCAAGCGATTGCCTGCCGTTACCGGAATATGATCAAGTTGAAAAATGGCACAATCGTATTTCTGCCCAGCTCGTCGCGCTGGGGGACAGTGACCAATATTGACGGATTTTCCGGGTCGGTGGCAATCACCGCGCTTTCCGGCGGCGGATCCTATGCGATGCCATTGCCGATCGTGCTGTCAGAAGTGAAAATGTTTGCCTCCGGCGCCGATACTTTAAAGCTGGCCGGTTTTGACCGCAGAACCAATTTTACCGCGACAGACTACCGCGAACTGGCCGGGAAAAAATCATTGAACCCGCTCAAAGATGAAGAGATTAAAATCATCGCGCATAATTCCCTGGTTCCCGGAGTTATGGCCGGCAATGATTTTGAAGTATGGTGGAGCCGCGGCGCCGGCGCCGCCGTCAACAGCGGCAAACGCAAACCTTCCGGCGGCAGAAGCATTCAGGAAATGCATATTCTGTTGTCAGAAGATGCGTCTTCGGGTCCTTTCGACGAGAGTGATATAGCCGGATTTATATCCTTCTTTACCAAGCTGAAAGCTGAGGCCGCCGAGCGTGAAAGCGTCCTGCTAGCGGAGTCACTTTCCATAATTGTTCCGAGGGTTTCCGAAGACGGGCTGCGCCGGATTGTTGAACCGCTCAAAGGCAAGGCGCCGTTCTGGCCGCTGGCACTGAATAATCTAAATATCGGATCCCTCAACATGTGGGGAGATGTTCCAGTCAAACATATGGAGAATCTAAGCCTGGCGACTAAACTGCTTTTTCCGCCGGAATATCTGGCGCAGTATGCGCTCCGGCTGCCCCTGCGCTGTCTGAATGTCTTTTGTGCGATTACCGACGATCATCTGCTTACCGAGGCGGTCAAGAGAACCAGGATATGCAGTTGCGACATTCTTCTCTGGATCTGGAAAAACCGCAAGACACATTCTGACGAGTTGAACCAGGAGGTGAATTTCATAAATACAGTGCAGGCCTTGAGCGTTGAAGATCTGCCCAAGAACTGGACCAGTTCGCAGCGCGAACTGAGGAAACACCTGCTCGATAAACCGGAATTCCAGAAAACGCTGATTGAAAATGCCTGCAATGACGTCGGCGTCATCACTTCCGCACTGCAGAAATCATGTTTCTTTATGCCCGGCGAGCAGCAGAGCCTGCTGGTAAAACTGGCACGCCATTCAAAAGAGATCAGAGACCACCTGGAAAACGGTGCCGGCCAGAAACTGCTGTCGGCGGAAAAACGCGAAACGCACCAGCCGGTACAGCATTCAGGCCCGACCATCACCTCTGTCCGCTCCCACAGCCAGATGTTGAAGGAGCTTTATGACATCATCAATGTTCACATGCCCGAAAACCGCGAGTCGCTCAAAACCGCCCGTGCACACGGCGACTTCCGTGAAAATGCGGAATTTGACGCGGCAAAAGAGCGGCGCAATTTTCTGAGCCGCCGCCGGTCAGAGATCGAAAGGGATATTCTCAATACCCAGCCGGTTGATTTCAGAAATGTTTCACTTGACGGCAGCGCAATTATCGGTTCAACGGTCAAAGTTCAGCATGAATCCGGCAGCGATGAAGTCTTTTACCTGGTGGGCGCATGGGACGGCAATCCGGAGAAGAACTGGATCTCGTATAAAACCAGACTCGGCGAAGCGCTGCTAGGCAGAACGCCGGAAGAGAAAATTCTGCTGCCGAATGGCTCCAGTTGTGTTATCAAAGAAATCTCAGAATTGCCGGAAGATATAGTGAAATACCTTGCTGAAGGATAATATATGATTTTTTCCCCTGAGAAAAAAACACGGAAGAAATTTTCGCACCGGGTTTCCGCCTGGGAAAAAGTCTCCGGATATTCAGGGCGGAATATTGTACATGACGGTAAATATCTGGAAGTAGTAAAATACTCCATCCCGGCATCAGATGTCGCACTGACAGACAAAAAAATCGTTTTTTTCTCTGATCTGCACTGGATGGGCGGTTCGAGCCGCGAAACAAAAATTATCCGCGAAGCCGTGAAATTTATAGACGCCTTTCGACCGGATGTAATTATTTACGGCGGCGACCTGGTATCCTATGCATCGCGTATCAAATCCGGCATTGATGCCCTGAAATCATTGCCGGCGGCAAAAACCAGAATTGCCGTTACCGGCAACTGGGAGCGCTACAAAAAATGGATTTCGGATTCCAGCTGGAAAGAATTTTATGCTGAAGGCGGTTTTGATCTGCTGATCAACCAGACCTGTACCGCAGAACCGTTTTGCTTTTACGGGATTGATGACATCAAATCCGGCAGCCCGGAAGTTAATACTGATTTCAGCGGCAAATACAATGTGCTGCTGGCGCACAGTCCGGATACGGCCATATTTGCCGGGCGCGGCGATGTTCTGAAGAAAATTAATCTGATTTTATGCGGCCATACCCACGGCGGCCAGGTCAGACTGCCTTTTATCGGCGCATTGCAAACGTCTTCCAGGTATCGCCTGAAATTCGACTACGGCCATTTTATTCATAACAAGGCTGGAACCCATATGCTGGTTTCTTCCGGAATCGGAATGTCCTGTGTGCCTTTCCGCATTCTATGCCGTCCGGAAATAGTTTTCATCGAATTCGTTAATGCAATTTAATTGCATCTTTATTGCAAAAAACACTTGTTAATTTTATTGAAAGGATTAAATTAAATCTGATTTAAATAATTTTACCAGGCTTTAATATTGAGGGATTTTTTATATAATGAAACATGAACAGAGATTAGCGGATTTAAGAAGATATTTCAAGGCCAGCAATAAGCGCTATTCGGTCGAGCGGGAACACTTGCTGGAGATTATCGCCGATATGGATGGACAGTTTTCAATTGTAGATCTTTTCAGAAAAGCGCGCAGCAAGGGATTCATTCACGCGGCGTCAACGCTTTATCGCAATATCTTCGCGTTCATTGATGCCGGATTTATTAATGAAATCAAACTTTGCGGCGGCAAAACCGTATTTGAGAGCAATCTGAAAGGCGATAATAATTTTCTGCTTTGCGTCGGCTGCGGCAAGCTGGTAAAAGTTAAATCAGTTTCACTGGGCAATATTCAGAAAAAGCTTTGCACTGAGCACAATTTTGAACCGCTGAATTATATTTACCAGATTAAAGGCTATTGTTCTGAATGCCAGGAAAGACTCTGATTATATTTTAATCAATCTGGGCGAATTATGCTTTTCTATATCGCTTAAAAACAGCCGGCTATCAAGTCCGGCTATTTTTTTGAGCAGATTATTTTAGCGTTATAGCTTCCACCGGACAGATTTCGACACAGGCGCCGCAATCAACACAACTGTCATTCACCAGGGCCTTGCCGTCAACCATTTCGATGGCATCGACCGGGCATTCTCCGACACAGGCTTCACAACCGACACATAGTTCTTTGTCTACTACTGCAGGCATTTTTTACCTCCTCGCGTTATATGAATCATTTCCACCCCTCTGGATAATAATTATATCCCGTCTTATTAAAAAAAGCAAATTAAAGTCTTATTTCAAAGCATTTCGGTATTATACTCTGCACGGCTTAAAATTTAAAAATAGACACGCAGGATTGTGGATATGTTAAATTTTCAGCCGTATAGAGTATAAATCTTCTTAACGCTTTCGCCTTCATGCAATATCGGGGTAAATTTCCGGGCGGCAAGCCGGGAGCCGCCGTTAATGCGTTCAAGTATGATTTCCGCCGCGGCAATGCCCAGTTCTTTTTTATACTGCTCAACCGTCGCCGGACGCGGTGAAAGCAGACTGGTGAAATTCATGTTATCATAACCGATAACTGAAATATTTTCCGGAATCTTTATTCCTCTGGAAGCAGCTTCATTATAGAGTTCCAGCACCTGGTAGTCGCTGAAGCAGAAAACTGCGGTAAACCTGCCGCTTTGCGGTAAAAAATCAGAGACATTGAGGAATACCGCCGGCTCGATATGATTTTCGAGCATCACATCGAAAAAGGCACGGGTCCGATTGAAACCAAGTCCACCCATAAATGCAATTTTACGGTGTCCGCGACGGATCAGGAATTCAGAGGCCAGACGCCCCCCGGTATAATTATCATTATATGCGGCGGCGAGGCCTTCAATGCGGGTATTCATTGTCACCACCGGCAGCGTTTTGTCCAGTTCGCACAAATAATCGAAATTATTCACAGTCCCGCTTACCGGCGCGATAATCAAACCGTCAACCCCTTTAGTGCACATGAAGCGGATCGATTCCAGCTCACGCTCGGGCGAGGAATGTGAAACGGAAAAAAGCATATGGTAATTTTTTATTGCGAGCGCTTCCTCAATCCCGGAGAGAATATTCAACCAGAATGACGTCTCAATCCCGCCATAAATCAACACCCCGATCAACATCGTCTGCTTGGACGCTATTGCGCGGGCATGAAAATTCGGGACAAAATTATTGTCCCGCATGGTCTGTTCAATCCTTTCGCAAGTAGCATCCGCCAGATTATATTTTTTAGCCTTGCCGTTTAAGAACATGGAGGCGGCGGTCAATGAAACTCCCGCCTTCGCCGCAATGTCTTTGAGCGTCAGTCTTTTTTTATTTTCCATCACATTCCTGTATTTTCTTCATTTGACGGATGCACATCAGCAGCGATCTCGGCACATGGAAGAACGTTTTCCATTTGCCGCCTTTCAGCAGATGCGTCGGCTCGCCGCGGCGGTTCAGATAAGCATACCACTCGCCGTATTGCTCATCCCGGAAATGGTTCCATGACCACTGATCTATTTCTTCGAACATCGCCATATATTCCGCCCTGCCGCTGAGCCGGTATGCAAAAAGCGCCGCGATTGCCGCTTCATTGTGCGGCCACCACAGTTTCATATCCCATTGCAGCTCGACATGCGGTTTGCCCAGAACATCCATGAAATAATATATCCCGCCGTTGACCGGGTCAAGCCCGAATTTGTATAAACCGGAAATTGCTTTGCAGGCTTTTTCAATCATGACCGCATCTTTCCGGCTTTCAGCGTACTGCAGCACAAACCACATTGACTCCAGGCCATGCCCCGGATTGATCATTCTGCCGTCACATGAGCCAAGGTCGAAAGTTCCATCAGGATTGACGTTTTCAAAAATCACCTGATATTGTTCGTTCCAGAATTTTTCCAGCACGGTATTCACGGCCAGTTGAGTATCATTATCATAGGCATCGGTTCCCAGATATTCCTTCATCACGCAACCGAGATTCGCCAGAATCATATAACTGGCCAGCGCCAGCCGCTTCGGCTTGCCGGGCAGACCTTTTTCCCAGCGCCCTTTCGGGTTGGACAGTCTGGAAATATAGGTATGCATTGCCGAATCCGCCTCCCGTCTGTATTTTTCCTCTCCGGTGGCTTTGTACATCGCGGCGGCTCCCATCGCGGCAAAGCAGTCGGAGAAAATGCTGTACGGCGCCATTGACGGTTCCCCGCGGCGGTTCAGCGCGAAATAATAGCTTCCGTCTTCCGACTTGCCGTGCTTCGTAAGGAAATCATATCCCTGCCGGGCAATATCCAGCCAGTTCTCTTTCCGGTATTCAGTCATATAGAGCGTGGCAAACATATAGACGATCCGCCATTGCATCCACATATATTTTTCCGTGTCGTAGACGGAACCGTCCCGGTCGAGCGACGTAAAATAGCCGCCGAATTCCCGGTCAACACAATTTTTCTCCCAGAACGGCGCTACCGATTCCAGTAATTCCTTCTCATAGCGGACAATCGTATCTTTCAGGTTAATCATATTCAATTCCTTTATTTTAAACCTTTTATCAGTGAAGTGCCAAGCAGTTCAAATGCAATACAGGAGGCAATCGGGGCGTTAGTCCAGCCGGTATAAATACTGTTGGCCCCGCCTTCATAGCAGTCGCCGCCGCCCCAGGAGCTGGTTTGCAGATCATACATGCCGCGCCAGCAGCCGCGAACATGTTTTTCCGGAGATTTATCCTGAATCCGTACCAGAAGCTCGAGGATTTTAAGGAAGGCGTCTCTGTATTCATGCCGGAAACTGATAGCATAAAGATTCTGGAATCCAAGCAATGCCCAGTTTATTGTGTAAATAGTGTCTGCCAGATGCGATCCAACCGGAGCTTCATTATGTTCTGCCGGAATGTTGCCGGTTAACGGATCCATGCGTTTAATTAAACTGTCTCCGAAAAACTCTGCCAGCCGTTTGAATTTCTCATCTTTGAGTACAGAATAGCTTAAAGCACTTCCCAGCATGGCATACGCCTGTTCGCTGGCAATAAATGTATCTTTATTGTTCTCAAGGTGAATATAGTACTGTTCGATAACTCTAAGATACTCAAGATTAGGCGAAATAGCGTTTGCTTTGGCCAGGGCCATGCAAACCAGCGCCCCCCAGTGCGGCAGCTTCAGGTAACCGCACCATGTAGTTTGAAAGCCCTCAGGAAATTCAAAATGGGTTTTAAAAGCTTCCGCCATATTGCCCGCCAGCAAGAGCGCCCATTTCTTCAATTCATATTTTTTATCCAATTCAGGATATCTCTCACTGATTAGCAGCGGGATAATGCAATTCCAGCTGTTATCATCAAACCAGATTGTTTTTTTGACGTGCGACCAGAACCATGCTCCAGTCATATTTTTTTCTTCAGGAAAGCGGTTAAGCAGGCCGCTGCGGAAATACAGGAAATCCAGAATATTGACAGCAATTTCGTGATATTTTTTTGATTTAAATACTTCGGAAGCCAGCAGAAACAATAATGCCGCCTCGAAATTGCAGTCGGCACGGCGCGGTTCGATAATACTGTATTCCGCAAATTCAGTCCAGGCTGGAAATGACTTGCATATCTTATCCATTGAACTGTTGCCTTTCAGCGCCACCCGCTCGGCAACTCCCCACAGCCCGTCAGCCGGAATCATTACCCCGGAGTTTTTAAACCAGCTTAAATTTGCCCGAAGTCCGCTCTTTAATTTTTTTTTATTATACATAAATTAATCCTGTTTTAAGACTCTCTGAGCATGTTCAATATTTTTACTAAATCGCTTTAGTAAGAATACATTAATCTTTCCTTTTTTGCAATCTGGATTTATTGATTTTTATTCTTTTTTGAAACAGGGGTTGACTATTATTTAAAACCTGAAAGTCGGATAAAACGTACACTATTTGCCAGTCACACCTAAATACTCCAGGAACAACCGGTCCCTGTCCACATGGAATAAATTTATAGCATTATGTCATTTTTACAAACGATATTCCCGTCCTGGATTTCATAGAAGGAGGCGGTTTTGAAAAAATCATCTCCAGGCTTTTCGGTGAAAGTAAAAAATATCTGTCCTGCCTGATTGATTACTTTGAAAAACATTTTCCGGGTAACGCCATCCAGTTCACCGGTCACATCGTCCACCAGAACGACAATGCTGCTTTTATCTTTACCGGCGGAAAGAATGTTGACTTCAGCCATCTTCATACAAAGCGAAATCAAGCGGCACTGACCAGTGGATCCATAATTTTTTAGCAGTTTACTGTTGTAATTAAAATCAAAATCGTCCAGTTGCGGCCCGAAACTGGTATAACCGCGCCGGATGTCGCGTTCTCTTTCACGTTCAAAAATCTCCAGATAGCGGTCATAGTTATCAGTACCGGAACTGTTGCGGTACTTAATATTAAAAGAAACTTTTTCAGGAAAGAAATTTTTAATGATATTTTCAATCTCAGAACCAAGAATTCCTGAATATTGCCGCCGCTGAGCAGCGATAAAACTGCCGGCGGAGGCCATTACCGGCTCAAAAGCTTTAATAACATTTACATTGCGATCAGACTTGATGACGGCATTTCTGGATTTCAGCGCCAGCGAGTAATCGTGCAATGCCGGAAGGTACTCCGGCTCCATCATCGAAATGAACATATCCAGCAGCCGTCTCCTGAGACTTGAGACCCCGGTGATGATGTTGATGTCATCCGGAGAGAAAGCTACCGTCTTGATGCGTTTAATGAATTCACTGGCACGGGATACCGGAACATGGTCTATACTCAGTTTCCTTTTACCAGTATCAGAGATGTTTATTTCCAGAAATTCAGTCCAGTTCTGCCGGTTTATTTCGGCGGCGACGTAGGAATTATCCTTGCCGATAGTTTTTAAGTCTTTAATCTGCGAAGTGCGGAACGAACGCAGCATACTGACAAAGAAGACAGCTTCCAGCAGATTACTCTTTCCCTGGCCGTTTCTGCCGGTAAAGACGTTCAAAGGAGAATTGATAGACAAATCAGCAGTTATGTAATTTCTGAAATTTCTAAGGACAAGTCTTTTAATCATAACACTTTCCAGCATATAAAAATGCACAGAACCATAAAAGAAATAAGCTATATAAACAACTTTTATATAGCTTATCTGTAAGAAAATAACAAATTAAAAATCAGATAAATTTATACTTTTATCTGTTTCTCATTGGCATAATTACATAAAGGAAACCTTCGCCGCCTTCAATAGCCACCGGGCTGAAACCATCATTTATTTTCATTTTGATTTTATCGGCGTCACAATGTCTGAATGGATCTGCCAGGAATGAAGGATTAAATGATATGTCAATCCTGTTTTCCTTGTAATCAATATCAATATAATCATTACCTTCGCCGATATTGTTGCTGGAAGCTTCAAATGTCAGACGATTATTGTCAAATTTGACTATCATGAATGAACTGGAATCAGACAGAGCCAATGAAACAAGTTCTAGTTTAGCCAGGAATATTGCAGACGGAACTTCAAATACCTTGCTGAATGATGCCGGAATAACTTGACGGTAATTAGGATAATTGCCTTCAATTAATTTTGTGGTCAGTAATACTGTATCTGTTTTGAAGGAGGCTTGTTTTTCGCCAATTTCAATAGTAACTATTCCAGTACTGTCAAGGAGTCTTTTAATTTCCACTGCGGTTTTAAGCGGAATAATGGTATCTCCTTCATCACCAGTGAAACTTTCCGGAACTTTCTCAACCAGAGCCAGACGCTTGCCGTCAGTTGCAACCGCGGTAATGGTATTTTCTTTTACCGAACAGAGAATTCCATGCAATACTTTTCTGGTATCATCAAGACTTACCGCATAAGATATCTGATCCAGCATCTTGCTGAAATCTGATTCTTTAAATTTGATCTGCTTTTTAGAAGCGAAATCAACCGGAACCGGAAAATCATCAGCCGGCAGTCCGAGCAATTTAAAATTACTGGTTCCACACTGTATTTCAACCTGATTCTTATCATTGCAGGCTATACATACGGTATCTCCAATGAATCTGCTGACCAGCGCGTGCAACTTTTTAGCCGGAACTGTTATTTTTCCACTTTGCTCTACTGCTGCTTCAAGCTTGGTAGTGATTCTGATTTCAAGATCTGTTGTCGTTAAAGTTAAAGCATTTCCTTCTGCTTCCAAAAGAACATTACCCAGCACCGGCAGGGTTGACCTGTTGCCGATAATGTTAATTACCTTCTGGATCGCCTTCAAAAATTTGTCTTTGTTAATACTTAATTTCATACTCTATCCTGCCTTTCTTAAGCTGGTTTATTCACAGGCTATATATTTATATTACTCATTACCTATACATTATATCTATTTATTCTTATTATTATACCCTGTTAATTCTGTTAATAAAGTTAAATTTGAGCGAATATTTCAAAAATATCATATTAATAAAATTGTTAAAAAAACTTTCACAAACTAATAGTTATCATAATAAATTAATTATTAACAGTATAATATGTTTTTATTAACACAGTTGTCAATAGATAAGATAAAAAATAGCTTAAAAGAGATTTTTAAATTTCTTGAAAGCAAGCTATATTTAAAAGTACAATATACTTATAAAAGATTGAATCAATAAAATTACGGGAAAAAATGGATATTTTATTAAATGATCTGATTCGCCGATATCCTGCCATTGCTGATTTAAAAGAGAATGTGAGGACAACTTATGAAGTTATATTGGAATCTTTGAAAAATGGGGGAACAGTTTTTACTTGCGGCAACGGCGGCAGTGCTTCTGATTCTGAACATATTGCCGGAGAGTTACTTAAAGGCTTTATATTAAAAAGAGAAGTGAAGGATGAGTTGAAAAAACAATTCTCTGATAAATTTGGAGAAGACGGTTATAGACTTGCAAATAAGCTTCAATATGGGCTGAGAGCTATTTCATTAACTTCCCATCCGGCTTTTATAACTGCTTTTGCCAATGATGTGGATGCTGATCTGATTTTTGCCCAGCAGCTCTTCGGTCTTGGCCGCAAAGGAGATGTGCTGATTGCAATCTCCACCAGCGGAAATTCGGCCAATGTTTATAATTGCATACTTACCGCTTCCGTCATGGGGATTAAAACAATATTACTGACAGGCAAAAGTGGCGGCAGATGCGCCGGACTGGTTGACGTGCCATTAAAAATGCCTGAGACTGAAGCATATAAGATACAGGAGTATCATTTGCCGATTTATCATACCTTATGTTTAATGATAGAGGATTATTTTTATGGGAAAAGAAGCTAGAAAGCTTCGCCATATCGCTGTTATAATGGATGGTAACGGCCGCTGGGCGGAACAGCATAAACTGGAACGGATTGAAGGACATAAAAAAGGCTCTGAAGTCGTTTTGGATATAGTAAAAGCGGCAAAAGAGATTGGCCTTGAATATCTTACACTTTATGCGTTCAGTACGGAAAATTGGAAAAGACCCAGTTTTGAAGTAAACGGCTTGATGAATATTTTGAATGATTTTCTGACGACCAGACTTAATGAATTGATGGAAAATGGAATCAGGCTGAAAACCATCGGCAGAACTGAACAACTGCCTGAAAGTGTCAGACGCAATTTGAGTGACGCGATTAGAAAAACCGCGAATAATAAGTCCGGAACTTTAGTACTGGCGCTGAGTTACGGCGGCCGGGCGGAAATAGTAGATGCGGTGAAAAAGATTGTAAAAGACGCAAATGACGGAAAAATAAACAGTAAAGATGTTGATGAAACACTGTTTGCGCGCTATCTTTATGACCCGGAAATTCCGGATCCGGATCTGATGATAAGGACCAGCGGCGAATATAGAATAAGTAATTTTCTGTTGTGGCAGCTCTCTTATTCCGAGTTTTATATAACGGAAACATTGTGGCCGGACTTTGGCAAGGAAGAATTTATAAAAGCGGTTGATGCATATAATATGCGAAACCGCAGATTTGGCGGAAGGTGATATATGACTTTTATTTTAAGATTAATCAGTTTTATTATTCTGGTATCGCTGTTTCTCTTTGCGATGTTGTCAAAGAGCGTGCCGGCGCAACTTCTTTTTGCCATTTTTGCTACAGTTTCAGCATTTTTTGTGGTTTATGAAACTTTTTCCATGATCGAACATATAAAGAAACCGGGATTTAAAATATTAACCTCCGCGGTTTCGGCGCTGATGATACTGTTCATGGTTTTTTATGAAATTCAGATCATGATGTTTCTGATAGCCATAATCTTTTTAGTCATTGGAATGTGGGTTTTTATGTTGTTTGTTTATGAAAACCGGGATAAATATGTTGATAAAGCTGTTAATTCGCTGGGTGTGTTCATGATGGTGGCGGTTCCCCTGAGCTTCCTGGTGCTGATTTACCGGGTGGACCCGCTGCTTTTGCTGTTCATGGTGGCGGTAACTAAAATCGGTGATACCGGCGCTTACCTGGCCGGTACTCTGTCAAATAAATTATTGGGCGGGAAGAACCATAAAGTAGTTCCCGGGATCAGTCCGAATAAATCTTATGAAGGCGTAATCGGCGGCCTGGTCTGTTCAGTCCTGCTTAGTTTTGCTTTGGCTCAATATGTTTTTGACCCTGTTTCATTGAATCCGGCGATTGAGTCGCTGGACAAGCACACCATCCATTTCGCGCTGATGGTGGGGATTGTGTTGTTTTTCGGCGGTTTTGCCGGGGATCTGGCGGAATCGGTATTGAAGCGGACTTGCGGCGTCAAGGATTCCGGAAACACCATTCCGGGAATGGGCGGATTTTTCGATTTTCTTGACAGTTTGATGTTGAACGCCCCGCTGTTTTATCTTTATTTATTATATTTTGATGTTTAATAATGCTTGAAAAGAGGCCAGACATGAAAAAGAAGATCATTAATCTCCTGACGGAAAATGCCCGGATGGGCATTGCCGAAATCGGCGCCCGTCTGGGCATGCCGGAAAGTAAAGTAACTAAAATAATCAAGGACCTTGAAGACTCCAAAGTCATCAAGGGGTATAAAGCGATTGTGGATGATGATGTGTTGTTCGGCACTTCCGTAGTCCGCGCCCTGATCGAAGTGAAAGTAACTCCCGTCCGCGAAGGCGGTTTTGACAGGGTCGCCAAGCGTATCGCCCGGTTCCCGGAGGTCACAGATCTCTATCTGGTCTCCGGGGGATATGACTTGAGGGTGGAAGTTAAAGGCCGTTCCCTCAATGAGATAGCAGCGTTTGTTTCCAGTAAACTCTCGACGCTGGAGGGAATTATTTCCACATCAACAACATTTGTTTTGAAAAAATATAAAGAATCCGGAAGGATCATGGATAATGAAGAAGAATATGAAAGACTTAAAATCACTCCCTAAGCTTCGCGTTGCGAAGCACATCGCGGAGTTACCGAAGAGCGGTATCAGAGATTTTTTTGAGCTGGTAAGCTCGATGGACAATGTTATTTCGCTGGGTATCGGCGAACCTGATTTCGTAACCCCGTGGAACATCCGCGAGGCGGCGATTTATTCCCTGGAGAAAGGCCATACCAGCTATACCTCCAACCTCGGGCTGCTGTCTTTGAGGAAAGAAGTATGTAAATATGTCGCAAGTGATTACGGCGTGCAATACAAACCGGAGAACGAATGTATTATCACCGTAGGGGTCAGCGAAGCGCTGGACCTGGCTGTCCGCGCGCTGATCAATCCCGGTGATGAAGTTATCTATCATGAACCGTGTTATGTTTCCTATGCCTCGGAAATAAAGATGGCATTCGGGGTGCCGGTCGTGGTCGAAACCACCGAAAAAGATGAGTTCGCGGTTGATCCGGAAGCGATCCGCAGAAAAATCACTCCGAAAAGCAAAGTGCTGCTGCTGAATTTCCCGTGCAACCCGACCGGCGCGACTTTGAACAAGGCGCAGATGGAAAAAATCGCGAAAATCGCGATCGATAATGACCTGATTGTTATTACCGACGAGATATATTCGGAACTGACCTACGAGAAAAGACTGCTTTCGATAGCCTCTTTGCCCGGAATGAAGGAAAGAACTCTGTTTCTCCACGGTTTTTCCAAAGCGTTTGCAATGACCGGCACCCGTATCGGCTATGCCTGCGGACCGGCGGACCTGATTGACGCCATGATGAAGATTCATCAGTATTCCATGCTCTGCGCTTCGATTACTGCTCAGGAAGCCGCGATTGAAGCATTGAGAAACGGCAGAAACGTCATGGAGGAAATGCGTGACAAATACTGCGAACGCAGAAATATTATCGTTAAAGGTCTGAATGATCTCGGGTTGCCGTGCCTGAAACCGCGCGGCGCGTTCTATGTTTTTCCCCGGATCGCCCAGACCGGACTTACCTCTAAAGAATTTGCTTCCAGGCTGCTGCAGGAGCAGAAAGTGGCGGTAGTGCCCGGTACGGCGTTCGGCGCCTGCGGCGAAGGCTATGTCCGCTGCAGTTATGCCTCTTCCACGGAAAATATTCTGAAAGCCATGGAAAAAATAGCGCTTTTTGTCAAAAACCTGAAGGCCCCGGCTGTCAGCAAAGCCCCGGCAAAGAAAAAGGGGAAGTAATTCCCCTTTTTTACAGCTTTAAAGCGAAAAAATCTTCACATTCCATCGGACGGAGACGCCAGCCACCGTCCGAACAGCGGATTTATTTGGTTCCGCAAGCCTTTGCCAAAGCATCTTTCTCTTCTTCGGGGGAGAATTGCAATTGAACAATCGTTGCGGTATCATCGGTTTTCAATTTCATCATGCCGCCTTTCAGACTTTTAATGCTCAGCGATATCATCTTGCCGTTTTTACGCTCAGCACTGATCAGGAATGCGCCCGGCAGCCGGATATTTTTAAATGAAATATCGAGCCATTTATCCGGAACTCCGGGAAACAGATGCACGACATCCTGTCTCTCATGTACCAGCATCTCAATGATGGCTGTCGCCCCGGCCATGGTGCCGTCAAGCTGCATGATCTCGCTGGTTTCTTTCGGCTTGAGCATATCGCTCTGCCGGTGCGCGGACAGGCCCCGGAATTTCGGCAGGTAAACCGTTGCCATACTTTCATTGATAAAGATTTCTTTCCAGATGTCCAGCAGCAAAGCGGGCGCTTCTTTAAACCCCTGTCGGGCCTGGATGATTGCGGCCCAGGGATAGCACCATTCGCTCCATTCTCCCATGCCTTTCAATATCCAGTGGTCAATGGAATTATCAATAATATGCTGCTGTTCCGGAGAGATATTCTTCAGCGTGTCGAACGGATAGATACAGGCCAGATGCGAATGGTGGCGGTGGCAGACGTCCAGATCCTGCCCTTCCCAAAGCGCAATGCGCGCGCTGCCTTGTTCGCCAATCAGAGTGTATAGCGGCAGCTTTTTCTTGATGTCAAGCCATTTTTCGCGAGGTTTAACCTTGAGGATTTCAGCCGCCTCTATAAGGGCATCCGCCAGCATGTGGGCGGATGCGAGCTGCATTGAAGGGTTGCGCCCCTCCTGAATGCTGCGTCCGCCGACTTTAAAACAAACTCCGTATTCCGGAGAAGGCGCAAGCGGGATTGACAGCTTTCCGTCGCGCTCTTCGATCATTTCCTCGAAAACTCTCATTACGCGCGACATAAACGGAAATGCCCTGCCTCTCAAAAAGTCCACATCCAGCGAATATCTGTAATACAACCAGTAAAGTTGCGCTATCCAGGCGGTGACTGCATGATCAAGTGCGCTGTGCGTCGAGAATCCGTTCTGGCATTGCATTCCAAGGTCGTTCACCGAATGCGTCAGCAGACAGCCGTCGTCTATGCCGAACATGCTTTTCGCGTTTCCAGCCATGACGCTGCTGAATGGCTCCGACTCAAACATATTGAAAAGAGGTTTCAGAAAGTCAATATTGCCGGTATGAAATGCCAGCGTGTATATCTGCTCGATATTGACGTTCACCGTGTAGTTGCCGCCCCACGAAGGAAATTGATACTCCTCTATCCACGGCCCCTGCAACGGACATGGTTTTTTGGCGGACGGGTTTGTCGCGCACGCGAAACGGTAAAGCGCGAACGAAAAAAAACGGTTGAAGAATTCTGAAGGGATGTCTATTTCAGGGTTATGGCTCCAATATTTTTTCCAGAATGCGGCATCTTTTTCTGAAAAGTGATTTTTGCGGCTTCTGAATTCATTTATTACGTAAAGCGACTTCGCGTACGCTTTCTCATTATTATCGCCAAGCGAAAGGTTGATGATAAATTCTGATTCGTCTTTTTCGCATAATGCCGCCAGGGACGAGTCCGCCGGGCAGCTTTGCATCCATCCGCACAGATTTTTTTTATGGACAAAACCGGGAGCATCAAAAAACCGCTCTTTCAATGCATCCTTAAGAAATCTCCAGGCAGGCAAACCTTCGATGGAGTCTACTGCGCCATCTCTGTCCTCGATATGCAAGATGTCAGTGCTCATGTACATGCAAAGCAGAATGACTTTAGAAGATGTCAAGTTGATCCTGAGTTTCCCGGAACCGATGTCAAGCTCCGCCTCTTTTAGCGTCTCTCCGCTTTTAAACTTCAGTTCAAAACGTCCGCCCGGAAGAAGCGTGCTCGGGAAGTTTCCGTCCTCTATCTGGACAGAGGATGCGTAAAGCTGTTTTATCTTCTCGAAATCTCCAGCCGCATAGGCCTCAACTATTTTCTTATAGCTTATGCCGTTATCCTTGATACGCTGCCCGTTGCGATGATCCCAGAAGTCGTTTCTGGACACCGTAATATTGAGACGGCTGTTTTCCCCCCAGACAAGGGCACCGAAGCCGCCGTTGCCGAGCGGAACGCCAAGATGGGTTCTGGTCAGGGGGAAACTGAATTTGTAGATACTGCTGTTTTTCATTAAAAAATATCCATTATAGATTCTACTTTATACATAGCACTGATGTGCGCGGATTGCAAAAACATTAAACGGGCAATAGCACAGATAGTTTTTGCTTTGGCGCTGTTTTATTCCGGCAAGCCTTTGCCAGGAGATCTTTCTCTTCTCCTGGCGAGAATTGCAATTGAACAACCGGTGCGTTATCGGTGGTCTTCAACTTCATGATCCCGCTTTTCAGGCTTTTTATGCTCAGTGATGTTATTCTGCCGTTCTTGCGTTCAGCGCTGATGAGGAACGCTCCCGGCAGCCGGATATTTTTGAATGAAATATCCGGCCATTTATCCGGAACTCCGGGAAACAGATGCACGACACCCTGTCTCTCATGTACCAGCATCTCAATGATGGCTGTCGCCCCGGCCATGGTGCCGTCAAGCTGCATGATCTCGCTGGTTTCTTTCGGCTTTAGCATATCGCTCCGCCGGTGAGCAGACAAGCCTCGGAATTTAGGCAGATAAACTGTTGCCCAGCCTTCATTGATGAAAATTCCCTTCCAGATGTTCAGCAGCATGACCGGTGCGTCCTTGAATCCGAGCCGAGCCTGGATGATCGCAGCCCATGGATAGCACCATTCGCTCCACTGGCCCATACCTTTCAGTATCCAATGGTCAATGGAATTGTCAATAATATGCTGCTGTTCAGGAGAAATATTCTTCAGCGTATTAAACGGATAGATACAGGCCAGATGCGAATGGTGGCGGTGGCAGATGTCCAGGTCCTGCCCTTCCCAGATGGCAATATGTTCATTCCCCGGTTCGCCGGTGAGTGTATACTCAGGAACGCGCTGTTTAATCTCCAGCCAGACCGGTTTGGGCTTGATGCCGAGAATTTCACAGGCTTCAATCAGGATGTCCGCCAGCATATGGATGCAGGCCAGTTGATAAGATGGATCACGCCCCCCTTCGCCCGCTTCCGGATTACTGCACCCGTACTCGGCTGAAATCGCCAGCGGTATCGACAGTCGTCCGTTATATTCTTCAAGCATTGCCTCGTAACCGCGCATGATTCCGCAGATAAACGGCATTGCCCGTTTCTTGAGGAATTCGCGGTCACCGGAATATTGATAGTACTGCCAGTAAAGCTGCGCGGTCCAGGCACCGCAGGCCGGATCGAGCACAGAACCCGGAATCAGCCAGCCGCACTGCCGCCCGCGATCATCCACCGCGTGTGTGAACCACAGCGCTTCGTCAAGACCGAACATAACCATGGCGTTATGCTTCAGCGCCGCCTGGAACGGTTCAGACTCAATCATATCAAACAACGGCAGCAGATGTTCCAGTTTGCCGGTGGCGAACGCCAGCGAATAAATCTGTTGCACATTGACATTGAAATGATAATCTCCGCACCACGGAGCCTGCTGATATTCTTCTATCCACGGCCCCTGTAATCCGCAGGCATAGCCGTCCGGATGAGTTGCGGCGGCAAATTTGTATAGCGCATATTTGAAAAACCGGTTAAACCATTCGTCCGGCAGGGTAATTTCCGGCGTGTCCGCCCAGTAATTACTCCACCAGGTGTGATTGCGGTCAAGCATTTTATTTTCATCAAATTCCGCCAATATTCTTCCTGCGCCCCATAATGCCAATGCATTGTCTTCGCCAAGTTCCAAGGCGATTACATAGCCGTTTTCGCGCTTCAAACAAACACAGGCCAGCGACGGATCAGCGGGGCATGACTGCACCCAGCCGGAAGAGCCTGTCAGGGAAAACCGCTCCGGCGACACAAAGGCATATTTTTCCAGCCACTCGCGCGACTGCGGGAAATCCCACGCCGGTTTGATTTCAACCCCGGCAATTGCCCCGGCATCATCACGCAGCAGCAGTACCGGTTCATTCAAGCCAAGATCCAGTTCAATCCAGCTGCCGTTGGACAGCTTGACTGTCACTGTACCGGAATTGTATTCAAGTCCGGCGCTGACCGGGCGTATCCCGGCGGCAAACGAAAACTCGAATCTTCCCACTGGCAGCCGCTGCGGTTTAAACACATTATCGGGAAAAGTATAGCGCGGAATTGCCTTTGCCAGCGCTTCTCCGGAACCCCGTGTTTGTGACACTTCCACCAGATCTTTATAAGCAGTTCCCGGCACAATCAACTCCCCGCCGCGATGATCCCAGAAATCGGCACGGTTGACGGTGATGTGCAGTCGTTCATTGCCCCACACCATCGCACCGAAATTGCCATTGCCCATCACGATTCCGCAATGTGTCCGCTCCAGCGGGAAATCCAAACAAAACTGATGATTATTTTCGTTCATATCCAACCTTATTATTTAACCAGTTCGCCGATCAGAAAAATTGCTCCGGCATACCAGTTGGTTTCAGCATATTTTGACGGATTGTCATAAAAATCTTTTCGTCTGGATTCCATAATACTCTTTTTGCATGTTCAAATTTTTTGTCTATTTCAGTACGACTAAGCGATGATAAGTAACTCCATGTGCGAGGTTATTTCAACTTTTACATGAGAAAGTCTTAAATTTCTGGCAGATATATAGTTTAATGCACTATCTTGCTTCCCGCAGCGTCAGTTTATTACATCTGGTCAAGACCAGAGTGTTTTTATCTTCAATCAGCCACTCGAAATCCTCGCCTTTTTCCATCTTGATGGCTTCCGCGATCGCGGTCGGCATCACTACCTTAAAGGCGCGGTTGGTCGGCCGCTGGCCTTTTTGAATTTTTACTTTGTAGCCCATTTATGTGATTCCTTGTTTAAAGGTCTGAGATTATTTGATGCTGAACGGCTTCTCAAGACTGTTATTGGTTTTGCTTACTTCAGGAACTATACCCGCACTGTCGGCAACCACTTTTACTTTACAGGTACCGGCAGTTACAGTCACATTGGCTAACTGCAGCGAAACAACCGCCCCTTTTGCCAGATCATTGTAATTTACCGTGCCGGCCAGGTTGTTGTTGACATAAACCGACGCGGTCTGGGTGCCTGTACCGGCTGCAGTCGGACCGAATCCGGTGTTGGCTATTTTAAAATTAACTGTTGTTTTTCCTGGTTTGGTCGACGACAGCGTGATTGCAGTCACTTTCAGATCCGGACGGTTGTCAATAAGGAAAGTGGCGGAATTAGTATTATTGGTTTCGCGCATTTCA
>CAIPAT010000131.1 GCA_903863035.1 uncultured Lentisphaeria bacterium
CAAAGTGCCGGTGCAACATCAGAAGTAACAGCAGAAGCCGCCGGTTTACAGTAATCAACAAGATTGGCGGCGATCTGGTGACGGCGGTCTTTGACCGAAGCAAATGTTTCCTTAAAAGTAGCATCGTCATCAACCCATACGGGGTAAGTGATGCCTGCTTTTACTGTGGTGGCCAACGAGTCTTTCATGCCGAAAGTTGCCAGCCATGGAATGCCATAACCGTCAAAAATTTCGTTGGTCCATAAAGAACCTCCGACGGATGGATTTCGGATAATATTAACATCTGGAATATTCCCGGCAGAAACGGAAGAAAGCAGTACTTTACTATATAATGCGGTCGTGTTAGGAAAATCATTATACCAATTTCTGGCTATATTAAAGCGATGAATTAGCTCTTCCGAATATACATTGCCGGCGGCATCTCTTGTCATTGTCACTCGGCTGTCGACATTTTTATCTATCCAAAAAGCTTCCGAACTGTCTTTCGACTTACAGACGAACCACCGCTGGAAGTTTGTCTTCATCGTGTCGTCAAATCCGGGAATCGCGCCAAACTGATTAAACATAAACGAAAAATCAATCCAATTGCCTTCGAATGCCCCGGCAAAGGCTTCAGCATAAAGAGCATTGCTGTAATTAAACTGCTTCAGCATCGCCGCAGTCAACGCAGCACTCACAGAGCCAATATTTACTTCATTTGCCTCAGCTCCGAGACGAATTTCCGGCGCTGCTGATTCATCAACATGAGGCTTTATCAGTTTGCCGGGATCAAGATTGGCATTGTTAAGAATGATATAGGCCATCCGTCCGATTATCCGGTTATCAGATTTCAGATAAATCCAATTTATTTTAGGATCCATAGTAACAGCGTTCCAGGTCGTATAGGTACCGAAAAACCTATTATTAGAAAGCATATCTGATTGGGCAGTAAGCCAGCCTGCGTTTGAAGTCGTAAAATCTGTCGTGTCAGAGGAGTAACTATAACCTAAGATGCCAAGCGTCTTAAAATCATTAACGACACCCGTCAAATGCGATATCCTGCCGGAATAGTTTTGAAGTATATTGCTGACACGCTCTAGTCCGGATTGAGCGATAATTTTGGCAGCGGAACTATTGCCGGAATTGTTGGCAATCAACTGATCAAAAATGGAGTTTGTCGCAAACCCCAGCGCCATAACCAGCAGCAGTCCCAAAATACCAAGCGCAAAAAGCAACGCCACGCCTTTCTGCCATTTCTTCAGGAGATTTTCTCTTAATATTGTATTTGACATATAAACCTCTTGTTTTAAATAAAGCTATCTGCTACTGTTCAAATATATCGTTTTAGAGAAACAACGCATCCGTTCATTCTTGATTTTATTAGCTGCTGCGGCTCGATCAGCAGCAGGTAAACTTGAATTAAGAGCGGTCAGCCATTCATGCATATCCCGTTCGGCCAGCATATATAAATCAATCTTTACCGCTACCGGGAATGGAGTCCCTGAAATAATTGTACCAATTTCGGCATTGGTTTTGAGAATAGAAAGATCAAGTACAGCAATCGCGCCATCGTGTTTCATTGGATTATAAGGTTTTAGATCATAACCTGTACCATTCCATACTAATGTATAGCATGTGATTTTCATATCAACAATACCATCTATGATCTGCTTATAGTTTTCAGAACTTGATCTTGTAAAAATATCTCTGACTCGTGGCGCACCTGCCGGATCATGCGGCAACAGTAGGAAGTTATATAAACAAGCAGTAGTGGTTGCGTTAAAATTAGGGACTCCGGCAGATGTCAGATCACCAGTGCATGCTCTGACTAAAACCCCGCCCTTAAACGGACATGGACCTGGCTTAATATTCCATACCCCGGTAGGATAAATATCAGTTTTATTATCTAATCTCACCGGCAAATAAAGATATTTAATTTCACAAATATTGGAAGCATTGATATGAGGCTTTAAGGCAGTTGCCGAAATAAAATTAAGTTGAGTTACATAGGCTTTGTTATATGTTGCCTGCTGAACAAGATCACCCGCAATATAAACATATGGAGGAGCATCAAAAATTGGCTCCGGATTACCAGCTTCGGTAAAGTCCTTATATTCAAACCAGAACGGATAAATACCGGGAGTGATATTGGGTTCAGTCGCAATCAAAACATTATTATCATAAAGAGCGTTTTGAAGTTCGGCAGTCATTATATCCAGCGCCACCCTGGCATCGGCATACAAGACATTCTTCTGCGAAGCTTTGCTCCAAATCTGCTGGGCGGAATTGAAGAACCGCATCATAATTACCGAAATAATCGCGAAGATGGCCATCGCCACCAGCAATTCGACGAGCGTGTAAAAATATTTGTGTCTGTATTTTTTCATTGTTGCGGTTTAACTATCTCTATGTAAAATGTTCGTTTCTGACGCGCATTATAATCGGCCACATCCAGCGGCCAACTGATTTCTATATTGAGAGCAGCGCCTGTGGCATAGGCGTCATCAGTAACCTGCGTCCAACCATCAGGCAGAGGCAGGGTATCATTTGGTCTGTAATATGTTAATGGAGATTTCCAGACTGCGATCAATGCAGAAAAATCATTTGTCGGAAACTTCGTTGAAGCAGGATGAAAATAATCGCCAGCCCCCATAACGGTAAAATAGATATTTTTACATGAGGGCGGAGTCGCACTATCATACGGGAAAATTGTCCATCCTTTATATACAGGGGCTGCAATACCCGACACGATTGCGTCTAAAAAATCCTTCGCAGCAACTTGTGCAGCAGTCGCAGTCACGGCATCTGCCATAGGGTTAGTGTTAGTATTATAATAACCAGTTCCGGCACTAGTACCCAAAAGAGTTTCAAAATTTGCCTTGCTGGACCCGGCGTACCCTTTTAAATAAGATGAAAACTGCTCCACGGTGTCTGCCGCGCAATTTTCCGCGATTGAATTGCGGCAGGCGTTCAAGCCCACAGGGAACAGGCCGAGGATGCTGGTCATGCCGAAAGCGATGATCGCCATCGCCAGTGCTACTTCGATCATGTTGAAAAAGCATATATTTTTATTGTTCTTTACCATACAAATATGCAGCCCTTCCTGTAAAAGAATTAATTACAATATTCCAGCGTTTTTGTTCAATCGTACCGCCTTTATCGGTGAAACTTAAATTCCCGGCGTCTCTATCGTAAAGCGCCGAGTTTACTCTGATCACAATATTTCCAGAATTCAGTAAAGAACCATTACCCTGAAAAACAAGCGCTGAACAAGTATTATCCGGCACACTAGTCGGAATAATATTTACAACTCTCTGAATCGTGTAACTGCCTATAGATGACGGAGGCGGAGACGGCGGAGG
>CAIPAT010000132.1 GCA_903863035.1 uncultured Lentisphaeria bacterium
CCGTTACCTGGGTCGGCTTGCCGAAACTGTTGTAACTAAAACTCATGCTCTGTTCGCCATTGTCCACGGAAGTCAGATCACGATTGCTGTTATAGCTGAGTTTGGTAGCGGTGGCGATTTTGCCTTCAGCATCCAGACGCAAATATTCAACCGGATTGCCTCTCGGGTCGTAGTTGATTCGCAGCAGCGGCTGTTTGCCGCCGGGAACCGAGCGCGATACCGAAGAAAGCCAGCCGTTTTTATCATAGGCATAGTAGGTCTCGTTGTCCGCCATATCGCGGACGCGGGACAGTTCGCCGGTGGTTTTGTCATAACGGCAGTTCAGCACCACGCGGTCTTTCGCGTCAACCACCTGGCGGATTTTGCCGTTGTATGAAACGTCATAACGACGAAAGAAGTAAGTGGAGGTTTCCAGTCCGGCGAAGTCTTTAACTTTCAGGATGCCGCGCAGATCGCTGTAGTTATAAGCGGCCTGCCGTCCGGCCTGGTCTTGATAAGTTTGTTTGCACACTGAAACCATCGACAAATCCTTTATAATCCGGAAACGCTTTGCCCCGTAAATTCAGACACAAAAAATACAAATCGTTAACGATAAAACAAAATACCAAGCAACGAAAACACTAAAATTAAAGTTTGACACCGATTTCACACCGATTTCACACTACACGAAAACCTAAATCTGACCAGATACCAAGCAAATTACTTTTGTGGGGATTTTGAACCTTTATTACTAAGTTCACTAACAATTTTATTAAATTCATCATTGTTCTTTGGTTTTATGACAGTACAATTTTCAGGAACCTTAAAAAGGTTATCGTCTAAAGGCATATTTAACTCAACATCGCGATATTCGAAAGATATTGTTTGTTTTCCATTAACATTATAGTGAGTATATTCATAAATAAACCCATCATTTTTCCCGATATAACTAATTACAGTGGATGGGAACTGACTCCTGAATAATTCTTTTAACTCTTCCGGGGTTTTATTGTTTTTCATAAAATTTGGCATCAATCTTATAAAGCTCTTATATCTCTCATCATCTGCTTGTATTTTTTTTGTTATAATATAACACGGGATCCCTCCGTGAAAGCCGTCTGCCATGTAGTATGTTGCATTCTCTCCCTGTTCGTATTTTTCAATATCTTTAGGCAAAGGAGTTAATGATTCCGGCGATTTTATTGCCATGTTTCCAAAAATATAAAAATCCCCCCCGCTATTTTTTATCTGTATGGAAACAACAGACGCGCTGGAAGACGCGTCTATCTTGCCTGAATAGGTTTCAATCCTCTGATCATTTGTGCCGCTTGGATTCCATTTGTTGTAGATGCGAGTATATGTTTCTATCTTGGGATTAGGCTTAATCACCAATGTGGCCTTACTGCTTATACGTTTCAAATTTTCTTTGCCTTGCTTTAGAAGCGCGCGGGCTTTTTGCGAAGGGTCATTTTGCTCATTTGCGCACGATACGCCAAAAAACAAAAGCACCGACAGCACAATGTTTCGCATCATAAACATAAAAATATCTCCATTAATGTCAATAAATTGGTTGAAAACAAATGGCACAAGCTGTTTACTCGCATGCGGTGGTTCTAGTACAAACAGCACTCCATGTGACATGAGACACTGTACGATATGTTGGTGACTTGCCACATGTATAAGTCCACTTATAAATCTCCGTAACAACGCAGTATTCTAGACTATACTCTTTGGAACCAGGATGTGCATTGAGGTTTTTCCCACAGTCATAGGAAGGAAGATTTATTGTTGGACTTACGCTTGTACCACTAAATGATATTCCCAAAGTCACTCCTTCGTAAGTATATGAAGCACTGTATGTAACTGATGCCGATTGTGGAGATAAAGAACCGCTTATGCCTGTGTGGCAAGGGATCGTTACCGTAGCGCCGAAAAGAATCCAGGCGGATTGCGTGGTAGAAACAAGACTTTCTGACCCACAAGGTGTTTCTCCAATTTTAGCATGAACAAATTGATTTGAAATAGGATCCCATAAATCAGCGTATATGTTAGTACATAGTCCCAATGGATCAACGCGCGTATTGACCCCATTATTCACATACGCCAGATTATTCCAGCCATCGGGATAACCAATCGGATCACTGGTCTGCCATTTTCCCTGCTCGGCGCGATAATTACGGAACAGGAACGAGTACCCCAGGCCTTCAACTTGCGGCTTGCCTGTGAAGAAATTCAATTCACGGTCGGAATTGCTTTCGCCAAACGCTGAACGATCAATAGCATTGAATTTGCCGTTTTCCACGGAACCTACAGACGAACCCAGCATGTCCTCTAACAACACCTTGGAACTGTCTTTATCAAAGGCCAGAATCGGATTGCCGCCGGTAACTGCGGACTCGTTCACGAAGTTAGTCGAATCGCGCTTGATCAGCGCGAGACCATCCCAAGTGAAATTTTCAAACAACTCAGCGTTAAAATCAGGGAACGCTTTGCCCGGTAAATTCAAGCACGAAAAACACCCAGACTAAATCTGACCCTAAGAAATCAGTCAATTGCTTCTTTTATCGTCCCGGCAAGACATTAATTGTTCGCGCAATAGATACTTACAGGTATTTATGAATATTTCTCTGTCTCCAATAAATGTGCCTGTTGGATATTCCAAAGCAACCAAAGTTAATATATCTATTTGTTTCCCGGCTTCTTTCTGTTTCCCATTTTTTATTTTTTCAAGAATTCCTACTTTACTAAAATAAAATAACGCTTTAAGTGCATGAATACCTGAAACGTAATCTTGAGCCGTGAAATTTGAAACGTCTCGCACACTCTTTGTCGTAATACTCTGTTCTAGAATGTTAAATACTCCAGCAGTTTCCAGCTTATTATATCCCTCTAATATTTTGTTATCAGGCTTGCGCCAATATTCAGGAGAAATATTAAAATATTCTGCCAGCAAGCCGCTTTCTTTGCATATCTTGTAAATTTCTGGAACAACCAGCGGGGTTCTGCTACCCGTTGCTAATTTAAACTCTAATTTAGTATCCTCAATTTTATGATTTGGTTCCTGAATATTTAAAATATACATGAAGAAAAGTGCAACAAGAATGCCACTTACAACAATAATTAGCGAACTCTTTTTCGTCATGTTGCTATTCCCATATTCTAGTTTGATATGTAAAGGAATATTTGGCGTAACCAGTAACTGAAAATACGCGAAACCACCAATAATATGTCGTTGTATCCGGAATAATAGAACGAGTGTCAGGTCTGCCTTCATCATCAAAACTGGTCATATATAAATTCGTTCTTGTACTGGATGATACATTGAACCAATCACTTGATATCAGATTGGTTGGAGTTGTTACTGATTCCGCAAAATTAGATGCCATACTATTATATGTGGAACTGCCTAAGACAGCAACACCACGATTCCCGCCATTGTTCGCTCCTGGATATGTAACCTCTTCATATGGATTTGATGCCGTTGCAGTATAAGCTGCAGCATCCCAAGAAGCTGTATGAGTAGTATATATCCATCCTGCGCCCTGCCAGTCGATATACATAGTAACATTATTATTTACATAAGCTAAGTTATTCCAACCGTCTGGGTATTCCATCAGATCGGCAGTCTGCCATTTGCCGAGTTCGGAGCGGTAGTTTCGGAACAGGAACGCATAGCCGAGACCTTCAACTTGTGGTTTTCCAGTAAAGAAATTCAATTCATCTTCGGCTTTGCTGTCAAGTACCTGACCAAAAGCATCACGCTGAATAGCTCTGTATTTATCTTTTTCCGCAGTACCCAAAGAGTTGCCAAGTAAATCATCGAACAATACTTGGGATTTGTATTTTGAGAATGCAAGTATCGGATTACCTCCAGTAATAGCCGGTTCGTTGATATAGTTATTTTCATTCCGACTGATAAGTGCCAAACCATCCCATGTAAAAGATTCACCTTTCCCTTTCTCGTCAGTCCTTGAAGACAACTGGTTGTCTATGTCATATTCAAAACTTGCTGATGGCTTGCCGTTCTCGGAAACATTGACAACCTTATCTAGCCACCCATAGACATATGATTTGTCGCCTTCTTTAGTCAAACGCCCGGCGGCGTCATAGTCGTAATTTGTAACTTTGCCGGTTGCATCAGTACTGCTGACAAGCTGGTTCGCCTTGTCATATTTGTAGGTCGTTACTTTACCGTCAATCGTTTTGGACAGGATATTGCCGGCGGCATCATAAACATACTGTTCAACTGCCTTGCCGGTAGCATCAACCACTTCCAGCAACTGTCCTTTCCGGTCGTATTTGTAATCCTGTTTATTGCCGTTAACATCACGGGCAGTGATCTGACCGTCGGGAGAGTAGAAGTATTTGATATAGGCAATCGGTTTGCTGTCGACGGAGTTGCCGCCCATGCAGGAGAACGGCGAACCTAATGACTTGGTCTCAAGCTGTCCAAAGCGAGTGTAAGTGTAGTAAACCGGAATATTATCGGCTTTGCGGACGGAGATTCTGGACTGATTGTCGTAAGTATAACTGACGGTTTTGCCCTCATCGTTCATCGCGGTCAGACGACCATATTTATCGTAAACCCATTCGGATTTGCGCTTCTGCCCGTCGTTGAAAGTAACTAACCGTTCTGTGCGTTTGCCGTAACGGTCATAACTGTATTCATAACAAACTTTATCAGCCTTACCCGCTTCTCCGGTGGAAGAAACAGTTTTCTTAATCAGACGGCCAAACTGGTCGTACTTAAAGTCGGCTGTAGAGACTTTCTTACCTTCGGCTTGGGCTTCCTGAAGGATTTTACCCCAGGAGTCATAGGTAAAAGTCTTAATCTGTCCATTGCCGTAATCGATGCTGGTTACGCGGTCGAAAGCATCGTAGGTATATTTTATCTCACGGTCAGCGGTTTTGCTGCTTTTCAGTTTGCTGATGACTGACTGGAGCAGGCCGTATTTGTCATAATTATAGTCGGTTTCCTGATTAGCGGCAGTAGTCTTTTCGGCGATGCGGCCAAACTTATTCCACTCGAATGCTATCGGATTCTTATTCTGATCAAGCACCTTCTGAAGCTGTCCGGTCACAGTGTAGGAATATTTGACGGCAGTATTGTCCGGGAAATATTCGGCGATTACACGGCCCATGCTGTCATGTTCAAGCTTCTTCACGCGACCCTGATTGTCGGTGTATGAAACAGCTCGGCCATCTATATCGTAGCTGATCTTAAGCGAGGAGAGCAACTCTTTTTCATCCAGAGAGGAGAAACGCTTGATTTCCGAAATCATCCCTGACGGACTGTAGCTGTAAACAGTGCGGACTCCGGTCGGGTCGGTAGCGGCTTTCAGCCGATTATACTTATCATATTCAAACTTAGCGGCACGGTTGAAAATATCCGTTACCTGGGTCGGCTTGCCGAAACTGTTGTAACTAAAACTCATGCTCTGTTCGCCATTGTCCACGGAAGTCAGATCACGATTGCTGTTATAGCTGAGTTTGGTAGCGGTGGCGATTTTGCCTTCAGCATCCAGACGCA
>CAIPAT010000133.1 GCA_903863035.1 uncultured Lentisphaeria bacterium
CGGCGATGCTGCTGCCGGCACTACAAATGGCCAAAAATGTGGCCAAGGCGTCCGTGTGCATAAACAATTTGAAACAAATAGGGCTTGCATCCATTAATTACACAAGTGATTTCTCTGGATGTTATGAGGTAAAGGGCTCATGGTTTATCAATACTAATATTTTTGGTGCTGACTATTTGAAGTTAAAACAAGGTAGCGGTTATGCTGTGTATGACTATTCCATTATAGATTGCCCAAGTCAAGACGCTGGTTATTGCTCAACGGCAGTTATAACAAATATCGATTATTGCGGGAATAATTGTTTTGGCTCTAGCGTTGCTGATGCGCTGCAGCGCGCAATTCCCACAGATCGTTCCCTTAAGCGTCCGCCAGAACGGATGATCATGTACGCGGATGCCCTCGGGCGACGGGGCTCTGATACTGGGACTTTTATCTTTGAGGGTTGGTACCGTGATTTTAATGGCACGCCGTCGGCGTTTGAATACAGACATAGCCGGAAAGCCAATGTTGTCTGTGCCGATGGACATGTGGCGGCGGCAGGGATGTCGGAAATAACTTTCAACGGTCAAAACAGCGCATATAATACCAGGCCATAAAGGTTGAAGATTAATAAATAACAGAAAGGTGAAGACAATGATGAGGAAAAGTGTTGCCGGTTTTATTTTACTGATTCTGGCCGCTATTGGAATGGCGGCTGATGTCGAAATAACTTATAGCAAAGAACCTGGTGATGTATTCCAGGCATCCAAGCGGAACGTCTGTGCTGCCGGGTTCAAGACGCCGCCGACTATTGATGGCAAACTTGACGATGCACAATGGCAGGCAACACCATTGCAGACTGATTTCACTCTGATCGGCAGCAATGCGGCAACCAAAGAGAAAACCGAGTTCAAGATCGGGTATGATGAAAAAAATATTTTTATCGCGATCGTCTGTCATGAATCGGAAATGGCAAAAATCTCAGTCTCGGCTTTACCTGAACCGAATAAAGTGGATAAGGACATCGAAAATCAGGACGTGGTTCATGTCCTGCTGGCCGCCCCCATAAATCGTCAAAATAAATACTACGACATCTGCATCAATGCGGCCGGAGAATATTCGGATACTTTCATGGACTGGAAACCGGGTAAAATCGGATGGTTTTACCGGGGCGGCAATTTAAAAGACATGCAGGTGAAAACGAGCCGGGATTCCGAGCATTGGACGGTGGAAATGTCTATTCCGTTCGCTTCTCTGAATGGATGGGGTGACGCATTGTTTAGCCAGCCATGGAATTTCCAGGTGGTAAGGATGGAAAGACCGCATCAGGAAATATCCTCCTGGAACCCGCTGACTAAATATCCCTGCGGGCCGGAACAATTCGGCATGCTCAATCTTAATGAGAAAGTATATCCGGTTTTTATTGAACATGCTCAGGCGCTGCGTGTTAAAGATGATTTATTTCTGACCAGGGTGCTCGTGCGGAAGATAAATCCGGAGCCGTTGACGGTTGACTTGCGGGTAAGTTCGAATGAAGCAAGGAATTTTTCTTTAACCGCCCCGGTCACCACTGTTTTTCTTCCCAGAAAGTTCCAGCAGAGTGAAATAAAAAAGTA
>CAIPAT010000134.1 GCA_903863035.1 uncultured Lentisphaeria bacterium
TAAAGCCGGTCCGACGACCGGCGCTCCCAGGGATGGGCAATTTAAAACTTGCAAAACATGTGTCCAAAATGAGGTGACGCAGTGTCCAAAATAAAAGAATGTGACTGGTGACTGGTGACTGGTGACTGGTGACTGGTGAATGGTGAATGGTGACTGGTGACTGGTGACTGGTGACTGGTGACTGGAAAGGCAAAGGAAAACGGTTCTGCTCAGCAGTGTCCAGATTGTGCAAAATGGGGAAAGCCCGCGGATGCGGGAGTTGAGGGTTTTGCCCCGCTTGCGGGTCCCGCGACTGCGGGAGAGAAAAGGGGCCAAGTGGAAAGTATGAAACCATAAAATACCTCCCAGACCTCCCAGTCTTCACAGTACTCCCAAACACATTGTGCAGGACTGGTGTCTCCCGCGACTGCGGGAAGGGTAAGCGGTGTCCAAAATAAAACATTATGCCAGTTTTGCCAAAACTGGCAGAATAAGGCGTTTTTGGCAAAAATGCCATACAACGGCAAAACTGGTCTGCACAGAGCCTGTCCAGAATGTCCAGGTCACGATGTACATATTATGAAAAAGTGTTGTGCGAAGCATGTGTCCAAGATGTCCAAAATGTCCGGGAGTCTCCATGCGGGTACGGGAAGATGCGCAAGAGTCCAGAATATGGATCTCCATCCGGCGACAGATCAAGTAATGATGCCTGCTTGAATTATTAAAAATGGACTGTATGTTTGTTTTGAAATTTGTGACAATGCATTAAAAAATTAAATGAATGAGGATAGCATGAGAAAGTATCTGTCTGTAATGTCAGCGCTGGTTTGTTTAATGTGGATAACCGGTTGTTCATCGGTTGAAAAGAAAGAAGATAACGACAGCAAAGTAAAATGTGCTGATGATAAGTCGAAGCAGGAAAAAGCCGCTGCTGCCGATCTGGCTAAACGCAAAGAACAGGCCGAAAAATTGATGCCGGTTTTGAAAATAGGCGAGACCGTCACCCGTTTTTCTGAACAGATGAAAAAGCTTCAGATGGATATGCTGGCCCGCCAGCTTAAGGCCAGGCCGCCTCAGAATGCTGAAGAAATTAACAAAGCGGTAAATGAGTTGATAAATAAAGAAGTGAACTGGGATAAGTTGAAAGACCAGTTTGTCAACTTATACGCTGAAGCTTTTACAGTGGAAGAACTTGATGCGCTTATCAAATTTTACGAATCTCCAATCGGCAGGAAACTCGTTGATAAGCAGCCGGATATTCAGCAGAAATCCATGCTGGCAACACGCAAACTGCTGGCCGATACCACGCAAAAAGTCCATAAATTGACTATGGAGCTAGTTGAAAAGCAGCAGAAAGCCGCCGCCGCGAAAGCTGCGGCAGAAGCTCCGGTAAAAGATCCTACAGCACAAACATCACCGCCGCTGCCGGTTCCAGCGGCACCCGGAGCCAAAAATGTCATACCGTTGAAGTAATTATAGATATGGTGACGGCACACAATTGCCGACACTTTTTCGTATCTGAATAATTCTCCGGTTGCGGACTGAACAAATTTAAAAGTTAAGGCCTTTATGGAAAATCATCTTGCGATAAAAGATATCATCGGGCGGAAACTTCCGCCTGTGCCATGGACGGAAGGCGAGAAAATTCCCTGGGATGAGGCGCGGTTCAGCCGCCGTATGTTGCAGGAGCATCTTTCCCAGGATCACGACTGGGCAAGCCGCAGATTTTCAATTATAGACCGGCACATTAAATGGATATTTCAGAATTTGCTGGATAAACAACCCGGTAAGATTCTGGATCTGGGCTGCGGTCCAGGTCTTTATACTTTCCGGCTGGCGGCAACTGGATGTGAATGTAAAGGCATAGATTTCTCTCCGGCTTCGATTGAGTACGCCAATGCTCAAGCCGGAACTGCGCAGATAAAACCGGATTATGTGCTGGGTAATATCAAAACCGTTGAATACGGCTGTGATTTTGATCTGGTCATGCTGCTGTTCGGGGAATTTAACGTTTTCTCGCCGGAGGACGCGACAAAAATCCTTGAAAAGTCTTTTAATGCGCTGAAGCCCGGCGGTATACTGCTCATTGAGCCGTCAGCATTCGAATATGTTAAAACTGTCGGCACGAAAGGCTTGTTTTGGAGCGGCGGTGTTTCCGGTCTGTTTTCCGACAGTCCGCATCTGGTATTGAAAGAAACATTCTGGATTGAAAAGCAGCGCGTTGCGGTTGAACGTGTTTTTATCATTGATGCCGGAACCGCCGAAGTCACGCGCTGTTCCACTTCGATTCAGGCGTACAAACTGGACGATCTTAAAGCAATGTGTTTGCGGGCGGGATTTACGGATGTCAGGAAATACGATACCCTGGCCGATACCGGACGCGACGCTCTTGCCGGCTTTTTCGCGCTCACTGCTGTAAAACCGCAAATAACCCCAAAAGAGGTTTGAGCTTATGAAGACCTATATGAGAATTAAGGATGGCAAGCTTCTGCCGGACGCTGACGGCGGTGAAGTGATTCTCTATGAAAAGCCGACGGCGGACGAACTCGCGGAGCTGGAAACTATTCACGAAATTGATGAACACGACTTGCGGTCGGCTACGGACAAAGACGAGATCGGCCGTTTTGAATACCAGGAGAAATGTGTAACCATCATTCTGAAAGTGCCGAAGAACTATTCCGCTGCCGACAATCTGCTGTTCAAAGTTCTTTCGATAGGACTGTTTGTCTTCAAAGACAAGTTAATAATCATAACGGCGGAGCACGTTTCGCTGTTCGAGTCCAAAATGTCGAACAACGTCAGAACTATTTCAGATGTGCTGATCAAAATAATCCACTCGGCGATTACTCATTTCATTTCGCATCTTAAGATAATCAACATGATTTCTGATGAAATAGAAACCAAACTGAATCAATCCATGGACAACAAGTATTTTCTGAATATGTTCACTTTGGAGAAAAGCCTCGTTTATTTTCTGAATGCGATCAATGACAACTCGACAGTTCTCGACAAACTGAAAGTCAGCGCCGCAAGGATCGGGTTCAGCAATGATAATGTCGAGACTTTAGATGACATCGTGATTGACAACAAACAGTGCCAGTCGCTGGCGAATACTTACACCAACATTCTTTCCGGACTGATGGATGCCCGCGGCTCGGTGGTAGGCAACAACCTGAACGTCATGATGAAGAATTTGAATGCGCTTGTTATATCAATAGCACTGCCGACATTTTTCACCGGCGTCGGCGGCATGTCAGAAATGACGAATATGTGCCATCACATCGGCATCAACCCATTTTTCGGTTACCTGACATTCTTCGTGCTAATGGTACTTTTTGGTGCCTCGGTTTTCATTTTTATAAGAAAATATGATAAAATATGGCGTTAAATGGATATCAACAACCGCGGGAGAGTCGTTCTGCTAAAGCCACAGGCAGTCCTGCCTGGCGGATTTTCTCCTGCGTGGCAGCGACATCGTATTCGACCCGGACCGGAATAACTTTCCTGGTGCTGGAATCATAAACTGCCGATGAACTGCGCCAGTCAGAATCACGGGGCTGACCGACAGCACCAGGATTGACCAGATATTTCACATTGGCTTCGCAAAGTTCTTTCTCTTTCAGCATTTCCATGACGATGCCGCCTTTGCGGTAAGTAAAGAGCAGCGGGATGTGGATATGACCGCAGAACGCAATATCGGTTTCTTGCAAATAGAAATGGAAAAGCGCGGTTTTCTGGTCCAGGACATAGGGCCAGTATTCGCCGTCCATCGTTTCCATTGAAGCATGAACAAACTGTAAATTGTCCAATTTTAACGCATACGGCAGTTGCCGCAGCCATTCAATCTGGTCTTTATGCAGCATGGTCCTGGTCCATAAAATAGAGTTGCGAACATAATCCTGGACATTCCAGTCTTTCCCGTCGGATGTGTCAGCCGTATATGCATCGTGATTGCCCTTGAGCGACTGTATGTTATGCTTTCTGACAAAATCGATGCATGCAGACGGCGACGGCCCGTAACCGACGATATCTCCGAGCGAAATGATTTTGTCGCAATTGCATTTAAGCAACCCCTCATAAGAGGCGGTCAACGCTTCTATATTGCTATGTATATCGCTAATTATTCCATATCGCATAACTAATCCATATCACCCTGATCATAAAATCCATTAATAATTTAACAACACTCCATCTAGATTATAAGGCTTAATACTGAAATATTCCAGTATGCAAAAATTATTTTTGAATGGTTAAACAGAATTAATGAAAAAACACACTAATGGCTTGCAGTTGAAAAATGCGAATTGCTGTTATAGTTTAATGATCAAATCAATAAAAATTTTCTGCCGTTCAGGCTATCCCCGATGCAAGCATACTGGGTATTACGCACGAACTCCCACGTTCTTCGGACTGGTCGAAAATTTATTTTAGCATCTGCGATGCAGAGCATCGGGGAATCAACCCATCTTTATGATTAAATTAAAGAGGTAAAGAAAGAAATAGAATATAGTTAACCTTCGCAGTATGCGAATACTTCTTCGGTTTGTTGCGCTATAACCTGGCTTTTGCAAATGCTGGTTATAGGAGTTTTTGATCGGCAGATAATTATTGCTCGATTTCCTGAGACAGTCCGGACGCATTCGGGATATTCTTCACGATATGGTCATACAGCGCCCAGCGTTCCTCTTCTGAAAGCATCCTGATTTTCCCAAGGATGCGTTTTCCAGCACTGTCGAATCCGCGGCAGAGGCAGATGTCGTCGTTTTCCGAACCGGTATTCATCAGTGCTTCATCCAGTATGGCGACAGAAACTCCGAACGCCTGGGCAAATTTGATAATTTTATCCAGTTTCGGGTTTTCTTTCCCGCTTTCATAGTCAGATATCTGACCCTGAGGAATTCCGGTCTTTTTCTCGAGCATCTTCTGTGTCCAGTTATTCAACTTGCGCAGTTTCTTGATTTTAGCGCCAATTTCTGACATACTTAAATCCTCCTCGATTTAATTATATCTTCTTTGTAACAATTATTATACACATAAAAACAGGAAAAGGCAATTATTTTTTCAGATAGAGATTGTATAGATAAACCGATATCGACAAAAGATTTTTTCCGCGGAAATAGAAAGCAACGACTGTGGAAGCTCATTCCCCCCCAATCTGTTTGGGATATTTCCTTTAAATAAAGTTGATTTTTATTTTGCGGACACTTAAATTACAGAATCCGGGAAAACCGGACTGTTCATGAAAATCATAAATTTCTGATGTTCGGATTATTTTTGGAAAAGGGCCTGCTTATGAAGAAGATAGAAGCAACGAAAGAAATGCCTCCGGTAATGATACTCTGCGGGGGGATGGGCTCACGGCTCCGGGATGTGACGGAACTGCTTCCCAAGCCGATGGTACCTATCGGAACTCAGCCTATCGTCTGGCACATCATGAAAACTTATGCTGCATTCGGGGTAACCAGATTTATCCTCTGCCTGGGGTACAAACGTGAATGTTTTATTGATTATTTTCTGAAATATCACGCCTATGCCGCCGACATCACTGTTTCTCTCGGGCAGCACGGCAAAATCGCCTACCACAATCATTCAGGAGAGGAAGAGTGGGAGGTTACGCTGGCGAATACTGGTTTGGAAACGATGACCGGCGGACGCGTCGTTCGCGCCGGGCAGTATCTCAAGGACAGCGACGAAGATTTTTTTCTAACTTATGGCGATGCGGTGGCAAATATAGATATTCAGGCCTTGTATCAAGCTCATCTGAAGCATGACCGGCTGTTGACGCTTACGGCAGTCCACCAGGCCGGCCGGTTCGGCGAAATAGAATTGGATGGCAACCAGGTCAACCGGTTCAACGAGAAACCGCCGAATGAGGGCTATGTCAACGGCGGGTTCATGGTTTTGAAAAAAAGTTTTATTAAACGTTATATCTCCGAACACGAGGATGTTTTTTTTGAACATGCTCCGATGATAAATGCTACCGCTGACCATCAGGTTGAAGCTTACAAACATGAAGGTTTCTGGCAATGCATGGATACCCCCCGCGAACACAGTTTGCTTAATGCCCTGTGGCAGGCGGGTAAAGCCCCGTGGACGGAGGCATGGTAAATGTTCGGCAATATTTATTCCGGAAAAAGAGTACTGGTGACCGGGCATACCGGCTTCAAGGGTTCATGGCTGGTGTTATGGCTGAAGAAACTTGGCGCGGAAGTTGCAGGTTATGCCCTGCCGCCGCCGACAACGCCCAGCCACTATGACCTGCTCTCGCCGGATATAAATTCTGTAAACGGCTGCATTCTCGACCCGGAAAAAATGGACAGGGTATTTATTGATTTTTCCCCGGAGATTGTTTTCCATCTGGCAGCCCAGCCGCTGGTCAGGCTGTCATACACCCAGCCGAAGGAAACATTTGAAACCAATGTGATCGGCACCGTTAATGTACTTGACGCCTGCCGCCGATGCAGTTCGGTGCGGGCAATTGTCAATATTACCAGTGATAAATGTTATGAAAACCGCGAATGGGTGTGGGGTTACCGTGAAAATGACGCGATGGGCGGTTATGATCCGTACAGTGCCTCCAAGGGCTGCGCCGAATTGGTTGCCTCCTCCTATAGAAATTCGTTTTTCAACCCGTCGGAATACGGACGTAAGCATCATACGCTGCTTGCCAGCTGCCGCGCGGGCAATGTTATCGGCGGCGGGGACTGGGCGGCTGACCGGCTTATTCCGGATATTATGAAAGCTGCCGCACAGGGCAAGGCCGCAGATATTCGCAATCAACATGCAGTGCGTCCCTGGCAGCACGTGCTGGAGCCGCTCAGCGGCTATCTGCAGCTTGGACAGAAACTGCTGGAAGGCAAGCCCGAATTTTCCGGCCCCTGGAATTTTGGCCCGGATGACGCCGAAGTCATTGCGGTTCATGAGGTAGTGGAACGAATGAAACTTGCCTGGCCTGATGTCAATTACTCCGTGCCTGGCAACCTGGAACAGCCGCATGAAGCCGGACTGCTTAAACTGGACTGTTCCAAAGCCGCGACATTCCTGAAATGGCATGGAGCCTGGGATAGCGCGACGATTTTTGCCCGTACCGCCAACTGGTACCGTGAATTTTATGAAAACAATGCAATTCTTTCTGAAGAAGATATCGAACTTTATATTAAAGCCGCGGAAGGGCAGCATCTCGAATGGACAAAGTAGCTAAAGCGGAAAAACTGAAGCAGAGTATTCTGGAACAGGTAAAAGAATATTACCATCTGGTACATGACAGTTCCAGCAGAGAATTTATTCCGGGCCAATCAAAAGTCAATTACGGCGGGCGGGTTTTCGATGAACACGAAATGGTCAATCTGGTGGATTCCAGCCTGGAGTTCTGGCTTACCTACGGGCGTTACTCCCGGGAATTTGAACAGCGGCTGGCGGAATATCTGGGTATCAGGTTTGCGCTGCTGGTAAATTCCGGATCTTCCGCCAATCTGCTGGCGTTTATGGCATTGACTTCTCCGCTGCTGGGTGACCGCAGGATTGAAAGAGGCGATGAAGTTATTACTGTCGCGGCGGGCTTCCCGACAACCGTTTCGCCAATCATCCAGTATGGCGCGATACCGGTTTTTGCTGATGTGGAACTGGACACCGCCAATATAGACATCAAATGCCTGAAAACCGCGCTTTCGCCTGCAACTAAAGCCGTGATGCTGGCGCATACGCTGGGTAATCCATTCAATATCAACGCAGTTAAAGAATTTTGCGGGGAAAATGGTTTGTGGCTGATCGAGGACAATTGCGACTCGCTGGGTTCGCGTTATGACGATGCGTTCACCGGTACCTTCGGCGATATCGGCACTTCCAGTTTTTATCCGCCGCACCACATGACGATGGGTGAGGGGGGCGCGGTTTATACCGATGACCCGCTGTTGAATAAAATCATGCTCTCCATGCGTGACTGGGGCCGTGACTGCTGGTGTGAAAGTGGCAAAGATGATACTTGCAAGTGCCGTTTTGCCAGACAATATGGAACGCTGCCTTTCGGTTACGATCACAAATATGTGTACAGCCATTTCGGATATAATCTGAAAGTTTCGGATATGCAGGCTGCGGTCGGCTGCGCCCAGCTTGAAAAAATCCCGGATTTTGTGGAAAAACGCAAACACAATTTCCGGAGGCTGTTTGACGGTCTCAACGCGTTTGAGCAATACCTTATTCTGCCGCGCGCACTGCCGGAAGGCGTTCCGTCATGGTTCGGTTTTTTGATTACTCTGCATGACGGAATCAACTTCAGCCGTAACGAAATTGTTGAATATCTTGAAAAAAACAAGATACAAACCCGGAATCTTTTCGCCGGGAACTTGACCCGGCATCCATGTTTTGATATACTAAAGGCGGGCAGTGATTTCCGGATAGCAGGCAAACTGGATAATACGGACAAAATAATGAAGGACAGTTTCTGGATCGGCTTGTATCCGGGAATGACGAATGAAATGCTGGATTACATGATTCTTAAAATCAGCGATTTTCTTAATCAGGGAGGAAAGAATTAAGGATGAATCGTTTCCGCAGTTTTGGCCGGGAACAGTACGGACATAATCAGTGAATTAGCACAATATATTAAACCAAGGATGGAAAGATGTCAGTTAAAAATGTTTTTATCACGGCCGAAATAGGGATAAATCATAATGGGGATATGGACATTACCAAGCGGCTGATTGACGTGGCGGTGCTCGCCGGATGCAGCGCCGTAAAGTTTCAGAAGCGCACGATTGATAAAGTTTATACCCGTGAATTTCTCGATACCGCGCGCCAAAGCCCCTGGGGAACGACTCAGCGCGCGCAAAAAGAAGGTCTCGAATTCGGCAAGGCGCAATATGATGAAATCGACCAGTATTGCAAAGAGCGCAATATTGACTGGTTCTTCTCCGCCTGGGACGTGGATGCCCAGATATTTATGCGGCAGTACAACCTGAAGTATAATAAAATAGCGTCGCCGGTGCTGACGACCCTGCCCATCCTTGAAGCTGTCGCCGAAGAAGGCAGATATACATATATCGCCACCGGCATGAGCACCTGGGAGGAAATCGACGCGGCGGTGGAGATCTTCCGGAAGCACAAATGCCCGTTTGAACTGTTGCACTGTGTCTCCATCTATCCGATGGAACCCCATGAAGCCAACCTGTTGCTTATTCCGGAATTGCGCAAACGCTACGGTTGCGATGTCGGCTATTCCAGCCATGAACTGGGTAATACCGCCACGCTGGGCGCGGTTGCGCTGGGAGCGGTCTCGGTTGAACGGCATATTACGCTTGACCGTAAAATGTACGGTTCCGATCAAAGTTCATCAGTGGAACCGGCAGAACTGATAACCATCGTCAAAGAAATACGGACGATGGAAAGCTGTCTTGGCACCGGAGTGCGCACCTTTACTGAACGGGAACTGTCTACCAGGAAAAAAATGCGCGGCTGAGAACGATTCTCCGACCGCCTTTTTTTGCCGTTATTAAAGTTACAGACCCTTGCGCTTCGGAAAAACAATAATATTGTAAACCGGAAAAGCATTTAAACAAAACTATTTACAGTGTGCCGGATATGATAAAACTTTCAGATTATTTGATGAATTTTTTAGTGTCGAAAGGGGTCAGTCAGACTTTTATGCTGCCTGGCGGTGGTGCGATGCATCTTGACGACTCGCTTGGAAGAAACGGCAAATTGAATTATGTGTGTTTTCTGCATGAGCAGGCGCTGTCCATCGCCGCGGAGGCTTATGGACAGCACACTAACACTCCCGGCGTCGGAATTGTCACGTCGGGGCCGGGCAGCACCAACACCGTGACTGGCGTCGCGGCCGCTTTTATCGATTCCACCCCTTGTTTTTTCATATCCGGACAAGCGAAACGCGCTGATTTGAAAATTGGCACCGGTGTCCGGCAGATGGGATCTCAGGAGGTGGATATTGTTTCAATTGTCTCCCCCATCACAAAATATGCAGCGATGGTGCTTGAGCCTGCTGAAATCCGCTATCACCTGGAAAAAGCATGGCATCTTGCTACTACCGGACGCATGGGTCCGGTATGGCTTGACATCCCGCTTGACGTACAGGCGGCAATAATTGATGAAACCGCGCTTCGCGGTTATATTCCGGACGCGGTTTCGGCGGCAGAGGACAACGTTTCTTCAGCGGCAGATCAGATCGTCAGTATGTTGAAATTGTCGAAGCGTCCGCTTATTCTCGTCGGCAACGGGGTTAAACTATCCGGTGCGCAGGATGAATTATACCAGTTTGCGGAGAAAAACTCCATTCCGGTGCTGCTCACCTGGAAAACGATAGATATGTTCGACTACAGCCATCCGCTCAATTTCGGCAGTCCGGGATTGATGGGAAACCGGGCGGCTAATTTTATTGTCCAGAATAGTGATCTCCTGTTGATTATGGGAAGCCGACTGGACCCCAGCATCACTGCGTTTAATAGCGCGGACTTCGGACGCAATGCCCAAAAAGTTATGGTGGACATTGATGAGGCTGAAATCCGCAAGATAAAGAATATTACCCTGCCGGTCGTCGCCAACGTAAAACATATGCTGTTGGAACTGAATGCAAAACAGAGCGAACTCTCTCCTTCCGGCAACACCGGCTGGCTGGCGTATTGTACCGGGCTTAAAGTCAAATACCCGGTCGTGCTCGACGAATACCGTAAATGCACAGACGGAGTTAATCTTTATGTATTCACGGATGAACTGTTCAAGCAGCTTACCGCCGATGATGTGATTGTTCCGGAAAGTTCCGGTGCTGCAGGCGAAGTCACCTATCAGGCGATGCGCGTGAAACTGGGGCAGAAGATCAAGAACGCTGCAGGCCTAGGCTCGATGGGGTTCGGACTGCCGTATTCAATCGGCGCCTGTATTGCCAATGACTGCCGGCGTACGATTTTAATCAACGGCGACGGCGCGTTTCAGCTTAACATTCAGGAACTGGAAACCATCGTGCGGCTGAAGCTGCCGGTGAAGATGTTCATATGGGATAATAATGGTTACGGCAGCATCATGGCAACCCAGCGCAATCTGTTCGGCGGGTTTTATGTCGGTTCCGACCCGTCCAGCGGACTTACGCTGCCGGATGTTTGCGCCGTGGCGAAAGCCTATGGAATACGGACGGAAACGGTCGAAAAGCAGGATACGCTGGAAAGTACAATAACGCGGGTTCTCGCGGGAAAAGATCCAGTGCTTTGCCGGATACGGGTCGCTCCGTCGCAGGTTACCGCGCCGCGCGTACAGGCAATTAAACTGCCGGACGGCAATATGATGTCTAAGCCGCTTGAAGACATGTGGCCTTATCTGGATGAAGCGGAAGTGAAAAATAATATGAAAGGGGTCTGACCTTTGACGATAAAACTGGTATTATTAGACATAGACGGCGTATTGACTGACGGCAAGGTCTCGGTGGATTCCAACGGCAACGAATCGAAAACGATTGATTTCAAGGATATTGACGCGGTGTTTGAATTGAAACGCCGCGGATACAAAGTCGGGTTGATCACCGGAGAGGCAACCCCGATTACGCTGTTCTTTAATGCACGCTTCAAGCCGGACTTCTTCTATAACGGGTGTAAAGACAAACCGGCGGCAATTGATGAAATTTTAAGGAAAACCGGCTGTGTGCTTGAAGAAGTCTGCTACGTCGGAGACGGCAAATACGATATCCCGGCGATTAAACTTGTCGGTTTGTCGGCTTGTCCGTCAAATGCGATTCCTGCAGTCAAGGAACTTGCAACGGTTCATCTGGCGGCGCGCGGCGGCGACGGATGTGTATGGGAGTTGCTGGAATGGATTATAAACAGGGAGAAGTAATGCCCATGAACAATATGACAGGCAGCGATCTGCAAGTACGAAACCATATTATCGAACTGCTTGCAAAAAGAAGAAACTATCAGCAGGAGCTCATAGACCTGACCGGGCGATATCAGTATGTGGTGTTTTACGGCATTGGTGAAGTTTTTAATACTATGATAAGCACCTGGGAAGAGTGTATCGGCAGAAAAATTGATTACTGCTGCGATAGCGATAAGGCAAAATGGGGTAAATGTTTTCGTGGAATCAAGTGTATATCCCCGGAAGAGTTGACCGCTATAAAAGATAAATGCGCAGTGTTTGTTACTATTGGTGAATTCAAACCGGTATTTAATTTTATGACTGAGCGCGGCTTCCCTTCAGTTAACCTGATCTTCAAATACGACCTGGCGGCCTCCTGCTTTTTATCGAGTCATGACCACAATGAAATCGCAGACCGCCTCTGTAAAGTTTACAGCTGTTTATCCGACCGGCAGTCCCAAAAGGTCTTTAATTCCATTGTCGCCAGAGTTTTAGGTGACGGGAAGAATATTGAAATCATGGTGGATGTCTGCGAGAAGCATCAGTATTTTCCGGCAGATATAATCAAACTTTCAGAACATGAAAGTTTTGTTGATATCGGAGCATTCAACGGGGATACGCTCAGAGACTTGACCGCACGCACCCATGGAAAATTTGATCAGGTCTTTTCGTTTGAACTTGATGCGATCAATTTCAAAGCATTACAGGAAAATGTCCGTCTGATGCCGGAATGTGACCGGATTAAAATCTACAATGTTGGAATATGGGACAGTGAATGCGATATCACTTACAGCATTGGCCAATCCCAAAGCACTGTCGGCGCAGGCGAAGCTCACGGACATGTGGTCAGGCTGGACGACGCGCTTAAAAACGAAAAAATAACTTTTATAAAAATGGATATTGAAGGGGCGGAGCCGCAGGCGTTGCGCGGATCTCAGAATATCATCAGGTCGCAGAAACCGATGCTTGCAATATGCATTTACCATGATTTCAAACATCTGTGGGAAATCCCGCTATATATAAAAGAACTGGTTCCTGAATACAAAATTTATTTGCGGCACCATACCAACCTTGAGTACGAAACCGTCTGTTACGCGATCATTTAGCCAGGAGCAAAGCCATGCAGGAAAAAGAAATTGAAAACACCAAACGGGCCAAATTGCGGCAGGAAAAACCGCTGGTATATGACAAGGTGATAAAAATAGCCGAACGGCACCAGCAGGGTATCGCCACTCCGATTATTGATATAGCCTATAACTATGCCTGTAATTTGAAATGCCAGCATTGCACCGCGGCGCGGTTCGCGAAGAAAGAACGGAAACTGACTCCGTCCGACTTGAAGAAACTCAGCGACGAAGCGGATGCACTCGGGCTGTGCCAGTTCTGTCTTTCCGGTGGCGAGCCGTTGATCTTCAAAGATCTTGACGAAGTGATCAAGGCAATGCAGCCGGACAAATTTCATCTGGCGATGAGCACCAACGGTCACTTCATGACCCCGGAGATGGCGCGGCATTTAAAAACGCTCGGAGTGGATAAAGTCAAAATCAGCCTGGACGATTACGACGAGAAGCGGCATAATGAGAATCGCAACAGCGAGGGCGCATATCAGAAAGCGATCAATGCCATGCTCAATGCCAAGGCCGCCGGTTTGAGCGTAGTCATCCAGACCGTCGTCACCCACCAGAATTGCCGGACTGACCGTCTGATCCAGATGGCTAAATTCGCGCAGGAAAACGACTTTACGGTTGATGTGCTGGTCGCCAGGGCCACAGGCGCCTGGGAAGGCAAACATGAAGTCCTGATTGATGAAGCAGACGCGGAATTCCTCAGGAAAGCGCATGAACAGTATCCTGTGCTGCATCGCGATACCTTCCCGTCCTACGGCATCAACAAAGGCTGTGGTTGTGTTGATTCGACCTTGCACGTAACTCAATATGGCGACGTGACGCCATGTGTTTATATTCCGATCGCCATCGGCAATATTTTTGAGGAAAGTCTGGCAGATATTATCAAACGCGGCCAGAGCATCAAATGTTTCCAGAAATACAGCAGTTTGTGCCTTTCCGGCGAAGACCGCGAGTTTATAAACAAGTATATGTCCAAATCATACGGCAAACCGCTGCCGATTAATTGGACGGAAGCCTTTGACGAGGAAGATTTTGCGAAATGATCAGGTACACTGAACTGAAATCAACCAACCGGCAGAATCTCATGGAGATACTGCCGTTGCAAAAGCCGTTCACTGTCCTCATTGAACCGTCAAGTTGCTGCAATTTCAAGTGCGTTCAGTGTTTTCAGGGCATTAAAGAAGACAATTACTTTACCCGCAACCGGATGAATATGCCGCTTGAGCGGTTCCTGAAGATTATTGCGCAATTACAAGCCTGGGAAGGTCCCAAACTCAAAGTTCTGAAACTCAGCTTGTATGGCGAGCCGCTGATTAATCCTGACTTCTGTGAAATGCTGAGAATCGCCAGAGAAGCGGATATCGCCGAACGGATTGAAACCACAACCAACGCCTCGCTGCTGACTAGCGCCATTGCGGAAAAACTGGTTGAATACCGGCTGGATTACGCCAGAGTGTCTATTTATGCGCCCGACCAGCATAAGCATGAGAAGATTACCGGTTCAAAAATGGACATCAACTCCATCCATGAGAACCTCCGGGTATTGCAGGAAATCAAAAAGCAGCACAAGTCAGAAAAACCGTTCGTCAGCGCCAAAATGCTGGATACATACGGCGAAGACAATGATCGTTTCATTCAGATATATCAGGATGTGGCCGATGAATTGTATATTGACAAGCCGCATAGCTGGATTAAAACCGGCAACGCCGATTTTATGAAAAATTACTATCAGGATGGTATCGGTGCAGCGGTAGAAGATATTAAACAGCACAGTACCAGACGAGTCGCCTGTCCTATGGCGTTTACCACCATGGTTGTCCGCAGCAACGGCGATGCTGCTCCTTGTTGCGTGGATTTTATTGGAGGCACCAATCTGGGCAACATTGATGAGCATAATATGCGGCAAATCTGGGAATCAGACCGCTGGCTCGAATTTCAGAAGATGCAGTTAGAAAACCGCAAACATGAAAATTATTCATGCGCCCGGTGCGATATCTATCTGAGTGATCATTATACCAGAGACAACATAGACGGCTTTCCGGTTGAGAAATTGCGTCGGAAAAATTTCAATTAAAGAGACTGAACATGGACAAGAAGAAAATCAGTATTGTCAGCGGTTGTTACAATGAGGAAGGCAACCTGCAGGAATTTTATGACCGGACAGTAAAAACGCTGTCCCTGTTCCCGCAGTATTCATACGAGATCATCATGGCGGACAATTGCTCAACCGACAGCAGCCGGGATATTCTGCGGCAGCTTGCCGCAAAAGATAAAAATTTCAAAGTGATTCTTAACGCTAATAATTTCGGTCCGGTCCGGTCCGGGTATAATGCTTTTCTGCAGGCATCCGGCGATGCGGTGGTGCTCATGAGCTCAGATTTGCAGGATCCCCCGGAGATGATTGCCGATTTCATCCGCAAATGGGAGGAAAATTATCAGGTGGTTGTGACCAGAAAAGGCAAAAGCAAAGAAAATCCATTGATGTTTCTCATCCGCCGTTTCTATTACCGGTTGCTGGCAAAATTTTCCGATACCGATCATATCATTCAAAATTTCACCGGGTTTGGGCTTTACAGCCGTAAATTCATGGAGGCTCTGAAACGTTATCATGACCCCAATCCGTATTTTCGCGGCTTTGTCAGCGAAATCGGATTCAAGAGGACCGAAATAGAATTTGTTCAGCCGCAACGCAAACATGGCCGGTCCAAGCATAATTTTTTCTCTCTGTATGACATGGCGATGTCGGGGTTTGTCAATCATTCCAAACTGCCGCTGCGCCTGGCAACGTTTTTCGGGTTCTGTCTGGCGGGGTTGAGTCTGTTACTGGCATTCGGCTATCTGATTTATAAGCTTCTCTACTGGGATACTTTTACGCTTGGCCTGGCGCCGCTGGTCGTTGGTTTATTTTTCTTTTCGGCAGTACAGTTGATTTTTATCGGCATTATCGGCGAATATGTCGGGGCGATCCTGACTCAGGTAAAAAACCATCCGCTGGCGATTGAAGACGAAAAGCTTAATTTTGAAAATAAGGATTGATAAATATGCCGGTTTGCGCTTGCAGGGTCTGCGGTAAAGCTTTTTTTGAAAAGCCGTTATTGCATTATGGAAATATGCCGAAAGCGGCGCAGAATTTTCCGGATGCGGCTTCGCTGGCGGCAGAGACAGGCGCCGATCTGACGGTGTGCCAGTGTGCCGGCTGCGGCCTGGTGCAGTTGAACAACGAGCCGGTGCCCTACTATAAAGAAGTAATCCGGGCCGCGGCAGTTTCCGCGGTAATCAAAGATTTAAAAACCAGACAGTTTGCCGGTTTCATTGATAAATATTCTCTGCAAGGTAAAAAAATAATCGAGATCGGGTGCGGTCGCGGCGAATTCCTGTCGCTGCTGCAAACACTTGATGTTGATGCTTATGGTCTCGAATATTCCGAACCATCAGTTTCGCAATGTGTAAAAAACGGGCTTAACGTATCATGCGGATACCCAGACCGCGAATCCGGGGTGTTGGCGGACGGCCCCTTTGACGCTTTTTTACTGCTGATGTTCCTGGAACATATGCCTGACCCCAATTCTGCGCTGAAAGCAATCTATGACAATTTGGCGGACGGGGCGGTCGGACTGGTTGAAGTGCCTAATTTTGACATGATGCTGCGCAGCAAGTTATTCTCTGAATTTATCGGTGACCATCTGTTGTATTTTTCGCGTGAAACTTTGCATATTGCCTTGAATATGAATGGCTTCGAAGTTATTGAATGCAGCGAACTGCGCGATGATTACGTTATTTCCGCTGTGGTGAAAAAACGCGGGAAACTGGATATTTCCAGCTTCTATGACTATCAAACTGAAATTGCTGCCGGAATTAACGGATATATTGACCGTTTTGGAGAAAAAAAAGTGGCAATATGGGGAGCCGGACATCAGGCGCTGGCCATCATCGCGTTGACGAAAATAGCGGATAAAATTAGATATGTCGTTGATGCCGCGCCATTTAAACAGGGCAAATTCACTCCGGCAACTCATTTGCCGATTGTTGCGCCGGACTACCTCCGCGCTGATCCGGTCGAGTCGGTGATCGTCATGGCCGCCAGTTACTCCGACGAAGTAGCCGGAATTCTGCGCCGGCAGTTCTCCCCGCAGATAAAGATAGCCATCCTCAGGGATTTTGGACTGGAAATAGTTGACTGATGCAAAGGTTAATACAAAAATATCATCATTTGCGTGCGGAATCCGGCAGAATAACCAGATTTCTTATCACCGGAGTCTGGAATACTCTCTTCGGTGTTATAGTGTACATTGTTTTATATGAAGGCCTCAAACAATGGGTTAATTATCTGGTGCTGATGATTCCAAGCAATATCCTGGCGATTACTAATGCCTATATTTGCTACAAGTTGTTTGTGTTCAAAACTCGCGGTAATGTCGTCCGCGAATATTTACGTTTTTATGTGGTCTACGGCGGTGCGATGCTGCTGGGGTTTGTGCTGATGTTCTGTCTGGTTGACGGGCTCGGCCTGAATCCGGTCATCGCCCAGATTTTATGTGTGCCGATCTCGATAGCATTCAGCTACTGCAGCCACCGCAATTATTCTTTCCGCAAACCTAAGGATAAAGCGGATAACGATGATGACTCCGGCAAAGCATCGCCGGGAGGAGAGAAAAACAATGAGTAGAAATATTTCCAGTGAAGATTTCGCAGATATTCTTCAGCGTCTTACCCCTTTGCGGGATAAGTTACGCGGTAAACGCATATTTCTCTCCGGCGGCACCGGGTTCTTCGGCAAATGGCTGCTGGAGAGTTTTGTGTTGATCAACCGCCAGTATGCGCTTGGCGCAGCGCTGACGGTGCTGTCCCGCAATCCGGAAAAGTTTCTATCCGAATATCCTGGATTTCGCGAGTTTCAGGAAATTTCTTTTGTTCAAGGCGATATTCGCAACTTTACTTTTCCAGCCGGCCATTTTGATTATGTGATTCATGCGGCGACGGAAGTCAGTTTGAAAATGGATCAGGAACGTCCTGAAGAAATGTATTCTGTGATTCTGGAGGGAACACGGCGCATACTTGATTTCACGGCGACCTCCGGCGCTAAAAAAATGCTTTTTATAAGTTCCGGCGCAGTGTACGGTACCCAGCCGCCGGAATTGGAGAACATCTCCGAAGACTTCATGAATACCTCTGGTTTCGAGGGCCCGGAATCCGCTTATGGACGTGGAAAACTGCATTCGGAGCGGCTTTGTCTGGAATATGCCGCCATGGACCGGTTTTACATTACCATCGCCCGCTGTTTTGCGTTTGCCGGGCCGTATCTGCCGCTGGATACACATCTGGCAGTCGGCAATTTTATCAAAGACTGCCTTGAAAAACGGCCCATAATCATCAAGGGAGATGGTACAGTTTTGCGTTCATATATGTATGCCGCCGATCTGGCGGTATGGCTGTGGACGATTCTGGTCAAAGGCTTGAATGACAGAGCGTATAATGTCGGCTCGGAGCAGGCGATATCTATTGCCGGACTGGCGGAGGAGATCAACCGGTATTTTGGCAGCAGCAGCGAAATTAAAATTCTTCAGAGTCCTCTTGAAGGTGTGCTGCCTTCCCGATATGTCCCGAGTACCGGGCGCGCCAGGAAAGAGCTGAACCTGACAATGAATTTCCCGCTCAGTCAGACTCTGGAAAAAACCATCCGCTGGTCTCTGGGGCGCTGATATCGGGCAGCGTTCTCAACGCAAGTAAAGATGACGGATCAAAACGATTTTCTGCTGTCCGGGTTGTAGTAATCATAATTCTTTTCGGCATATTTTACGATGCCTTTGGCAGTCACCGGGTCAAACGGTCCGGGGACCAGCACCCATTCGGTTTCTTCATCGGTAATGACTTCCGGTGTGAACGACTTATAATACATGCCGTCGAGCATTACCGCGATCTCGGAATGCTGGAAATTCACCACCATGTTCATCCATCTCATTTTGCCGCGCCGACTCAGATTCAAAGACAGATCGTAGAAGTCTTTCTGGTCTTTCCGCTCAATCATCTTAGCCCGCATTACTTCGCGGCTGGAAACGAAAAAGTTGGAGTTGATATATAATTTCTTGCCGTCGAAAGTAACAATTTCCTTTTCAATTGACTCCGCTCTGGGGTACTCCACCACCTGATGAAAAGTCATTGCATATTTTGGCTCATATTTGCTGGACGAGGGTGACTCGGCAGACGAGGAATCAGACTTGCTTCGTCCAAGCACGTCATCCCAGGTAAGATTCAGACTTTCACATCCAGCCGCCGCAAACACGGCAAATATTACAAGCAGTTTCATTATGCGAAGCATTTTATATCCTCATTAAGTTACAGTTTTCAGATCGCTCCAGGCGAGCCGTATTTATAAAAAATTCTAAAATTATAAGATACTATTTGCGACGTTTAAAGCAAATTTAAAAATACATTAATGCGTTATTTCCGGCAGAAAAAGTGGTTATTCAACTTGTCCTGAGTTACTTCGCGGATTATACTCTGCTCGTATATTTTAAAAATTTCAGCAGTGTAGAGTATTTAGTTTAAATCAGAACTTATAATTTTCCGCCGGAGACCGTATTTCCCGGATGGAAAATAAAATGCAGGAGGCAATATGCCGCAGGAAATAGGGGACTGGTCAATAACCGCGGCTTACTGGTTGAATATCATCGCGATGATTATATGCATCATTTACGGCATAATTAACATAAGCCGCAAGGATGAGGATTCCTCACGCGGCGGCCGCTGACCGGTATATGAGTCAGCGGTAAAACTTTATCGGGGTGCCGAAGGCCTCGAAGAGTGCGAATCCAAACTAAAAAGATCGCAACCGCTTTGCGGATAGTGTCTTGCGTCCGTCTTTTTCCGTTCCTTCTTCAGGCGATATTCATATCGCCAATCAGTTTAGAATATTAATTTTAAAACCTGCATTTGCATATTTTTTTTTGTACAGTATAATAGTCCATAATTCGTGCTACATAAACCAGACATGAATTGAGTCAAATCAACAAAGGAGAACTTAATAATGGATGTCAATGTCAAAGCAGAAATCTATGCGGATGGTATCGGTCAAATTCATTTTGCGGGCGGAATGGTAAGATTCGATTTTGTTACTCTCCAGCCGGATGCCGATGGCAAGAATGAACCCACTCCGCTGTGCAAAGAACGCATCATTATGCCGCCGCAGGGTTTTCTGAACGCCTTCAATTCTATGCAGAATCTTATTGACAAGCTGCTTGAAGCAGGCGTTCTTCAGAAAAACGCCCCCGTCGCGGACAATAAAAAGTAATTTTCCCACGATAATCCAATGATTTATAGACTGACCCGCATATTTTTTATGCCGGTCAGTTTTTTATTTTCAAGCTTAATTTTGCAGAGTATAGGATAAAAGACAGGCAGGACGCCGTAAGGATTTTTATATTATCTTATGAAAAACAGTTGCAAAAACCTAACGGTGGGATATAATTATTTATTGAAATAATGAAAGGTTAATGATGCCGGTAATATTTCGTTATAAAAACTTTCAAATTCGCATTTATACCGATTCACAATCTTAGAGTAAGCAACGACAAGAGCAATTTTGAGAATTATTTGGGAACAGCGACGGAAGCCCGATATGAATATCGAGGAACGGAGCTGTTTTCAAATAAACGCAAAAGGGCCTTGCCGCAAAGCGGTTGCGTTTCCGCCATGCCGGATACATGCTGTACGAGTTCAGTCGCTACCCTGGTAGCGCCAGCCTCATCCAGCCCATCCCGGCAAAGGCGGAATTCGCAATCTTTACTTGCTCTAAGATTGCGATTCGGTATTAGTTCCGTAATGAAGAAGGCCGCAGGCATGTTCATGCGATAAGTGCGGACGTAAATGTAAAGATTTGGCTGGAACCGGTTATCGAAATTGCCGACATAAAAGGGCATATTAATAAAACGATACTCAATGAACTTTTAATCGAGGTAAAACGCCATGAGCAAGAATGCAATGATCTCTGGGACGATTATGTCTAGTCCGGAACTGCTGACGGTTGACCCGCTTGGCATTACCATCCGGTTTAACGCTGTAGAATACCGTTTGCCGTATGCCGGATTTCCATGGTTTGAATACTGCCCTATCACTGAATTGAAAAACATTGCCGGTGACCGCTGGGGGGTTTACTGGCCGGACGCCGACATCGATCTTTCCATTGAATCGCTGGAACATCCGGAAAAACACCCGTGCCGGATCAGTATTGGCGGCTGGCTCCGGTTGCGTGAAAAAAAGGCGGCGGCAATTTTGGGTAGCATTCGCAGCGTTCGCAAGTCTGCCGCATCCCGGCGCAACGGCAGCAAGGGCGGCCGTCCGCGCAAAGTTCCGGATTCCACGAAAAAATCCATGGTTATTTAAGATTTACAGATTTCTGTCTTCGATTTATTTTCTCATTTTTTTTGTTTGATACTTTCTTTTTTCTCCATATAACATTATTGTATAAAAGTACGCCCTCATTGTGTAGTGACGGGCTGGGTTGCTTTTTAAGTATATGGTTCGGTGAAAATTCCGGACAGGCCCAATTACAATGGTGTTTGAGATGTATAAGCTGGAAGAAAAAGTTTTCGTTGATGGAATGCAGCAGGCGCATGTCTTTGCTGCGCATTTCAGCTTATGCACTGGTCAATCAGCCGATCTTGCCCTTATTGACCCCGTGGCGATGGACATTACGCCGGTTATTGGCGATTTTGATACTCGTCGGTTCGAATTTGTTAAAGTTAACAGTGAGCATGGTTTTAACCATGTTGCTGATTATTTTGTTTTCGATTCTGAATACAATCCGGTTCACGTTATTTCCCGCGGCAATGCGGGGCATTTGATTCAGGACGACAAGGCGATTGCCGCTGCGTTTAGCGCCGGCCACTGTGAACTGTTTAAGTCCTGGAACAATGTCCTGACAGAGACTCATAGAGTGAGCGGAGCCGGTGCGGTTTCAATTAATTCGCATTCCTTATTAACCGGTAACTGCGGTAATAATTTTTCATCCGCCGTTAATAATGACGGCGGTGTGTTCAAGCTGGTTTTGGACAGGATGGAGACAAATATTACCATCACGGTCAACGGAATGATGAATAAGAGCCTGGCCGTCAGGCTTGATTCTGCAAACGCGGTTCGCCGTTTTTATGTTGACGCTGAAATTTCGGTAAACCGGCTCAACATTAATTTAATTAACGGTCATGCCGGTACAGGCAGCGACGGAAGAAATATTGCAAATAATTCTGCATTCAATAACGCCATCGCTGGAAAACAATCCACCGGTGGCGTTGTCATTTTAACCACAGAGACATCCCGCAGCGCGGGACTAACCCGAGAGTTAGCAAGACACAGAGAAATCCAAAGTGAATGTTTGTGTTCCGTACAGGCATCCGCTTTCGTTCCCATTCTGACTCCTGACTCCTGTCTCCTGACTCCTGTTTCAGTTCCCATTCTGACTCCTGACTCCTGTCTCCTGACTCCTGTTTCAGTTCCCATTCTGACTCCTGACTCCTGTCTCCTGACTCCTGTTTTCAAAAATAATAATAATAACATATTCGAGAATATAACATTGAGGTGTGCAAATGTATCAACTTGAAGAAAGAATTCTCTTTGACGGTGCTGCTGTAGCGGCGGTAGTGGTAGCGAACCAGCAGGCGCATGACGCCAGCAAAGATGCTGCCCCAAATAACCAGAACCAGGACCAGAACAACAACCAGAACAACAACCAGAACCATAATCAGGATCAACAGTCACAACCAACTAATCCTCATACTCAAAGTCACAGCGATATAACCAAGCCTAATCCGAATGGTATCACGCAGCAGCACACTGGCGTGGATAATCTTCTCGCGCAGGCGCTTAGCCTTGATCCGGCCGCCGCGCCGACTCATAGCAGCGCCAATGCCGAACAGCATGTAAGCGTCATGGTCATTTCCACTTCGCTGGAAAACGCTGATGCCGTTGCTTCGCTTGCCGACGCCAATACAATTGTAGTTAAATACGATTCCCATAATACCACTTCCGCTCAACTTCTCCAGCAAATCAATGAATCTCTTCATGGCAAGAAAGCCGACTCTATCGCATTCCTGTCAGAAGCAGGAGAGGGGCAGTTAAGCCTGTTTAAGGATGGTAAAACCACTGTTGCCTCGCTGAGCGACAGCAACCAGCAGCAGTTCTGGCACGGGGTTGAAGGAATGCTTGATTCGCACGGCAGAGTTGACTTTCTGGCATCCAGTCTTGCGGCAACCGATGCTGGCAGAAACCTGGTAAGCGAAATCGCGCATATTACCGGTCATGAAACCGCGGCCAGCACCGATTTGACCGGCAGTACAGCAAAAGGCGGCGACTGGAACCTGGAATATACCGCCGGCGGAAAAAATGCTCACCAAGTCGACATTACTGAAACTTACCTCAACCGGAATATTCTTGATTCCTTTACTTCGGTTATTCCGGCCGACACGATGCAGCACGAAGTGGCGTTCATTGATTCTTCAGTAATGAGTACTGAAGAGATAGTCAATGCAATTAAGAGCATGGGTGAAAATGTTGATATTGTAATGTTGAGCAAAGGCGATGCTTTTGCGCAAGTTACTAAATATTTGCAGACCCAGAGCAATATTGACGCCATCCACATCATTTCCCACGGCAATGACGGCCTTTTCAGCCTTGGCGATACTGTGGTCAATTCTGATTTTGTCCAGACGCACCAGGCGGAACTCGCCGCATGGGGAAAATCCCTGACCGCGAACGGGGATATTCTGCTGTACGGCTGCGATGTCGCCGCTGATGCCGGCGGTAAAGCTTTTATTCAGCAGTTTGCCCATGCCACCGGAATGGATATTGCGGCGTCAACCGATTCCACCGGAGCGAAGGGAAACTGGAATCTGGAATATTCGGTTGGGCATATCAATACAGCCGCAATTACCGTTTACTCGTACCATTATTCACTGACTGATTATGTGGTTTCTTCCGCCAACGACTCCGGCGGAGGAACGCTTCGTGCAGCGCTTACTTCGGCCGACAGCGGCGATCAGATTGTTTTTACTCTGAATAGCGGGTCCCAGATTACTTTGGCTTCCGCATTGTCCATTGCGCAACAAAACTTGACGATCAACGGACTGCTCAGCGACGGGGTACACAGTATTACCATCAGCGGCAATGGTAACCGGGTTTTCAATATCTCCGGGTCGGCGTTTATTTCCAATATGACGCTTATTAACGGTTTCTCCGCTACTAACGGCGGCGCGGTTTATGTGGCGCAGAATGCGGCGGCGGTCTTTAACAATGTTGTGTTCGACAATAATGCCGCCACCGGTTCCGGCGGCGCGGTTTATGTTGACGGCAAGGCCCCGACTGCGGTTTCCGGCATTTACGGAGTTTACACCAACCCCGGTTATGCCGAATTCAACAACGTTACTTTTACGAATAATACAGCAGCAGCCAATGGCGGCGCGATTGCCAACCTCGGCGATGTGCTGATTAACCGCAGCTCCATAGGGGATGTCGCTGGCAACACGGCGACTGTTCTCGGCGGCGGCCTTTATAACCTAGGCCGTGCCCTGATTGTTGACTCCAATATCGCTGACAATCAAGCGCAATTAGGCGGCGGCATCAACAATGGCGGCTTCTATGATGACGGCACTAACTTTAATCCGGTGCTGGCGACGCTGTCAGTTGAAAATTCCGCGATATTCGGCAATACCGCGACCGCGGGCGGTGGAATATTTGAATTTTCCGGCCAGAGCTATATCCAGAATTCCACCATTGCCGCCAATCATGCTTTTGCCGATGGCGGCGGAATTTATCAGGACGGCGGCAATATGACTATTTCCGGCGCGACAATCGCTTATAATGCGGCTGCAACTTATCACGGGTATTATATGAGCGCTAACCCCGGCATACTGAACAATACTCCGACGCTGATGATCGACAACAGTATTATCGCCTATAACAGCGCAGTCGCCAATACCGCGCCATACCAGGATTTTTATAATTCTCCAGTCACTCCCGGAACTGTACTGTCGGCGGGACATAACCTGACCGGAACCTCCAACTTCGCATTCAGCGGAACCGGAGATCAAACTCAAAATTATGTGACAGGTATCGCCATTTTCGCCGAAACCACGCCTGGCGACCACGGGGGCTGGAGCTACACGCTGGCGTTGAATAACGCCGTTGGCAACAAGGCGCTGAACAACGGCTCCAATGACGGGCCGAGCCTGTACGACCAGCGCGGCTACCGGATTAACGGCACCCGTGATATCGGCGCTTATGAATTAAACGGCGGCGTGGCCCGCAATACTTACAACGGCCTTTATTATGCCACGATTCAAGCCGCAGTTAACGCCGCATCCGATCCGCAGATTACGGAAATAGAACTGGTCGGCACCCGCATCTTGAATGACTCTGATATTACCGTCAATTATGCGTTAGTGATTAAAGGCATGGGCAGCGACAAAACGGTTATTGATTTTAACAAGAATCACAGCATGACGGTATCCGACGGGCTGGTGACTTTGATTTCAGTCTCTATGAGCGATCTGGCGGTTAAGAACGGAAGGGCTGCAAACGGCGGAGCGATCAACAACCTTGAAAATCTGGTGCTGAACCGGGTTGACCTGTATGACAACATCGCTACCGGCTCCGGCGGTGCGATTTATAACCAGCTTGGCGCTATGGTGATGGCTGACCGGGCTAATTTATACCGCAATGCCGCGGCTGTTGACGGTGGTGCCATAGCCAATTACGGCGATATCAGTCTCAATAACTCCAATATTTACGGCAACAGCGCCGTGAACCGCGGCGGTGCGATAGCCAGTTTCGACAACGGCAGCCAGGCCGTGGATTTGACGGTCACCAACAGCGCGATATTCCTGAATGCGCTTTCCGGCGGTGCCAGTCTTGGCGGCGGCATTTACGCCGAATCCAACTTCGAACTGACCAATACCACAATTGCCCATAATACCGCCATTGCCGGCGGCGGGGTTTATACTTTTGGCGCTGGCACCCGCAATATGACCAACGTTACGGTGGCTTACAACGTTACCAGCAGCGTTACGTCGGGCGGCATTGATATTAACGGCAGCGGCTCACATCTTTTTGTAAACGTGCTGTCATCTAATAATAGCATTGCCAATGCTGCTACTTCCACTGTGGCCACCGGTAATAATTTTGCATGGAACTGTCAATTCATTACTGGCGCTTATTTTGCCTCCTCCGTTATGGGCGACCACGGCGGCTGGAGCTACACGCTGTCCACGGCTAATGGCGCTTCGATCATTGATGCCGGAACCAATTCAGGCGCATTGTCTTACGACCAGCGCGGATATGATACTAACGGTACCCGCGATATCGGGGCGTTTGAATATAACGGATACGTCGCGTATGTCCACGGCAAAACGGCAGACACGCTCAACAAACTGATCGGCCAATCCACTATCCAGGCCGCGGCCAACTACTATAAATATTATGATGTTACGATTGATAACGTCAATACTGTTACTCTGGTGAATACCCGGATTCTGGAAAACAATATTAATGTCAACGCCTGGCGGAACGCCAGCGGGTCTAACTTTGAAGTGGGACGCACAATATACATTGAAGGCAGCCGTTTCGGCGGCACCGTAATCAGCGCCGGCAACCTGGGCAGGGTTATGAATGTCAGCGGCACAATGAGCACTGCACCAACCCCGGCGGAAGTTGTCGGAACGGTTTATCTCAGCAATCTGACGCTGGCGGACGGTTTTTCCACTTCGACTAACGTCGGGAGCGGTGCGCTGAGAATTAATCATGCAACGGTTCATGCCACGAATGTCACCTTTAAAGATAACTTTACGATGGGTACCGGCGGGGCGGTTTCTCTAGTTAAAGGAACCAGTAATACGGTTAATTTTACTGCGGACCAGTCTTTGTTTGCCAACAATATTGCGATTGGCGACGGCGGCGCGATTTACAATCTTGCAAGCTCCGGACCCGCCATTACAGCATCGACTTTCGCCGATAACCTGAGCTTCGGTACCGGCGGCGGGATTGCCAATTATACCGCGATTACGCTTGCCAACAGCACCTTGTCCTATAACTTTTCAATGGCGGCGGGCGGCGGAATTTATAACGGGGTTTTCGGTTCCGACAAGGGTGCGTTGAGTGCAAGCTCGGATTTGCTGGCGAAAAACCGTTCGACCGAAAGTTATGTTATCGCAAATAACAAATCAAACGTTGCGACTTATCACTGTCTAGGTTACGACTATAACCTGAGCGATCTGACCAGTACAGGGGCGACATTGAGCGACGGCGGCCATAATCTGGTGGAATATCAGAACGGCGTATGGATTGACGCAGCCAATAAGCCTGCCGTTGTTGTCAATCTTCCCGTCGGGCGCGGCGCCAATTTTTTCCAGTTTACCGGCGCAAATCTTTCCGGAGCGGATGTTTATGACTACACTAAGGTTACAAATCTTTACAACATTACCGGTCCGCAGAGCAATATTTTTGAAACCGGCAAGCTGCAGGATCATGGCGGCTGGAACTATACAATCGCCTTGAGCCATAACAGCGTGGCACTGGATAAAGGCTCCGGAACTGGTGATGACCAGCGCGGCTACGGTTACAATCTGGTCCGCGACATCGGCGCATACGAACGGGTCGGGATTGTGGCAACCAACAGCAGCACCGGAGAAAAATACGCGACGGTTCAGGAGGCAATTAATAATGCAGTGTCCGGCCAGACCATTCAACTGGTAAATTCGCGGATTATGGAATCTAATATTCTGGTTGACCGCAGCATCACGATTCAAGGGGTGCTTGAATACGGCAATGGTGATGAAACTGTCAATGAAACGATGATTGACGCTGACTATAACGGGCGCGTGCTGCTCAATAAATCAACTTCGGCCAATTGGAACCTGAATTACATGGTGCTCAACCGCGGCCTGGTTTTCCAGAACGGCGGCGGAATCGGCGACCAGGCGGCCGGTAACGGCGGCGCGATATTTACCGCCGCCGCGCTGTCCATGACCGGGGTGACAGTTACAGCTTCATTTGCCCAGGTGTCCGGCGGCGGGGTATATTCGGTTAACAATTTAACGATATCAGGCGGCATTGATACTACTTTTGCAACACCGGGGTTCATGGGCAACTCCGCAGGCCTGTCCGGCGGCGCGGTTTTTGTCAATAACACCAATGGCACTTTCGGATTCAGCGCAAGCAGTGTTACGTTCCGGCATAACAGCGCTAAGTTCGGCGGCGCGGCATATCTCATCGGCACTATGGATAACGGCGTTGCGCCGTCATTCTCCAGTGTTACTTTCTTTGGCAACCGCGCCAACCGGGGCGGTTCGCTGAATATTGATAACCCTACTGGTCAGGTCTCCATTAACGGCGGCTCCTTTAAATATGACAGCGCCAGCGATGTCGGCGGCAGTATTTTTGTTCAGGCCGATCAGAAGGTTCTCCTGCAGAATCTGCGCATCGACAGTGCGTTTGCCTTTAATGACGGCGGCGCGATATACTTTGACGGATTATCCTCCACGACCAGCACCCTGGAGATTTACGACACTACAGCAGAAGCCACTTCGGTGGATTCTTATTATGCCGAAAATTACGCGCTGACCGGCAATGGCGGCGCGATTTACATGACGAATGCCGGATTGCTGCATATACATGGGACTACAGGCAATCCGCTAACTGACGTTTCTTTTGATTCAAATGCCACGATCGGGGCTAATTTATCCGTCGGCAATACTGTAAAAGGCGGCGCGATCTATTTTGACGGCATCGCCAAAGGCACCAGTAATATTTTGATCGAAAATTATGTATATTTCGGGTATAACAACTATGTGACACCAGTAATCGGGAATAACGACGGCGGCGCGATTTACATGGAAAATGCGGGAACGCTGACCGCGTATTTCAGTGTTACTTTCAATCACAACGGTGACAGCAGTTTTTTTTCGGCTACAACTTTAACCCAGCACGGCGGCGCGGTTTACGCCATTAACACCGGGGCGGTTTCATTTACCACGGCGATTAAATTCGACGCCAACAGCGCCCAGCTCAGCGGCAGCGCGGTCTATCTGGAAAATACCGGCAATGTGAACTTCGGCTATGTGGAGGCCGCGTTTAATAATCAATATATATCCAGTAACTCTGCGGCGTTTTATATCAAGAACGCCGGCGATGCAACCGCAGTTGGCGGCGCGGCGATCAGTTTCTCGGATTTCGACGCTTACAAAAACAGCGCAGGCGTACTGTACATCGTAAATGACGCTAACGCCAGCGTTACGATTGCCACTTCCAGCTTCTATAATAATAATTACAAAAATAATGCGAATATTCAAGGCGGCGGGATTTATGTGGACAAGGCTTCTATGACCGTGACCAACAGCACGTTTGCCTACAACGATAGCGACGGCGCGATCTATATGGGGGCTGGCAGTCTGACGCTGAATTACACCACTTTCGCTTATAACGACGCAACGGACGGCGCTTATGCGGTCCATATTGCCGGCAGCACGGCTTCCACGCTGACGATTAACAACAGCATAATCTGGCATAATGCCACTGCGCCGACCCTGTCTGTCATCAAAATGGATGCGAACTCGACGTTTAATAAGGGCGTAAATAATCTCTACCAGTATTTTGACCAGATCTCAATTAACGGCAGTAATCCGGTTGCAGGCGCATTAAGCGTTATCACCGCTTACGGGTCGCTTAGCACTGCCGCTGTGCTGGAAAGCGGCACGAATAATATCATCGGCAACGATGATATAGTTACCAGAGCGTTCATCAACGCCAATACCTGGCTGAGCACTGATATGCGCTACCATGCCAACTACCTGACCCATGCCCTGGCGCTGGAGTCAGTCAACAGCATTGCTTACCGTTACATTAAAGCCGGCGTTGAAACCAGGGCAGGCAGCGCTGATCCGGGAACAGTTACTACCGACCAGCGCGGCAACAGCCGCAAAGGGTTCCATTTTGACACTGCCACCAATCTTTGGGTGGAAAATGCCAGCGGTTCCTCCATCGGCGCGTTCGAGCCGTTATTTTACATGACAGTCAATGATAAAGGCGACTTGACTTACGATCCTTTCCGGACTATTTTCAGCGGCCCGGCGGAAAACACGTCATTTAAAGTGGCGGCGGCGGCAGGTTCGATCAATCTGCGCGAAGCCTCTTACTGGATCGATAATTTTGATACGGCCAATGATCCGTTCGACCCCAACCGCTATGTCAAATTCAGCGCGGCGACTTTCGCGACCACCGCCGGCAGCAACAATACCATCAACTTGAACGCAAGCGCAGGGGCTTTGCAGATCCGCACCGATCAGATTATCGGCATGATCAACGGTTATGCGGGGCAGCCAGGTTTTGTTGCGGACAACAGCTATATGGCGCAGGATTCATTTGCGCGGATTACGCTTGACGCCGGCGGCGTCAAGCGTGTCGTTACGATAACGGATAACTCTGAATTCAACGGTTTTACCTGGCACTCTCATGCCGGCTTGAACAATCTTACTCTGACCCACGGTTATACTGACGGCAACAATAAATACGAGTCTGATTTTGGTCGTGGCGGCGGAATTAATATCATTAGCGGAAATGCGCTGATCATTAACAATGTGGTGGTCAGCAATTCAACGGCGTCGAATGCCAATTTCCCGTCTAACAGTGATGCCAGCAGCGAAGGGCTGGGCGGGGGGATTTATAACTCGGGTACATTAACGGTCAATGACTCCACAATTACCGGCAATACCGCTACTGGCACCAGAGTAAAAGTTACCACCAATTTTGTGGCGCTGGGCGGCGGAATTTACAACGATGCCGGAATCATCACGATTTCACGTTCGCTGATCGCCGGCAATCTTGCAAGCGGATTCGGCTATAGTCCCGGCGCTCCGACTTATGATCCGGTCAAGACTTCAGGTACCGGTGGCGGGTTGTATAATGATGGGGGCAATATGACGGTAATTTCCTCAACCGTCAGCGGCAATACTACCTTGCATAGCGGCGGCACATCGGCGATGTACGACGGCGCCGCGATTACGGTAAGGGCCGGCACAATAAGCCTTTATAACTCCACCGTGGCCAGGAATATTATTGAGCCCGCCGACGGTAGCGGCTCGGCGGTTTACCGGCTTGCCGGAACGCTGAATATCCGCAGTTCGATACTGGCTGATAATTTTATCAACGGCTCCTTCCAGCAGCGGCGCGATATTAACACCAATAGCGGTGCTCTCGGTCAGGATTCCTACAATATCATTGGCTGGTACACTGGCTTTACTCCGGCTGTCACAGATAAAACCGGTTCGTTGGATGACGGCAAGGTTACCGACCTGAATCTGGATACGACCTTGAAGTATAACGGCGGCAAGACCATGAACTACCGGTTGATGCCCGGCAGCGTGGCGTTTGGCTTTGCGGATTCCAGTCTCCTGCCCGCAGGCAACGATTACAGCGATCAGCGCGGCATCAACCGGGCGCAGATGGCCGGCACCGGCAATAAGTGGAGCGCCGGCGCTTATGAAGCGCTGACCTATGTTACGGTCAAGAGCAATACCGACCCGGCTTCAACCGCCGATTACGGCTTTGATTTTGCCAGGGATGTCCAGGGCTGGCAGAATAATTTACGCGCCGCTGTAGCTCTGGCCGACGACAAGGCCTCGATCAGGATCGGATATCAACTGGATTCTGTCGATCCGTTTGGCGTCACCCCGGTGTTTACTCTGGTTTCCGGACAACTGGTCAGCCCCAACGGCATTACCATTGACGGCCGGATAATGACAAAGTATTTCTATCTTGACGGCGGAATCACCGCGGGCAACAACGGCCAGCGGGTATTGACTTACAACAACAGCGGTTTTAACGCCAACTTCATTTATTCCGGCGATACCGCTGGGGTTACCATTCTGCGTGAAAGCAATCTTTCGGGCGGGTTTAATTACTATTACATCGACGCTACCACCGGCAATAATGTATATGTTGACCGGAAAATTACTGCCGCCGCGACAGTAACTCTCGTTAATTCCAGCCCTGGCGGCTATTCCGCCGCGTACAACTACTGGACCGGCAGCGGCGCCGATGCCGCCAACGGCAAAACGGTTATCAATGAAGGCGGCACATTTGTCTATTACACCAGCCAGGCCGATGGTTCATATATCGCGATGGACAAAGCGGTAGTTGCCGCGGCTCTGGTCAACATCAATACTTCGGCGGCGCCAGTTGCCATAGCAGGAAGCAATCTGACCATCGACGCCCAGAACAATGCAGCGAATAAATCAAGAGCGTTCGTCTTCTCCAATGTGTCGGTGCCTACCGCCCGTGACATTACATTGATGAATATGAATATCATCAATACGGTGGCTGACAACACCACCTATGCCGGGGCTGGCGGCGCGATCTATTCCACAGAAAATCTGACTCTGAATAATGTCACGATCAAACATTCCTCGGCATTCTCCTCCGGTGGCGCGATCTATTCCAATTCCGGAAATCTGACACTGACTAATGTAACCATTGGTGATGTTGCGGCATCTTCCGCAGATGTTATTTCACAGTATGGCTCCGGCGGCGGCGTGTACGCTGAAGCCGGGAATTTAACTGCCACCAATACCAATATTTATCATGCCCAATCCGCCGTTTCCGGCGGTGGAATTTATTTGAAATCCGGCACTATGACTCTGAATACAGTAGTGGTGGAAAATTCTAAAGCCGTAAACTTTGGCGGTGGGGTTGCATTTGACGGTAGCAGTGTTAGTGTCACCAATTCCTATTTCAATTCGAATGTGGTTACTGATAATGTCGGCGGCGGCCTGCTCGGCACCGCAGGCTTCGGCGGTGGCATGTACATTAAGGCCAGCGGTAGTGTGACAATCGATACCACTACTTTCGGTAACAACCAGGCCGGTGTTGCTGGTGGCGGAATCTATATTAACGGCGGCAGCACATCCATAATTAACTCGACGATTGCCAATAATATGGCGGCAACCAACGGTGGCGGAATTTATTTTAACTCGACTAACGGTCTTAATCTTACTTATGTGACAGTGGCGAACAATATCGCCGGCTATCAGCAGACCGGCGGCAGCGATACACAGTACGACGGCGGCGGCATCTATATGAACAGAGGGACGCTGTCAATGGTTGATACCATCGTCGCGCAAAACTTCCACAATACGGCAACGGTGGAAGACGTCACCACATCAATAAAGCGCAGCGACCTCCATCTGACGGTCAGCGCCGCCTACGGCAGCGTCACGTACAATGTTATCGGGGCCTATAACAGCGCTCCATCCGGAACCGGAAATCAATTCATGGACGTGGTCGGATGGGTTAATCTGAAATTGAGTAAAGACTTGATGATGGCCGGCGGAAAGGCTATTGTCTATGTCCAGAACGGCAGCATCGCCCAGGGCAACGGCCTTTATTATAAGAGCCCGGGCGTACCTTATGCGGTGACAGACGAACGCGGTGTTAATCGCGTCACCGGTCTGGCCCCCAACGGCCCGACAATCGGCGCTTATGAAAAGGCGATCGTCACCTATCTGCTGAAAAATCCCAATACTGATGTAACGATTGCCTCCAATTGGAAAAACTCGGTGAATTCGGCGGATTATAACGGGGACTTTACCGATTTGGACACGATTTTCAAAATTGCGGTTTCCGGCGCCAGGATCGGCGATCCGGCGTCTGTCTGGACGATCGGCCAGTATGCTTCCATGGAAGTGGCTACCGGCGGGGCTTTTACTGTTGCAGGAACCAAGACACTGACGTTTACCGCCGGCGCGATCACCGGTACCGGCCTGCTGACGATTCAAGGGGTTGCCGGCGGTACTTTGTCTGTCGGCAGCACGGCCACCGATAACGCCACGCTTGAATTGAATACAGCCAATAGCAATATATCCGGATTAAGTTTTTCAATTGATCCCAATGCGCTGCCCAACACGACGGTTAAATATACCTATAACGGCACCGGCCTTGATGCGCAAAGTATTAAAGCAGGCACCTATGGCAATCTGTATATTGCCAGCGGCACTAAAACCTTTGCCGGAGATATAACGGTGCAGAATACGCTGACCGTGGAGAACACGACTGTTAATGCGGCGACTCGTAATATTACGCTTACCAGAAACGGCGGCGGCGCGGCTGATGCTTTACTGGTTAATACGGCCACAGTCAATGCGGCCAGCATTACGATTGTCGACAATAGCGGCAACAACCGGACAACCCTGAATAACGCGACCGTCAATGTCACGAACGGTTTCAGCACCGGGGACAGTCTGGTCAATAACAATAGTGCAATTATTGCCGCAGGCGGCAATATTGTCGTCTTTGACGATCTGTCGTTCACCGGTGCCGGCGCACATGTTATCAGCGCTTCCGCCGGCAACATTTCCGCCGGAACGCTTACAGGGACGGCTGCCAATGGAACTCTGAACATGAATGCCAGCGGCAGCATCGGGATTGCCGGAGCGGTTAATCTGGTGCCCGGCGCCGGTACCTTTACCGGCAGCATTACTTCCACAGGCGCGGGAATCTCCTTTGGCGGCAGCCTCAACGACACCGGAGTGAACCTTTCGGCAAATACCTTTGTTAATATTGCCGGCAATGCCGCATTGTCCGGGGCTGATATTACTGCAACGAATGGCAATATCATCCTTGGCGGCAATTTGACCATGACCGGCAATCTGTCCGCCACAACCGGCTTGATTACAATTGCCGGAGCCGCAGATATTACCGGCAACATTACCGCCGGCGGCTTGTTAAGTGTCGGCAATCTGAAGCTGACAAACGGTATGGCTGCGATTACTAATGCGGTTACGCTTGGCTCCAACCTCACGTTGAATGTTGCCTCGTTGACTGCCGGAAGCGATATTACTTTCAGCTCCGGTTCCGCAACTATTAACGTCATCGGCAATGGTTCCAGCGCGATTAAGACTGGCGGCGTGATTAAAAATTATGCCTCGGTTGCCACCGGCCCGACGATTAATGTCGGCGGGGCGACCGACAGTTCAACGCTGACAGTCGAATTTACCGGGGCTAATACCGATATCGCTTTGTACGACAGCACAAAACCAGCCGGAACATGGAATTGGGCTTATGACGTGGACAATGCCACGGTCAACGCTTCCAGCGAATTGCGTTTTGTCACTACCGGGATTGCCGGAGCTAACATTACCGGTGGCGCCAATACTATTGCTGGAACGCTTGGCATTACTGCCAACCAGATCGCTCCGCTGAATATTACCCTTGACAGCGCCAGTCTTTATCTTAAAAGTACGGAGGCGATCGAATTGGCAGGATTGTCCATCAACGGCTCGATTACCTTTGACGGAAACGTCAAACTGGTAAATAACGATACGGTTACAGTTACTTCTAATAACGGCGCGGTAAACTTTACCGGTATTTTGGACGGCAACGTCAAGTCGTTGACGATTAATGCTCACACCTATGCAACGCTTAATAATTTAAGCAGTCTGGTCAATCTGACGGTCAATTCCGGCGATATCCGGCTTGATGGCGATATCAGTGCTACCGGATTGGTAACGTTCGGTTCGCCAGTAGTATTGTATAAGACCGCTTCCATTACCGCTGCTTCGCTTTCCGCGGCTTCGTTCACCGGACATGCCGGCACAGAGAGTTTGACGCTTAGTATTGTCGACGGCAGTGTGTTGAATACTTCCAACCTGATGAATCTGACCCTTCAGGGTACGGGAACTTATACTGCCGGATCTATTTCACTGACCGGCAGCCTGACCAACTATGCGACGGCAACGGCGAGCGTTGCGATTACGCTGGGCGGCAACCTGACCAACAGCGGCATGCTGACGGCGGACGGAATTGTAACGCTGGCCGGCAGCCTGACCAACAGCGGTGTCGCTAATTTTAATGCGGCTGTAAATGCAGGCGGCAACATGCAGATCAGCGGCGTTACTACTTTCACCGATGATGTGACCGTCGGCGGAACAACTACCATCAGTTCCGCTTCCATAACTATCAATAATGGTAAAACCCTGTCTACCGGCGGCCTGACGCTTAATGCCAGCGGCAGCCTGAATGTCGGAACCGGCAACTTTAACATTGCCGGAGATTTGAACAACGCGGGCAATCTGGTCTCGGCCGGAGTACTGAACTTTAACGGAACCGCGCCCCAGAGCGTCAGCCTTACCGGGAGTACCAGTCTGCACAATGTCGCCATAAACAATACCGTAAGCTCCGGAGCCGGAGTTCAATTGCTCACCGGAATGACCGTTGATAATTTTACCTTCACCGCCGGCAAGTTCAACATCGCCAATAGTGTGTTGCAGGTTCTGGATTATGTAAATGGAGCAGCTTACGGCGAGAACAATTATTTTGTGGTCGGCTCCAGCGGCACGCTGAAACTTACGGTACACAGTCGCGGTCTGGCTACTGAGTTCTGGATTGGCAGCAGCGCTTATGCCAGCAAAGTAGCTATTTCCGGCGTTGCCGTCGATACGGTTTTCGGAATCGGCACATATGGCAATGTTACCGGGCAGGGTACTGTAAACGGTCAGACCATTATCGGCATCGCGACTGCGGTAAACCGCACATGGGTCATTAACGGGCCTGGAACTTACGATGCTGCTTTCGCCTGGAATAATGCCGAAGGCCCTGCCGTCGGCACAACCGCCGCTCTTTCCACTTATCAGATATTCCGCTGGGTTACTGTCGGCGGTTCCACTGTTTCCAGCTCAGGCAACATGAACATGACCGGCGTTATGCCGCTAAGCGGATCCGGCACATTCGCGATTGCCGCACCCGGAACCAATTTTGATTATCCGGGTTCATTCAAAGGATTGAATGACAACAATGCCAACAGCGGAGGTTTCAGCTATCCGTCAATCGCGGTTAATAATCCGCCGTCTGAAGGGGAATACTCCTTCGATATGATGCAGTTGTATCTGGCCGAAAGCCCGCTGGGCAATCCGCTGGGCGTAGCTATTCCCGGTACCGGTACTGATATTGGCGGCGAATACGCCAATGATTTCCTGACCATCACCACCGGTAGATCCGTTTACGGCTCTCCGAACGGCGAAAATGGCGTCAATACGGAATGGATGCCGGAAGAGGAAAGAGAACCAGACCCGGTTGGTGAAGAAATTGACCGGCAGCTTGAAGATTTCTTCACCGAACTCGCCGATGGCAGTAAACATGAAAAGCACCCGGCATTCAAATCTGAAGTGGAAATTATGCTGGATAAAGTGCTGGCAAGCTGATTTTTAAATATTTCCCGGAAAAATTGTAAAACCTCCTGCGGAATTAAATTTTGCAAGAGGTTTTTTATTTTTCAGGATGTAATTTAATCGTATAGGAATTTGTATTTAATTAATGTAGGTCAGACATTTTGCCGGCAGGAATGCCCGCGCTGCATTACAAAAAAGTCCCGGCACAGCCGGCTATGTTCACAGAATAGAGGTAATTGCAAAAATAGTCAGAATAAAACCGGATTTTAGTTCGAATTTCATTCTAAATTCTGGATTCATGCAAAACTTGAGTTGCAAATGGGCTCAATATACAGGATAAATTTTGGAGGGTTAAAAATGGATATGGGGAAATATTCCGGTCAATCGAAGAACGAGCTTGATACGCCATGCCTTACGCTGGATATAGATATCTTTGAAGACAATCTGGCGTTGATGCGCGACTTTGTCACGGCATCCGGTAAAAAACTGCGTCCGCATGTGAAAACGCATAAATGTTCGGAGATCGCAAAACGGCAACTGGCAGCCGGTGGTTGCGCCGGTCTGTGTGTCGCCAAGGTTTCGGAGGCCGCAGGGCTGACTGCCGCCGGCCTTACTGACATCCTGATCACTTCGCCGGTGGTGACTGTTCAAAAGATATCCGCGTTGATGGAAAGCGCGAAAATTGCCCGGGTTATGACTGTGATTGACAACCGGGATAATGCTGATGCGCTTAATCTTGCGGCAGGCGAAAGCTGCCTGAAACTTAAAGTCCTGGCGGACGTCAATCCGGCAATGGGGCGTACCGGAGTTGCTTGTGAAGAAGCGCTGGAACTGGGCAAATATATTGCCTCGCTTCCTAATCTGGAGTTGATGGGGATTCAGTGTTATGCCGGAAATATCCAGCATATTGGAAGTTTTAAGCAGCGTCATGAGAGTTCTCTGCTGGTGATGCGTCAGGCGGCAGAAGTTTTCCGGCAATTTAAGCTGGCCGGCTTGAATGGTGTGATTTTCACCGGAACCGGCACTGGGACGTTTAATATAGACAGCGAAATTCCGGAAATGACTGATTTTCAGGTTGGATCGTATTGTGTTATGGATGCGGAATATTTGCAGATCGGCGGCAGCGCAAACCCTGAACGGTTCGACTTGTTCAAACCTGCGTTATCGCTGCAGACTTCGGTGATCAGTGTCAATCAGCCGGACTTTGTTACGGTGGATGCCGGACTGAAGGCATTGTATTATACCCCGCATGCGCCTCCGATAGTGTTGAACCAGGCCGGCAGCGGCTGGAAATATGAATGGTTCGGTGACGAACACGGACGGATTTATTTCCCCGAACTTTGTATGAAACCGGCACTTGGCGGCAGAATCGAATTGAGCGCATCGCATTGCGATCCGACAATCAATTTATTCGACAGTATGTGGATCATCAAAGATGACATTGTAATCGACTGCTGGAAGATCGACCTGCGCGGGTGCTGCCGTTAGCGGGCAGTTTGCATCCGCGGGGAGGGTATCCAATAGCTATCAAGTTAAGGAATCTTGAACTGAATATCCAATAACCAACACGGAATATCCAATGTCCAAGCTTGCTCCAGTCCTTCCCCGGTTGGAAATTGAACAATAGATTGCGAAGATTTTGAGAATTGGTTCGTATTCTGAGAGGCTGCCGATACCGAGGTATCGAAGGCCTCGAAGAGTGCGAATCCAAACTCAAAAGATCGTAATCAAGCAATTGCTGGACGAGTGTCTTGCGTCCGTATTTTTCCGTTCCCTCTTCAGGCGATATTCATATCGCCAATCAGTCGGATCGAAATATTTATTTTTTTGAATACCGTGCGAAAATACCGGCGGGGAGCAGTTTGCCGTCGTTTTCGGGAACGGTCATTTCTCCGGATTCGGCGAGGCCGTCAGTGCCGAAAACATCGGACAGGATGCGTCCAAGCACCAGCGGGGAAAAGCCCGGAGAATGGCAGCTCAAAACAATGAAAAAGGGACGGGATGCATCGATGAGTTCTTTACATGATTCCAGCAGTTCGGAGATCTGGTCTTCCATTTTCCAGACCTGCCCCTGCGGACCGCGGCCGAATGACGGCGGATCGAGTGCGATGCCATTGTATTTGCTGCCGCGGCGGACTTCGCGGGCAATGAATTTCAGGACATCATCGGCAATCCAGCGAATATGGTCCGGCACCTGCGGGTTCAGAGTCATGTTCTGCCGTCCCCAGTCAATCATGCCCTTGGATGCATCAAGATGACAGACCTCCGCGCCGGCTTCGGCCATTGCCATGGAGCCGATGCCGGAATAGGCGAAAAGGTTGAGCGTTTTTGGCGTATTTGCGAAGGATGCAATGGTCTTTTTAATCCATTCCCAGTTGTCGTATTGTTCGGCAAAGAATCCCAGATGTCCGAAGTTGGTCGGCTTCACCGTCAGCTTAAAACCGCCCCATTCGGTAATCCAGCTTTCCGGGACGCCGCCGTTCTGCCAGGTCCACTTGCCGCTGCCGCTGGAATTGCGTTCATATACGCCATGTGCTTTTTGCCATTCGTGAGCAGGCAGCGACGGTTTCCAGAACGCGTTTAACGCGGGACGGATCAGGCGGAAACTTCCGACCTGTTCCAGTTTTTTCTTATCGCCTGAGTCGAGTAGAATATATTTCATATTTATTGTGGTTGTTGCTCGGAGTTTTCAGATTCTTTAAAACGGTTGTCGGCGTCATATACGATCTTGCCGCGGCGTACAGTAAGCAGCGGACGGTTGGTGAGTTTTTCGAAGAACGCCAGGTCGGCCCGTTTGCCCGGCTGGAGCAGTCCGCGGTCATTAAGGCGGAGCGAATTTGCCGGGTTCAAGGTGACGCACGCGGCGGCTTTGGTTTCCTCCATATCGGAGAACGTCATCAGGCTGTGCCAGCCGGTATCAAGCAGGGTGGTGGTTCCGGCAAGCAATCCGGTATTGGTTCTGGAAATGCCGTCTTTGACGTATATTTCCGAATTGCCGATATGGTACTTGCCGTCTTTGAGTCCGGCAGCCTGAGTCGAGTCGCTGATCCCGATGACCTTGTCACTGAGTTTGCAGCGACAGGCCAGGTCAATAATTCTAGGGTGCAGATGCATGCCGTCAAGAATCAGTTCAATGGCTACGCGCTCGTCGGTCAGCGCGACCGCCGTCAAGGTGATGTCACGCTGGTGCAGCGGCGGCATACCGTTGAACAGATGCGTGCAGCAGGTGGCCCCGGCGTCAATCGCCTTTAACGTAGCCTGCTCGTCGGCGTTGCTGTGACCCATTGACGGCAGAATCCGGTTTTCCCTCAGCAGTTCAATCAAACGGATTGAATCATGAAGCTCAGGGGCGAATGTCATTTTCTTGATGAATCCTTTGCCGGCGGCAATCAGTTCACGGGCTAATCCCAGGTCAATATCCCTGATGTCATTCTGGATTTGCGAACCGCATTTTTCGCGGTTGAGGAAAGGCCCCTCCAGGGAAATTCCGATCTGGTCAGCGCCTTCGAGCTCCCATTTCATCATATCGGACAGAATCGACAGATTGTACAGCATCCTGTCGACAGGTGCTGAAACCACCGTGCAGAGAAATGAGGTCAAACCGTGTTCAGCCAGAGTTCTGCTCATGGCATTGATCGAAGACCCCTGGTCGTCTGCGGTGGAAGAGTCAAATCCGCCCGCTCCGTGAATATGAGTATCAATGAAGCCGGGAGTGGCATAGGCATTTTCCAGCTCGAAAATTTCCAGTTCGGCATCACGGGAAAACGCTGAAGCGCCGCCGACTGCCAGGATCTTCTCATTTTCGCAGAGAATACCGCATCTTTCGATTTTCTTGACCGGCGTCAGGCAGTAGTCGGTCAAATATAGTCTTCGTTGTCTTTTCATATTTTACGGGTTCCGCTTTCATTGGTTAACAAAGCAAATAATTGCCTGTGATTAATATAATGCACAGCTTTTTCAAAACAATTCTTTTCATTACCAATCAGTTATAATTTATATTAGAAAATCTTTCGAATTATACTTGTTTTCCTGCCGATTTCTGATAAAATCTAATCATACTATGCACGGTTGAGAATTTAAAAAATAGACGCTCGGCCAGCAATCGATTGTTAAAATTTTCAGCCGTGTAGAGTATATGTTTAATTCAAGATTTCAGACGAAAATATTTTTGATTTTTTTTTGTTTTGTTTGTTTGAATATTGTTTAAAACTGATTAGATTGAGTAGCGTTGCCCGCGGGGGTTGTAATTAACGACTGTTAATAACCTGTTAATAAGTTATTGGCGAGTCTTGAAAATATTTTGTAAGTTTCTGGTTTTGTAATACCTTATGATAACTTGCGAAAAATCTTTCATTAAAGCTTCTTTTACAATCTCCGCTTTGACTGAATATGAGTGTTTATTACGCTCAAATATTGGCTGAGGCAAAGATTTCAGCAGTGTTGCGCTTGAGATTAAATGTTTGTTTTGAGACGGCTTATTATTGCCTGAGGATGTTTTAGATTGGGGCTTCGGGTAATTATAGATATATTTATGTTAATAACTTTGGGGAATTAAGGGGATATTCATGAGGCAGCATGATAAATGCGGGTTACTGCTCACGTGGACAAAAACCTGCGAATTATTGAAAAAACGTCTTCATCAGGCGACATTCGAACAATGGTTTGGCAGTATTGTTCCAGTCCGCTTAGACGGCGAACAGATAGTACTGGGGGTTTCCGATGATTTCTTTGCTGATTGGCTCAAAGAAAATTTTGGAGATATTCTGACTGATGCTTTGAGCGAATCCTCCGGTCAAAAGTTTTCTTTTACTCTGGAAACCGGGCATGTCAATGTTGATGAAATCAAGGAGTCAGCCGAAATAGACGCAGAAGCTGAAGCGGCCAGCCCGGCTGAAGATTTCAGCAAAAACCGCACCAATTCCAATGGATCGGCCAGACATACTTTCGCGAACTTTGTAGTCGGTGAGGAAAACCGCTATGCGTATGCCGCCGCCAAGACTGCGGCCGACACTCCCGGCGTATATAATCCGCTGTACATCTATGGCGGTACCGGTATCGGCAAAACCCATCTGCTGCAGGCCGTGGCCAATCAGGTGCTGGAAAGAAACAGTCGCGCTGTAGTTAAATACGTCACCTGCGAAGAATTCCTTAACAACTATGTTGATTCTTTGCGCAACAAACGTCACTCCGAATTCCGCAGTTCCGTCCGCAAACTTGATGTGATCCTCGTGGATGACGTTCACATGCTGGCGAATAAGACGCAATTGCAGGAAGAATTTTTCAATACGTTCAACTCTCTTTACAATGAAAATAAACAGATCATTCTTACCTCGGATAAACAGCCTTGCGAAATCATCGGGCTCGAAGACCGTCTGGTTTCCCGTTTCGAATCCGGAGTGACCACCGAGATCAGCGCTCCGGTGTTTGAAACCAGGCTGGCGATTCTTAGGATGATGCAGGAAGGCCATATTATCAAGATCGAGGATGAAGTCCTGGTTTTTCTGGCGAACCGGATTTCGTCCAGCGTGCGCCGCCTTAAAGGCGCGCTGCTGCGTCTGGTGGCATTCGCCTCCGCCATGTCCAACCGCAGGATTACGATTGAAGACGCGGAATCACTGCTGCATAAGGTGATCGAAGAGGAAAGTGCGTCAAAAATCATTTCAATATATTCTATTCAAAAAGCAGTGGCTGATCATTTTGATATCCGGGTCAACGACATTCTCAGTGAAAAACGTCCTAAGAATATTGCTGAACCGCGCATGGTGGCCATGTATCTCTGCCGGAAAATGACCAACCATTCCTTCCCTGAAATCGGGGCGGCATTCGGCAAAAATCACGCCACGATCATGAATGCCAACAAGAAGATTCCGGAGCTTTGTGAAAGAAACGAAAGCATGAAGCGTTCGCTGTCCCTCATTCAGCGCCAGCTGCAGCAGTCATAAAGAGCCTGTTGTAAAATTATCATTTTGCGGGAATCCATAATTTAGAATCTAGAATTCAGAATGAATTTCGAACTAAAATTCTGATTTATTCTGACTCTTTCTGAATTTTTGCTACTTTTGTAATTACCTCCATAATATAAGCAATAAGTCAATTGCAATGAAATATTATATACCCAATAATTCAATAGTAGTGTAATATTATATACCCTATATGACAATATATTTGTAACGATATATACCATAATTATATCGTCTCACTCCTTCCCTGAAATCGGGGCGGCATTCGGCAAAAATCACGCCACGATCATGAATGCCAACAAGATGATTCCGGAGCTTTGTGAAAAGAACGAAAGCATCAAGCGTTCGCGGTCCCTCATTCAGTGCCAGCTGCAGCAGTCATAAAGAGCCTGTTGCAAAACTCATGTTTTGCAGGAATTCAGAATAAAATACGGATGTATTCTCATTACAGGCAATGTAGAAGACTATGGCTCTGGTATCATGATACAGATTGCTATTTCAGAAAAGCGGCGGCAGAGACACAACGTTCAGCAGCATCCAGATTGGCAATTTGTGAATTGAGACATATGCCAGCTAAACTATGGTCCAGTTTCGACTAGCGGCATGAAATCAACTTCTGCTCGCACCAAGTATTAGGTACGCTTACGAATTGCGTAATACTCAAGGTGCAAAAATCAATAGATTCGCTCAGGAAGTAATTTCTAGCTAAGCAGTATGAACGCTTATTTGAATCGTAGTCATGCTATTTTACCTCTCTGAGACTGGCAGCAAGAAGCGCATATGATATATATTTATCAACAGATTCAATCTTAAATGAATCTATGACTTTTCCGGGGAACGGATTTACCCATTCATATTGATAAAGAGCTATATCATTGTCGATATTTCTTGATTTAGCATAAACGGTTTTCCCTTCCCATATATATCTGGAATCCGCAACATATTTGGCAAAGATATCCCGCTTTAAGCTGGGATCAATCAACCATTCGCCAATATTCCATCCGTAATTGATTGAAAATTCAGCCTTTGCGCCGTCAGTATAATTAATGGTATACTTCACAATTTTCTTTCCTTCCAGCGGATCGGTATAATTCTTGCGGTCCCAGAACGTTCTGCCGTCTTTTTTATCAAGATGCGCGGCATGCAGCAAGATGAAACTTGCCGCTTTCCGGTCTAACTTTATAGTTGCATTCTGCAAAGCCGCGCTATTTAATAAAAGACAGCCGGCTTGATCATTTATCTTGGCGAATCTGACAGGTATCCCGGCAACTTTATCAACTTTAAAATCCATGCCGGAAAGATCGTATTCCAGTCCTTGCGAAAACCATCCGTCCGCACCGGCTGCAGTTTTGTTTACAACACCGGCCAAGTCAACCGGGATGATCTTCTTATCCGCATAAATCAGCGGTTTCCTGCTCCAGTTCCTCATGATTTGAGTGCCGTAAATCTTGGTATATTTGCGCCATACTTCACTCCCGTCGGCTGGAAGTCCGTTCCAGCAATTGTTCAAAAACAATGCCTGCGCCATCAAACCGTAACCGCTATTCGATTCGCATCTGGTTTTGCTCAGCCACCAGTGGTAGGTATAGACCCCGAAGCCATATCCTTTTACTATATTTTCATGTATTCTGTCTTCCTGATACGCTGTCAAAATCTTCCAATTCTCGAATCCCATCTTGTTGAATTTGTCAATGGATGGATGGTCAAGGTGAGACCAGTGGCACATAACCACATCGCGCGGAATGTCATTCAGTATCTCCGCACATTTAAATTCATTGAGCCCGTTGTGATCTTCAGTCAGCATGTCGGTGAACATCAGCATCCTGGCTTCATGTTCCCTGATATATGAATCAAGCTTTTTAATATGTTCCAGATAAATCCGGTTTTTGGGAATTCCCTGACAATATTTGCAGCGCTTCTCCTCCGGAGTGGAAAACGTCTGCCATCTGACTTCGTCAAGTGAAGTATAGAAATAACGGGGTTTAAATTCAGAATTCCGGCTGCACATCTTCCAGGCTTCATCATAAAACCCGAACAGTGTTTTGTACGAATCCGGATGCCTAGTGCATATCACCTGCTTGCCTCCGTCTTCGCGCAATGCGGCGGCAGCGTCATATCTCAGCAACCACCAGTCCATATGGCCGAGGGACTGTATTGAAGGCATTACCGGCATATAGTTGGAGTTTATAAAATCAATCAGATTACCATATTCCTGAGTATTCCATGAAAGATGGTTGCCGATTTTTATAGTCTGCCACTGATAATAGTCGCCCAGTTCAAAGAGAAACCCGTTATAGCGGAAATGCATCGGGAACTTTTTCAGCATTGATTCATAGAATGCAATATCGTACTTGGTCGCCGGGTAATAACTGTGCATTGATTGACAGAAGAAACGATTTTCCGTTTGCGGCCAGTCAACGACTTTTGCGCTGCATACTTTTGCCGGACCGACTTCTCCAGAAGTCATTTTAACCATATCCAGAAAGGCATTGACACCATATAAAACACCGCGTTTTTCATTGGCCGCAATCAATATTTTCCCGGGAGTAGTAAGAATTGCGAATCCGTCATACTTTATCTTGCTGAAATCATTTTCCAGCGACATCCGCCGGATAAGTTCCTTTATCACCGGATCGTCTGCAACTCCGACAACTATTTGCGCCTCATCAATTTGAGGGCAAGCCGCCAGTTCCACATTGTAAAAATCTTTTAACTCACGGGCCAGCCTGGTTTTACATGATTCGAGACCCTCGCCGACGTATGCTTTCATTGTGGCAGGAAGTAAAATGTCTCCCGTCTGTTTTTTAAATATTTTCGGCAGTGGGAACAACGACAGTTCGTCAATATCCAACGGTTGAAATGCGGAGAATGCTTCCTCATTAACATTTTCTTCTGCGACAAATACTATCGCTCCTGCATTATCATAACCTGACGCGACAATGTGATACATTCCTGATTTAGTAACTGGAAAACTAAACGTAATCAGTTGATCCCCAGTCGTGAGCCGACCTGCCAATACGGTCTTGCCGCCATCTGTAGAATAGACCGACACATTATAGAACATATCCGGCGAAGACGGCATTTTAATAACATATTTACCGTCGCCAATCCGTCCGACAACCAATTCATCTTTATTCTTTTGCAGTCCAGTTTGAGTTTTTCCAAAACTAACCACGCCGAAATCGTTGACTGCATTCCAGACAGATGTGGTCCAGCCGGAGCGTTCCGGCTTGCCATTGTCATAGCAGTTCCTGGTAATGTTGACCCCGGTAATAAACGGTCCGTCCGGTGTTTCTCCCAGGAAACGCCATGGCAGAAAAACTTCTGCTTCCCAGCGGTCTTTAAATTTAGCTGATGAGGCAATAATTCCAGATTTATCCAATGAATTCGTTATGCCACCGAAAAATCCATTGGCATTGACCGAAACTTTCCGGAACTTTCTGGCGGAACGGCCCATATCAATATAAAATTCAATGCTCTCGTCATCATAAATCGTTACTGAATTACTTTTATAACCGGCTTTAAGCTTGGACATATCTGATTTAAAACACCGTGCGGCGCAATATAATCCTTTGGCATCGGCAGTCACAAACGCCTGGGTATTATTGCCGCCAGCAACCGCGTGACTGTCAGACGGCTTTAATCGAGTAATTTTGCCGGTAGACCATGCGTCTTCGTCAATATGCCCGTCAAGCTTGATTCTAGAATCAATATTATACAGAGCACTGACCATTGTTTGCGGAACAGATAGTTTATTCTCTTGCAGAATGTATTCGAAAATAATACCCAATTCCGCAATGTCTACAGTCCCGCTGCCGTGGAAAATCAGATTTACGGCATTTACCGCATCAAAGCTGAATTGCTGATTGGTTTTACACCAGCCGCCTGGATTCATTTTCAAGATATTCCATTTGCCGTCTCTTACAAGCCCCAGCCCATTGTAAAAACTGTATTTATCACATGCATATTCATATTGGCTGCTTCCGTCGAGATCTTTGATCCGGTAACGCAGATAAAACCCCGTAACAGGTTTGTTCTGCCATTTTGCTTTATTCTCTTGAAAAAATGCAAGATTGTTAAAGGTAGCATCTGATTTAACATAGTTCAGCCGGACAAACTCAGGATATTCGGAACCGGTGTCGTGTTCAAAAGAGAGAGTTGCTTTTTTCTCCCCGCCCCATGAATTAAGAACCCACTTCTGCGATTGAGCCGCCTGATTGAATTTCATCAGCGGAATGTAAGCTGTTTCATTGTATACATCAGCAAATCCCTTAAATGCAATGGAACACAAAATCAAAATTAAAAGACGAATAATATATTGTACCCGTGAATTCAGCATTTTTACACCCTGCCATAATTTTAATATGTTGCTCTGAAATAACCTTTGTTAATATCAACAGTAGACCACTTCGGATCATTCCTTATGACAGTACCGACATTACCCTGTACAAATAAAACGTTACTGCCTGAAACATGCCTCATCACATCCATGTCTGCAACAACGCTGAGCCGATACCAGTTAGTACCCAATGCCGGACTACCTTCCCCGAGAAGCATCATATAAGCAGGGCGGCTTTTGACATTTATATGATTGAACGGTTTTGAACGTATATAGTCATTGATTCCGTAACTGTAGCTTGGTATTGTCTTGTTGTAGTTGGCGCACTGAAATACTTTCTGATTCAGAAAAGCCATGCGATCAACGTCATTGAATCTGATGGCACTATTTAGGTATGGAGTAATGTAAGTAGCCCAAAAATAATCTTTTCCCGCAATCGTATAAACGCCAGGCGTATAATATTTACTGTCATTCATGTACATTGCATATGCCAAACCTAATTGTTTAAGGTGACTGGCGCATCTGGCGCTTTTGGCTTTTTCCCGGGCTTTATTCAAGGCTGGCAGCAGCATTGAGGCAAGAATAGCTATAATAGCGATCACAACGAGGAGCTCTATGAGTGTAAAAATCCTTTTCTTCATTTTCAAAATCCTCCTTTATAATTATTTTTTAAACGCACCGTATTTTTTATCATCAAACGTGTTGGAATAGAAAAATTTTCAGGTTTCCAGTCAGGATTTCCGATCATTTTCACCAGCAGATCCACTGCCGAATTCATCAACTGCTTTAAATCCTGCTTTATCGTGGTCAGTCTTGGGCGATAGCTAGTCCCCCAGGCAATACCGTCAATCCCGATAATGTCGAAATCCTCCGGTACTGATTTGCCAATATCCTTGATGGCGGAAATCATTTCTATCGCCGAGCTGTCGTCGAACAACAGGAACGCTTTGGGATGGCCGGGTTTAATAATTTCACCGACGATTTTGTTTATTCCATCTGTTCCTTCTTCCTGCCGGTATTTTACCGCTTCAATATTGTATTTGCCGCAAATGGATAAAAATGCTTTTTCTTTATTGTTCCATTGGATGCGGCGCAAGCAGTATCCAATCCGGGTATGACCGTTTCCAGCCAGCAGTTGCACTGCTTCATTCATCCCAACGCTGTAATCTGAACATATTGAAGAAAGTCCGTCCGCCTGATAGTCCAAGAGCACCATCGGATAATGCTGCTCGATTATTGAGGTATATAGTTCATGATGTTCACACTGTGGACACAGGCCGCCAATCGCGCAAATAATACCATCTGTCTGCCGCTGCAGCAATAACCGCAACGCCCTGCGCTCTCGTTCAAAATTCCATTTTGAGGCTGACACCAGCATGTAATAATCGTGATTGTCGGCTGCCTCCAGCGCTGTATTCGCCAGTTCCGCAAAAAATGGGGATTCAATCCCCCCGACAACCAATCCCAGTGTCATCGTCTTGCCGGTAAAAAGTGATTTTGCGACAAGCGAAGGCTGATAATTTAACTTTTTTGCTATTTCAAATATCCGCAGCTTTGTATCGTCTTTTAGCATCCGGGCCAATGGTTTGCGGTTTAATACCAGCGAAACAGTGGATTTGTCTACACCCGCTTCTCGTGCTATATCAGAAATTGTTGTCCTGCCATGCATATTATAAAACCCTGAGAAAACTATATTAAATCGGTTGAATACAGTTATATTGTACATGTTTCTCTAAATTATGTCAACACTAATAAACAAGAAAGAATGAAAATAAATTTGAAAGGTTCACGAATCAAGTCAGTCATTACTTCGCCAATGGCTCGATGCATCATCCACGGAGCGAGTAGCTTTCTTTGTAATGGGGGATGAGTATGGATGTTCATCAGCGGCTAAAAAATGCAATTTATGCCGCGTTCAAAAAGTGTATTTTACCGTCTTATTTGAGTGGTCCTGGATATTTCACTACGTTGTCGCCGTTAATGGAAATAAACCCGTCACCGCAACGGTAATCCGGCTGCAGCGCTACTTTACCGCCGCCTTCCGGCAGATCAATGGCGAAAGTCGGAACCGCCAGCGAAGACAGCCGGGAACGGAATTTGCTGAGAATCTCCAGCCCTTTTTCGATGCCGGTAGCAAAATGGCGGACACCTCTGACCGGGTCGACATGGAAGAGATAATGCGGCTTTACCTGTATCCGGACAAGCTTGCGGAAAAGCTCTTCAAGAATGGCGGCATCATCATTGACGCCGCGCAGCAATACCGTCTGATTGAGTACAGGAATGCCGGCTTTGACAAAATTTTTGCAGGCGGCTGCGGATTCCGGAGTGACTTCGGCCGGATGGTTGAAATGGGTCATCAGCCACAAGCCGTCAAATCTGGACAGCATACTGACAAGCTCATGGTCAATTCTGTCCGGCCATGTAACCGGAACCCGGCTGCCAATGCGGATCACGGAAATAGTACCGGTTGAATTCAGTTCAGTTAAGATCTCATGCAGTCTGGCAGTGCTGAGCATAAGCGGGTCGCCGCCGGAAATCAGCACTTCCTGGATCTGCGGATTGGCTTTAAGATAACGGCAGGCACTTTCAAGCTCCGGGTTGCTGATGTCAGGCAATTCAGCGCCAGTTTTCCATGTGCGCTTCCTGAAGCAAAAGCGGCATTTGACTGCGCAGCGCCCGGTGGACAGCAGCACGATCCGGTCAGCGAAGCGATGGATGACGCGGGATACCGGCATCTGGGATTCCTCGGCCAGCGGGTCGTATGATGCGTCAGGATCAAGCAGTTCACCGGAATCCGGCATACACTGTTTCCAGACCGGATCACCGGCCGGGTCGCGGCGATCAATCAAGTTCAGATAATAAGGCGTAATCTGAACAGGATAGAGCTGCTCGACAGCGTTGCACTGTTCCGGCAGCACCGCATTCAGGTGCCGCGCCGCTTCAGCGGCGCTACATATAAACTCATGTTTCATAATTTTTGTTTGCCGGCCTTGACCGGCATATCAGGCTTATTGGAACAGGCGGTGCCTGTGTCATTTAACGGTATATATCCAGGTTTTGCCATTCCAGGTGCGGGAGACCGTGCCGCACGGGCAGTTTAACGCGGACTTGTTGAGCAGTCCGGCGATTTCGATTTCATCGTCGGGCATGCCTATTTTGGCCGCGATTTCAGCAACGGTACCGGAACAGGCGCCTGCGGAATGCAGTTTTTCAATCACCTGCTGACGGAGATCAAGAATCTCTTTGGCCGCCAGCTTATATGCCTGAACTCCGGGCTGGTGGAATGCATTGACATGAATCAATTCCGCATATACCGCGACGGCGCGTTCGTAGAGCGCAATAATCATGCCCAGGCTGAATTCATCAACCTCGACAATGCTGATCTTCATGACCTGCCGGCCTTTGCCGCGCAGAGCGGCGGCGAGCCCTTCCATGAATCCGTGCAGATAGTCGCCCATCCTGGTATTGCCGTCAATCGGCAGTGTCATGGAGTCTTTGAGCACTTCAATGAAAGTAACGAAAAAGTCATCGCGTCCGTCATTCAACTGCTGGATAAAAGCATGGGCGTCAGTTCCGCCCTTGTTGCCGAAAACGTTCAATCCCTGATGTACGGTGTTGCCGTCAAGGTCTTTCTCCTTGCCGATGGATTCCATGACGAGCTGCTGGAAGTAGCGGGACAGCAGGATCAACCGGTCGGAATAAGGAACGATGACCATGTTGCGGTCGCCTTTGCCCTTACCGGCAATATACCACATGGCAGCCATCAGATAAGCGGGGTTGTCAAGAATGCATTCATTTCTGGTCCAGATATCCATGTGACAGGCCCCGGCGATGAACTTATTGAAGCTGATCCCGGCAAGCGCTGCAGGCAAATGTCCTACCACGCTGGTTTCGCTGGTGCGTCCGCCGATAGATTCGGCCATCTCGAAAATCCGGAGCCATTTATTTGCGCGGGCATATTTGTCCAGTAGACTGTCATTCATTGTGATCGCCGCGGAATGCATGGCAAAATCAACACTTTTTTCCTTATAGAAATTTTCCATGGAAATCATGTTGTTTTTAGTTTCCTGAGTTCCGCCGGACTTGGAAATATGAAGTATCAGGGCGGTTTCCGGATCAATCACATTAATCACATCGGCAAAACCGGCGCTGTCGGTATTGTCCAGGAAATATATCTTCAGGTTGCCGCTGCGTTTGGCCTCGGAAAATTCATTCCAGTAAGGACCGTTGATGGCAAACTGCATCAGTTGCGGACCAAGTGCCGAACCGCCGATACCGTTGATTACCAGCGACTCAAATTTCCTGCCGGTACTGCCTTTGACAGTGCCTGAACGTACTTGCTTTGCAAAGGTTTCGACTTCGGCATAAATTTTGGACTTGCAGTAATCCATGCGGTCGGTAAAATGAGTGACCCGGCGGTTTTCGTCGGGGTTCTTGATCGCTCCAGCTTCAAGCCGGACCATTTCCTGATGAGCTTTGCCGAACACTCCTTGCAGGCTGTCCAACTCCGAATCCTCAAACTTCATGCCGGCTGCGCATAATGTAAAACCGCTGACACCATCGGTAAGCGAGTACTGGTGATTGCGGCTGATCCAATCTTTACTGTTCATAAAATGTTGCCTCCATTGAGCTTAAATAATAATAAACGCGGCGTTCATTCAGCGCCGCCGCGTAACTATACATTAAAAAGGGAAATATGCCAGACCGGAAATGAGGAATCTCAATTATGGCTGTTCTTCTTATTATCATTATTAGCCGCAGGGGGCTGTTTATTGAGAAGGCTCTGGAGCTGATCAATTTCTTTCCGGGCGCTTTTCTTGTGTTCAGACCTGGCGTCCTGGATGCTCAACACGACATTATAGCTTTTAATGGCTTCAGAATATTTCTGTTGTGCTTTCAAGATATTAGCTTCCCCCAGATAGGCTTCGGCGCGCTGTTCCGGCTTAATGCTTTTATCCCTTTCAATCCAGCAGTAAATCTCCATCGCCTTGCCATACTCTTTCTCCGCCAGCATGCCTCTGGCAGCTTTCATATATGCATTGACCATCGTCTGGTAAATGCTTTTTTTGAAATCAGCCGGCAGCGTATCGAGTTCCTGCCGGGTAAAAACTCCAGTGACTCCGGAATAATTTTCCTGCCCGCTGTAAACCCATACCATAAGTCTTTTTGCATTAAGCTGGTTTGGAACATTGTCCTGGCATGAAGCCAGAGCCTGCTGCGCATAGTCCAATGCCGCGGGATAGTCTTTTTTAGTGTTCATGGCATGGGCGGCTTTCATCAGGAACCGGTATTTATCGCCGTTTGCAGTTACTTTGCTCATACCGTCATTGCAGTCTTCAATAGCTTCATCGTATTTTTTGGCGGCAACATGCACGTCCGCCATTTGAAGATATACCCGGTTCCGCTCATTCTCCGGAAGGTCTGGAATATCCAGAATCTGCTCAAGACACTTCATTGATTCATCAATGTTAGCCATTTTGAGGAAAGCATAAGAAAGATCAAACAGCACTGACACTTCTTCAGACGAAAGCTGTGCGGCGATTAGCGCTTTGTTAAGTTCAACACTGGCCGCCGGATACTCCCCGGCCTGCATCTTCTGCCGGGCATGAGCATAGATCTGCCTGAAATCTTCTCCGGCAGCAGACCATGCAATCATACATATAAACGGTATAATTAATATCAATTTATGCAACACAAATACTCATTCTCCTAATTCTAGCTGATTTATTATATAACCAGCTAATGATAAACGCAAAATAAAATTGCCTTTATTGCGCAGTTTTTTTCTCCGTCCGCAGCGGAACGGTTCCTCTGGCCGGTGACTTGTTAATCATCCATTTTGCGGTTTCCGGCAAATGCCTGACCGCACTGAACGATTCATCCCAGTAATAGTATTTATCCGGATTCCCATAAAGCATGTTTTTCGAGAACTCCGCCAGAAGCATCTCCGGATCTCGTCCGAAAACCGGAATATTCGAGTCGGGAACAAGCTTTCTCAATTTATTGTTCAAAGCCTGATTTGCAGGCCTGAAATCTTGAAATTCAGAGGGTTGCAGCATTAATTTTTGTCTGAAAAACGCATTCTTCAGCTCGTCAGCCCAGTCGTCAGGCGGCATGAAAGAATTGATGTCACTATCTTTATAAATTCTTCTGCAAGTCAGATCCACTATCCAATGCTGCTGTTCTTTGGCAAGCGCTATCAGAATATACGCCGGAGTACCTTGAGTATCCATCAGCAATACAATTTTGGCATCAAGTCCAGCCTGCTCCGCCAGTCCGCAGAAAAGTCTGGCGCGGGCATAAATATCCGGGCAGCCGTTCTCAAGCAGACTGGAAAGCCGGCCGGCAGCGGAAGGCGCGGCTTTCACAGCCAGAATGAAGCGCAGGATTTCCTCAACAGAAGGTGTTTTTGTGATCTGCGCAACAGTACGTTTCAGTATCAAGGCATCCCGCCACCTGAAATAGTCAATCTTTGAGAAAAGGGGAGATAAAAGCAGCGGCATGAGTCCCGATTGTTTGCTTAATTTAAGCGCATCCGCCGCTGGCAGTGGCAACGGATCTTCAGGCACAATCAGCAATGATGCGGCATAAAGAGCCTTCCGCGGATCGTCTTTCTCTACTGCCTGAAGCCATTCGGCGGCCAGTTTCTGCTCATATTTACGATGGTCGCTTTTGATTTGCGCCAGAGTGACTGCCGGTATTTTTTCGCGCAGCAGAGCTGTAAATACAGTTCCGGCCAGCGCTGCCGCGGCAAGCATGAAAATTATTCCGGCCCCAATCCGCCTGTTATAAGATGCCATATTCAGTTTCTCTGATTAGTTCCAGCGTCATTATGTCCGGCTGAGAAACAAAACACCGAGCAGCAGGGCAAAAAGTTCAAAGATATATCCGGAAAGACTGATGATATCAATGGTCACACCATTGAGCTTAATCTCGCAGAACCGGCGAACTGCATTGGCAAAGATGAAAGCCACGGCAAAGGCAATCAGAGAAATGTAGGGAGATTTAAAGAGAATAAACAAAACAAAAAAGCCGGCGACGGCCCAGATGTGAAGCCGGGTATCGCGATTGACTTCAATAACCGGCAATCCGGTATTCAGCGCCGGAGCGGCAGCCAGATGGCCCTGTATGGTAAATGACAGCACCAGCACCGCGATTATCCAGTAATAATAACCGCAATAAAACATCAGGTAAAAGGTAAAAAGTTTTAGCAGCACCGTCAGTACCAGCACCATACTGCTCAGCGGTCCGGCGGCGTTGCGGACATCATTATCGAGGCTGACCATTGCATGAACCAGCGGTTTTTTAGCAAGCAGCTGGTCAACCAGCGAAACAAATGCGCCAAGACTGCGGAAAGAATCTTTCAATTCAGTCAGCAGAGTAAGAGCAATGGCAAAAATAACGGCCCCGGAAATCTTCATGGAAAGCATTGAAAGAACTCCGCCGAAAAAAAGAATGATCAGCCCGGCCACAACTCCAACTACCGGGAAACACATCTGGATCAACGGCGAAAAGACATCTTCTTCAAAGTCTTTTCCCGCTTTTTTAACTGATGCGGGAACAGGAAGATCAATCAACATCTCCCATGCAGCCGCGAAAGAAGCTATTACAACTTTATGAATCATCCGCCACTCCTATAGTTTAATTTAAAAAGCCAGCGCAGTATCCTGCATTTTCACTTTTTCATGCTGCCGTTTTTTGATATTCCAATATTCTTTTTCCAGCAAATTATGAACATATTCGGCAAGTTCTTTCCGCGACCGGCCTTCTGCTTTGATCGGATGAAGAATATGTACCTCGACATTAATGGACTTATAGCCTAAAATCCGCCAGAGGTGCGGCATTAAAGTCATGTCACCAAACCATGCTACCGGCAGCCCGTCTTCCATCGGTTCATAATAAGTTATTATCGGCAGTAAGGGATAATCACTCTCTGCAATAGCCTGGAAAGGCGTGGACTTAAAGGTTCGTATGCCATTTTCGCCGTCAGTACTGGTTCCTTCCGGATAAACCAGCAGCGGAATCCCGTGTTTCATCGTATCCATGATTTGCTCAAAAGCATCTATAGATTTCTGCTTTGAACGGCGGTCTATCCAGAGCGGGCGGCTTATTCCAAGATACCATCCGAGAATCGGCCAATTCTTGATATCAATTTTCGGAGTAAATCTTATGGGAAAAATCGCGCCATGCACCAAAATATCCAGATATCCCATATGATTAGAAACTATCATTCCGCCTTTAAACGAATCCGGATCGCCGATAATTTTTACTTTTACATTCAGAATCTTGATAAAACCGCGGCCCCACATGCGTGAGCAATATGTAACCCGCCGAATCGCGCCCCAACCGCCAATATGTACAAAAAAAGAAAAAAAACCAGTAAGCGGCAGCCATATACAAATTGCCAGAAGTTTGAAAACACGCCGCAACATCATCATTTTAAACCTACACTCTTCATCTGATTCTTATGAACAAAAATGTCTGAAATATTTTTCCGGCAGACTTGCATGATCGAGCAATACCAGGAAATCGATGGAACCGAATTCTCTATCCAGCGCCGGAGCACCGCAAATCCCAACACCAAGTCGCAAATAGCCCTTGAACAACGGCGGAATCATATGCAGCAGATTACGCCGGTTATTTAATAAATCCTGTACCTTCTCCGCATCCGGCTGCGGTAGAACAAATGCATCCGTCGGAATCGCCCGCAGCACATCAGATAAATTATTCCGCTCTTTAAAGTGCTCATACAACGCCCAGCCAACCGCTGGTTCCATTGTTTCCAGGCTGACACAGCCCAGGAGGTATCTCAATTTGGAGCGTTTCAGTACTTCAGCAATTCCCGCCCACAATAGCGCGACCACTGCGCCGTTGCGATATTCCGGCGAGACGCATGAGCGTCCGACTTCAATGGTATTCTCAGATATTTTATCAAGTCCGTCAATGTGGTATTCCCTGGATGAGTAAAAACCGATACCGGAACTGGCAACCACCCCGGGATGCATCCGGTAGGTACCGACGATCAAACTGCTTTTCTTTTCAACAACAATGAGATGCAGGCAATAGTTATCAAACTCATCACGATCAATCTGTTCCTGTTGTGCGGACGCAAGACATTTTCCCTGTTCAAGACTGAAAACTTCAAAACGCAGGCGCTGGGCCATCTCAATTTCTTTGTCGGAGTCTGCCATTTTAATCAAAAACTGATCCTTCTCAGCCAACACCGATGGTATACATATCTGTTTTATCAATTCTTGTAAAGTCATATGCCCCATTCAAATTTTCTTTTATCTCTTTAAGTAATATGTAAAATAACGGTACTGTGCTAATATTCCAGCAATAAATCAAATCATATCATAAAAAAACAGCATGGAAAAATACCCCGGAATCAGTCAGCCTCATTCAGCCGATCCCTCCCCGGCTGCGCGGCCAATGGAAACATTATGAATATCTATGAAAAATTAAATCATAAAAACAAAAAATCAAACTCAACGAATAAAAAAATCATTAAGAATTAACCGTTTTTTGCCCGATAAGGAGCTGTCAAGAAATAAACTTGACAAGTCTCGCGAAATATCCCGAAGAGATTTTGTGAATTGCCGGTAAGGCGCATACCTGAAGGTATGTAACGAACCGGCAAACACAAAGGCATTCGGGAGAAGCGCGAAGATGTAAAGGTTATTTCTTCACGGCTCCTAAGACATTATCCTCAATTATTGCCTCAGAAAAATCATTTCTTTTCTTCGGGGACAAATTCCAGATAATCCAGTTCTGCAACAGTATGTGATTTCGTGTATTGGCTGTTGCCGCAAACACTCAAGGCAAATTCTTTTGGAATAACCCCATATGCTTTTTTCAGGTCTTCCGCAACATTGCGTTCCTCGGTGTACCATTTGTCGGTTCCGTCATTTTTATTGCGCAGACAGTACCATTTAACATTAACCAGACCGGCGGCATAATTGACCTGCCCGGTTTCCCCGGCGGGAGTTTCTGCTTCATAACGGTAGGAAACACTTTTCTTACGAACCCAATCATTGAAGCCGATATAGATCGCGACGGCCTGATCATCTTTATCCGGACGGCGTCCATCACCGCCAGGAGGAAGATTTTTAACCCGCCATCTCCAGCGCAAAATCGGAGTTTTGTTCAGATCCACTTCTTTAGACGGATTGCATACAAGTCCGCCGCTGGCTTTGTTTGCTTCGACAACAAGTTTATTTGTTTTAAGATCATTGTCTTTAATTACATAAAACGACGTAGGAGCCACGCCCGGCTTAATTGCGTCCAATTTCCATTGTGCAGGCGAATTCAGTTCATCCTTCTTCTCGGTGTTACTGAAATCTTCACGCCAGAAAGCAATATTGCCAGCCATGGACAAATATAAACAGGCGAAGAGAAAGATCGTGCCTGAAAGGATTATTTTAAGCTTCTTCATGGCTGCATTATGCCTCTTTTGCAATATTCCCGATATTTTTTCATTATAGCTTTAACGTAAATCTTAGTACTCTTAATTTTTATCCGGTCCATAACTTCCCCGTCATAAGATTCCGGTTTCCAGCTTTGCGCCCGCTTATCCCCTGCATTATAATTGCACAGCGCCAGTTCAGTGCTGTATTTATAGTCCCGCCACTGGACCATCGCCTTTGCCAGATACCAGGTACCGATTTCAATGTTCAGCTGCGGGGAATACAGCATCCCGGCTGTCGGCAGTTCCACGCCCTGATCCTTTGCCCAGTCCTGTACAGAAAACTTCTGCATTATTTGCATCAACCCGATTTCTCCGGCCTTGCCGCTGGCAGAAGGATCAAACCGGCTTTCACGATATATCACCGCTTTGACCAGACGGCTGTCAATCCCGTATTTTCTAGCCGACTGAACAATTAAATGATCATACTTAGTGTCGTCAAGAAATAAGTCTCTGATAACATCGCGATAATACAGCGCCAGCAATATTCCTGCAACTGCAAGCATAAAAAAGCAAAGCCTGGCAAGTTTTGTTTTTATGCTTTTTCTCAAAGCCTCTCCTGTTAAATATCCATAATTACGGACAAATCGGCTTTTCTCTTAAAATATAATTAAAATCTTTATCTTTCTATAATCTATAGCGCTGATGATTAATCTGCGTCTTCATCCCCGGGACTGATGCCGCTCTTTTTATCTTTTGTACTATCACTGCTGCCTCCGGCATTATCTTCATCGTCTTCGCTATCATCAGCGTTTCTATACGCGTCTTCATCTTGATTGTCGTCATCATTATCAGATTCTTTCACCCCGACCAGAGCCGCTCTTGCTTTGCCGGACATATTGTGACTTCTGTTGATGCTTTTGAAAAAACTGGAATTTACGCCGAGAGTTAATGCCAGAACCAGAATCAATGTAAAATTTTTCATTTTCCAAATCTCCTGTTAGTTATTGTGCACTATCCGATTTACCGGTAACTGCCGGTTTTGCCGCCGGAACCGCTTTGTTCAAAGGTATCGGCTTGCTTGCGGGGACAGCATCAAATTCGCCATCGCCGGCAGGGCTGTCAGGGCCATGCGACATAAGATAATCCTTGACCTGTTTGTGCAGTTTTTCCGGCATCTGCAAATTAGCTTTGACTTTGCTGCCGTCAGCCTGCACTTTCAATGCATTGCCGACATCTGCCGCCAATGCGGGATTATCTTTAAATGCAGATGACAGGCCGAGCATCACCATGCCCTGGGCCTGCATTGCCATCATTGCCGCTGAGTTTTGATTTTTGCAGTCAATGACAGCATCCAGCGCAATATCCTTATGTTCAGAACCATTGAAGTTTAAAGCCATCCCCATCGAATTGAACGGTTGCGCGCTGGCCTGTTCAGGGTTGGCGCCGGAGTTGGCAGGCTTGGCGGAAGGTGTTGACGGATGATAAACAATCCACGCGATAGCTTGCTGGTTTATTCCTGAATTATCTACAAACTGCTTACAACTGCCTTTCTTTATCTCATCCATTACCCGGCCTGCTTCCTGAAAATCCGTAATCAAGGCAACATCCGGGTTCAAGTAAAAAACTCCTACCTTTTTCATATCCCGCTGTCCAAGCATCCCGGAGTCCACTAATGTTTCGCCTACCTTTACTGGTTTGTTTTCCAGGCAATAAACAGTCTGTCCGTTGACTTTTTCTACTGTATAATCAATATTGTAGCCGCTTTTCAGTTTGGTTTTCAATAATTCAACAAATCTGGCTTCAGGAATCGTCGCATCCATAATAATTCCCCAGTAAGCGCGATCCTGGCGTCCGAAAATCACTGCCTGCGGCGGCATATCCTTTATAGAAAGTCCATTCTTTTCCAGTTCTTTTTCAAAAGAAGTATATTTCCCGGCAAACTCTTTGTCATTCTGGCGCATCTCTTTCACCAGCGGCAGATTCAGCGAATCCGTTACCCGCAATCCCAAAATCAGGTCAGCATTATCGGGAACGAAATCCAGCAGATTTACTGCCGGAACATTTGCCAGCACCCCGAAGCACATAATTAAAAACAATCCGGCTTTTTTCATTTTTTATCCCTTTTTTGCTACAATAATTTGAGTCTGCGTAATTTTTAGTTTATCGGATTAACGGCAATTTGATATTTTACCGGTTTCAAAGAACTCTTGACTTTGGCATCCAGTTCGGCCTGGCGTACTGTCAGTTTCATGCGCAGATATTCCGCCGATTCTTTTATTTTCGGGTCTTTGTCCGCGTCCGGAAGCTTTGCCAGATCCCGGATATTAGTAATGATACCCTTGATCATCCAGGTTTCAAAGTTCTGCTTGATCCAAAGTTCATCCAGGAACAGTTTAAATTGAACCGAGAACGGATTGTCGATAAATTCCGCCGCCAGATTGATACCTTTTTCCAGTTCGGTTTTGCTGAAAACCTTTTTCTGACCGCCCCAGCTGACTTCGGCTGTTGCCGACGGCAGATTGCTGACCTTCAGTTCAAAACGGTTCAAATCCTGCTGAAATGGTACAAACGGCAGGATGCTGACAGTCCCGTTCGGGTCGTCAGGCTTGCCGGTAAAGCAGAACGGATAGCGAGTGCTCTCGATTTCCGCCATGCCTTGTTTCTGGCTTATAATCGTATGTCCGGCGGACACATTGATCTTACCGTTGAAATCCATATTGATGGCGGCGATCTGCCCGTCAAACCCCATCGCTTTCAGGAAAGCATATGCCATAAGCAACTGTCCGTCCGCGGCCGGATGAACACCGTCAGTCCCGGCAACATGGAAGCTGTTGCCCAGTTTGGCCTTAGCCGCAGTCATGGCAGTCATCATCACCGCGTGAATATCGGTAAAACCGACATTGGCGTTTTTCGCTATCTCCTGGTCGATCTGAGCCAGTTTGCCCAGGTTTTCATTATAAACCGCAGCACTTGGGAAGCGCTTGTAAGTCTCGGAGTCAACTACGCCGGGAGAGCCGACGATGACCTTGACGCCTTTATCTTTAAAGAAATCAACGATTTTTTTCATATTGTCACGGTAAATAACCCCAATGGCTTTTTCGTCATACGCCCGATAGCCGCCGTCATTCATCCCGTAACAAGTGGTAAGGACCGTCGGTCGCCAGCTCCAGGTGTCGTTTTCCATGCGGACGGCGAAACCAGGGGCGCGTTCGCCGCCCCAGCCGAACTGAAATACTTTAATATCTTTCAGGCCGGTACAGGCCAGCAGATAGGCTTCAATATAGCGGGAATAAATTTTCTGTTCGGTAATGGAGTCGCCGGCAAGGGCCACGCGATCGCCGTCTTTGACTATCGGCGCCGCAAAAGTCATGCTGACGGTAACCAGCAACACAACGATAGCCGACACACTACGCCATAACGATATTATCCCGATCATATTAAAATTCTCCATATTTTACATTGCTTATATTATAATATACACGCTTTTCCTGATTTATTAAAGTTCTTTCGCTGTTTCCGGCTTTTTCTCCGGCAGCGAGACTTTCAAGTGCAATTCGCGGAGCTGCTTCGGCGTTACTTCCGCCGGAGCGTTCATCATCAGATCCTGTGCCTGCTGATTGAACGGGAATGCGATTACTTCGCGAATATTAGGTTCATCCGCCAGCAGCATGACGATGCGATCAACTCCGGGAGCGATACCGCCGTGCGGAGGTGCGCCAAGCTTGAACGCGTTGATCATTCCGCCGAACCGGCTGTCCACAACTTCAGGCTCGTAACCGGCGATCTCAAAAGCTTTATACATGACATCAGGCCGATGGTTGCGGATAGCTCCGCTGGACAATTCAATACCGTTACAGACAATGTCATACTGGTAAGCCAGAATTTCCAGCGGCGGCATATTCATCAGCGCATTCATCCCGCCCTGCGGCATGGAGAACGGGTTGTGACTGAATGCCACACTGTTGGTTTCTTCGTCCATTTCGTACATCGGAAAATCAACGATCCAGCAGAATCTGAAAACGTTGGGATCAATCAATCCAAGCTGTTTGCCGATCTCGGTACGAACCAGTCCGCCGACATTCATAACCAGACGTTCTTTGTCAGCCAGGAAGAACATGGCATCGCCGTCTTTAATATCGCCAAGCTGTTTAAGTTTGTCGATCTCTTCGCGGCTCATAAACTTCACGATCGGGCTTTTTTCTTCGCTGCCGGTCCAGACAATGTAGGCCATGCCTTTAGCGCCGGCTTCCTGGGCAAATTTAATCAGATCGTCATAGAATTTTCTCGGTTTCCCGGCAACGTCGGAAACTTTAATCGCCCTGACTACGCCGCCATTGGCGACCGCTCCGGCAAATGCCTGAAAACCACTGTTGACGAATACTTCGGAAACATCAATCATTTCCAGCGGATTGCGCAGGTCCGGCTTGTCTGTTCCGAAACGCCGTAATGATTCGGCGTACGGCAACCGGATAAACGGCGCCTGGTCAATCTCTTTGGTGCTGAATTTGTTGAAAATGGTCATAAACAGGTCTTCAATAACCGCAAAAATCTCATCCTGAGTCACGAAGCTCATTTCCATATCAAGCTGGTAGAACTCGCCCGGGGAACGGTCGGCGCGGGCATCTTCATCCCGGAAACACGGCGCAATCTGGAAATAGCGGTCGAAACCGGAGACCATCAGCAGTTGCTTGAACTGCTGCGGAGCCTGCGGCAGTGCATAGAATTTGCCGGGATGCAGGCGGCTGGGAACCAGATAGTCGCGGGCGCCTTCCGGAGAACTGGCGGTAAGAATCGGCGTCTGGTATTCATTGAACCCCAGCGAAGTCATTTTCCGGCGCATTTCAGAAATTACCTGCGAACGCAGAATTATATTTTTGTGCAGTTTTTCGCGGCGAAGATCAAGAAAACGATATTTCAGGCGCATAGCTTCCGGAGTCTGCTCGTCCTTGGCAATCTGGAATGGCAGCACTTCACATTCGCCCAGTATTTCCATGGCTTCCGCGACGACTTCGATCTCGCCGGTAGCCAGCCTGGGATTAACGGTTTCCGGAATGCGTGCAACCACAAGACCTTCAAATGACACAACGGTTTCGACGCGCCAGCGTTCCAGCGACTGATAAAACGCCTGCTGCGGATCAATTACCACCTGCGTAAGGCCGTAATGGTCCCGCAAGTCAATAAAAATCACGCCGCCGTGATCGCGTACACTGTGAATCCAGCCCGCTAATTTAACTTTACTGCCGACGTCTCCTTTACGGAGCGCTGAACAATTGTGTGTTCTGTACTTGTTCATGTTCTTTCTTTTCCGGTTTTATTTTTATACAAAAAGTTTATTGTCAATTCAGCCGTAAACATTTAAAGTAGCACAAAAATTATTATTTTCGCATCAATTTCTGTTTTTTTTTAATTCTGCAATCTAAATGGAGCTATCTCAGGGACAACAAAAGTATTTCCGGAATATACATACTGCACAATGAAAATATCCAGAATCATTAAAAATCCGATGTACCGGATTTTAAAATTCATGAATTCATGATAGATTTGATATAACTTTATTTAAAGGGTTGATTATTTTTATGGGCAGTCCATCACGTGAACTTGTAGAAAGAATCGGTGCAGCTTCGACCAGCGTCTTCCGGGACATGATCGAAATGGTGTGCTTTGTGGGTGACTTGTCGAAAGTGTCATGGCGCGTATTGCGCAAGCCGTCCCAGCTTCGATGGAAAGAGACTTTATATTATATGGACATGTGCGGCAGCCAGGCCGTGCCGATTGTACTGATGATATGCTTCCTGATGGGCGTGATTCTCGGCTTTCAGGCGGCGGTGCAGATGCGGAAATTCGGTACTGAGCTTTATGTTGCCGACCTTGTCGGGTTTTCGATTTTAAAGGAACTCGGACCGCTGATGGTGGCGATGATCGCTACCGGGCGGGCGGGCTCGGCGTTCGCCGCCGAAATCGGCACCATGAAAGTGAATGATGAGATCAGCGCACTGGAAACAATGGGATTCGCCCCCAGCCGTTTTCTGGTCATCCCTAAAATACTGGCGATGGTAATTGTTTCGCCGGTACTGACGGTTTTTGGTGATGTTATCGGTATCGCTGGCGGGTTCGTAGTCGGGACAACGATGCTGGGTCTGCCGCTGATGGCTTATTACAACCGCACGGTCGAAGTGCTTTATCCGATGGTGTTCATTCTGGGCATGGTCAAAAGCGTAGTGTTTGCCTTGATCATTGCGGTTATCGGCTGTCTGCGCGGTTTTCAGTCGGAATGCAATGCTCAGGGCGTCGGGCGCGCCACCACATCCGCCGTTGTAACTTCAATCTTCCTGATTGTCATTGCCGATGCGGTGCTGACAATCATTTTCTCACTGATGGGGTACTGATTTATGAGTAATGAATCTGTTGTTGAAGTAAAAAATCTGACTGTAGGATATGGCGATATCGTCGTGCTGAAGAATATAAGTTTTTCTGTTGCCTCAGGCGAAATATTTGTCATCCTGGGCGGTTCCGGCTGCGGCAAAAGCACCCTGCTCAAGCACATGATCGGTTTATATACCCCGTTTCGCGGGGATGTGCTGATTTTCGGTGAAAGCATGGTCAATTCGTCGGAAGATGAAAAGCGCAAACTGATGCGCAGCTTCGGCGTCACGTATCAGGGGGGGGCATTGTTCGGCTCGCTCACGGTGGCGGAGAATATAGCGCTGCCGCTGGAGGAGTACACCACCAAAACGCCAAAAGAAATCAACGAAGTAGTCCAGCAGAAACTGGCGCTTGTCAACCTCGACGGTTTTGGCAATTATATGCCGTCCGAGCTGAGTGGCGGTATGAGAAAACGCGCCGGACTGGCCAGGGCAATGGCCCTCGATCCGACCCTGCTGTTTTTCGATGAACCGTCCGCCGGCCTGGATCCGATCACTTCCGCCGAACTGGACCGCCTGATCCTGAGACTGCGCGAAGAGCTGGGGACAACGATTGTCATCGTCAGCCATGAACTCGACAGTATTTTCACGGTCGCCGACCGGGCAATACTGCTGGATAAAGAAACCAAAGGTATCGCGGCCACCGGCAAACCGAAAGATTTACGGGACGGTTCGCCCAATTTATGGGTTAGGGAATTTTTGACCCGTTCAAAATTAAAACGAGATGTCGTATAAACAGAGGAGTCTGACATAATTATGATTGAAGCAAATAAATTCCGTCTCGGATTATTCGTTATTATCGGATCAGTTTTATTTTTCATTGTCCTTTTTGTCTTCGGGTTGTCCGATATTTTTGTCCGCAAAGGCAAATTTGTCTCTCTTTTCAACGAATCAGTCCAGGGCGTCGCGGTCGGGTCGCCGGTAAAATACAAAGGCGTCCCCATCGGCACCGTCTCTAAAATATCCATTCAGGTAAGCGACAAGCTGATAAGAATTGATATGGATATTGATATGAAAGCATTTGTCACCGACCATCAGAGCGGAGCAAAGGCGGTCTCCTCATTTAATGAGTTTTTCCAGAATGAAAGCAAAATGGGCTTGCGCTGCCGTCTCGAATATGCCGGAATCACCGGCCTGAAGTACGTTGAACTGAATTACTTTGACCAATTTTCGCAATCGCCCATTATTGAACGGCCCGGTTATATCGCCAGCAATTATTTTTATGTGCCGTCAATACCTTCGCAATTCAAAGATATTCTTAATCTGATAAATACTTCGCTCGAAAAAATATCACGAGTACAGTTCGATAAAATTTCCGACGAGATGACCGGAACGCTCAAATCCATGCAGCGCCTGCTGGACGATCCCAAGCTTAAAACGATGATTGACAAAATGGAAAAAATGAGCGACAATATGGAGAAGAGTTCGTCCAACGTCAGCAAAGTCCTGACGGAAAGCAAACTGCGCGAAATCGTGGACGGGCTTGATACCAATCTAAAATCACTAAACAATCTGACCATCAGTGCCCGCAGCAGCATCGACGGAGCAAAATTCATCGAAACTGCGCAGTCCTTCAGGGAGGCCGCGTATTCCGTAACCGATGCCAGACAGGCGCTGCTCAGCACTCTGCTTAAACTTGATCAGACACTTGACTCACTGACAGAGCTGGTTAATTATCTGAATGATGACCCGAGTTCACTGCTTAAAGGCAAGCATAAACCAATGATTATTGCGCCGACGTCAAAATAATATTTTGCCGCGGAAGAAAACAGCTATTGAACAATGACGGATTTTGGTCTATATTAATACTTTGTAAGACAACTTAACAAAGTCGATTTTAAATTTCATTTTTTACAAAACAGGAGAATTCAGTATGGCAAAGAATCTGCTAATCGCACAGTCCGGCGGTCCGTCGCCGGTAATCAACAGTTCGCTTCGCGGCGTGGTTGAAGCCGCCAAGGCGTTCCCTGGTAAAATTGGCAAAATATACGCCGGATGGCATGGCATTGAAGGGGTGCTGAGAGAAGAATTGCTTGACCTCTCGGTTCAGGATGAAGATGAAATATCGCTGTTGCGCACTACACCGGCAGCCGGTGCCATCGGCACCTGCCGCTACAAGATAAAATCCAATCAGAAAGAAGATTTCGAACGCGTAATTGATGTTCTGAAAGCCCACGATATCGGCTACTTCCTGTACAACGGCGGCAACGATTCCATGGACACCGCCAATAAAGTGGCGAAACTGGCCCGGGAACGCGGCCTTGACACTATCGGCATCGGAGTTCCGAAGACCATTGACAATGACGTCGGCGATGCTGAATTTAAGCTGATTGACCATACTCCCGGCTTCGGCTCGGTCGCCAAATACTGGAGCCATATCGTACAGAATGCCGAAGAAGAAAACCGCGGCTCATATCCCGCCGATCCCGTGCTCGTATTGCAAGCCATGGGACGCAAGATCGGGTTCATTCCCGCCGCTGCCAGACTCGCTGACCCGAAGCGTGAAATGCCGCTGCTGATTTTCCTTTATGAAGGCGGCCTGACCATGGAACAGATGGCGGAAAAGATTAATGAAAAAGTGAAAGCATGCGGCCGTGCTGTAGTCGTCGTCAGCGAAGGCTGCGACGTCGGTGATCTCGGCTTCACCAAAGACAGCTTCGGCCATGCTCAGTTCGGCGCCAGCCAGACCACGGTTCAACAAGCTCTGGTCAACTACTTGAACCAGCACGGCATCAAGGCGCGCGGCAGCGCCCGCGGACAGACTTTCGGCACGGATCAGCGTTCAACCGCAATCTATGCTTCAACCGTGGACCTGGACGAAGCTTACCGCGCCGGCCAGAAAGCAGTCATGCTGGCTGTCGAAGGCCAGGGCGGCTATATGTCCACACTGTTACGCGAGCCCGGCCTGATCTATCAGGTGCGCTATGATAAGGTTCCGCTGGAAGAAGTCGCCAACTCCGAACGTTTCTTCCCGGCCAACTGGCTCACCCCCTGCAAAACTGACGTAACCGACGATTTCGTCGCTTATGCCCGTCCGCTGATCGGGGAAGACTGGGTAAGTGTTCCGGTAATCAACGGCATCCAGCGTTTTGCCAGGCTCAAACCGGTATTTGCCGACAAGAAACTCCCCGCCTACGAACTGGAAGCATACAGAAAAAAATAGTCAGGTCAGACACAAACCACAGAGACTGAGGCACAAAGAGTGCCCTCTGTACTACTATCCGTCATTCCATCCGTCAAAAAAAGTTTTGGAGGAGGGATGCAAGGGGGAACCTTGAACTGTCAATCCCGCAGGGCGGGACCCTGCAAACAAAAAATTGTTTCTCGCAACATGCCACCGGCGGCCCGCCGGGCGTGATCCAACGGCGAGGCGTTGGTCGCCAAAGGCGAAATGCATAAAGCCGCTGCGGAGAGCGGCGTTCCCGGGTTTAACTTCATTCACTTCATGCCCTTCATGGTGAAGAGTATTTGTTCTTTTTCGTGAATTTTCGTGCCTTTCGTGGTTAAGTTGTATTTTTGGTTGCGGCTATGCCGCGCTAAGGCAATCGTGTCCGGTCCCGGCTATATGACGTAGCATACCCATCCCCATATCAAATCTTCTTTCCCTCATTCTGGACACATATAGGAATATCGCAAGTGCCCCCCGTGCTCATTTTGGACAACCTTGTGCGCGTATTTTGGACACTTCCGTCCGATACCGATGGCGTTGCAATAAAACCTGTTTTGGACATTTTAGACAGCCTGCTGCATGACATTTCCGAGATATTGGAGTCCAGTTGAACATAACGTTTTTCATTTTTCTTAAACATTTCCGAGCCGTTAGGGACTTTCTTGCTTTTTTATTTTCAATTCTCAAAAAACCACTTTTAATTGTCAGTTGTCCTTACATATATAGTGAATGTGTCAATAGTAAAATATGCAAAGTGTTTTAATCCAGGATATTTCAACATTAAATAATGATTTTTAGATACGAGTTTATGCCAATAATTAGACATTACGGCTGACGGGTTATTTTCATTTGGCAGCGGGGGAGCTGGCGGTCGATGATGTCGTACTGGCAGTCATACCCCGCTTTTTTGAGCAGGGGAATAATCCAGCCCGGACAATGATCGCAGTATTTCAGACAAAGCCCGGCATCGTTGTCCATGGCTTTGGTGAGGCTTGGACATTTATTCATGGTCAACGTCAGGCTGTCCGGCTGCAAATCCAATGTCAGATCGCAGTTTTCCTCGATCCGGATATGCTCCCAGTAGTCATACATGCCTTGCAGGCCTTTGGTCTTGAACAACTCAAGACAATGCAGTTCCTGATGGCGGCTGATTTCCAGGTAATACTTTTCCAGAGCACCATCGCCCTGTTTGTCGAGAAATTTAAAGACTTCATTATAGAATCGCACAAAGTGATCACTCGGAATCATTTGACACCTCGTTTGGTGATTGTCTGGCGGCATTTGCCGCAACCGGTAATTTCAGTTTTTGACTCAAAAGGAGTATCTGCACATAAGGCCTCATTAACCAGAATCGTTTGAGTGCAGAAAAGCGGGGAGGGGGTTAAACCCAACTTCAAAAGCTGCCGCACGGCGGGGCATTCGGATACTTCCAAAATAATTGCTTCCGGAGTTTCCTTAATTTGAAAAACTCCTTTTTCGCGGCTAAAAAAGTATTGCCAGTGCTCGATTAGCTCACTGGCATCGCCCTGCTTCAACTTTTCATGAATGGATTTATAAACCTTCTGCCCGACGGCAGAGAATATTTCATGGAGCGCTTCTTCGCCAAAGTTTTTGGCGATATAATTGATGGTGGTGTTCGTTGCTCCGTGGAAATCCAGGTGCAACTCACCGGTCTCACGATAACGCATGACACGCCTCCGGCAGCAGCCACATTTTTTCCCGTTCAACAGCCGCATCAATCGCTTTTTCGCAAGCCGCGTCAACACTGTAATTAATAATCGTTTTGTTCGTGGAAAAAACACCCAGTTTAACCATCAGCAGTTTCTGTCCGGCCAGCCAGCAATGAATATCCTTGCCGCCGAAAACGTCGAACATGAGTTCATTCATCCTGGTTTGCAGTAATTTGGCGGCATCGATCTGACCAGGTTTAGTCAAACGGATAATCTCGCCAGCCATTAAACCGTTGAAACAGGCTCCACCCAGCAAGGCCCCGTCATACCCGGCTTGCGCGTAAGTGACACAATCGAATTCATTGCCGTTCAGGGCAAATAATTCACCTTTGCGATGATCGCGTGCCTGCACGATGGCTGACATCGCCAGTGGATCGGCTGAACTGTCTTTGATGATTTTTACTTTGGGGTGGCGGATAATTTCCGTCATAGTCCCGGTCTCTACCAGAGTTTTTGTATTCTTTCCCAGATGGTAAATGCCTACCGGCAGCGGGCTGGCTTCAATCACCTCCAGATAGAGATTTTTCAAATAATCCTGCGAGGCATTGATTTGAAAAAACGGCGGTGCGATCACCGCGATATCAACCCCGGTATCGGCGATGCGTTTGATATTGTCAATAATCCGCAACGCTGAATTATCAGTCACCTGCATGGCCAGCAGCATTTTGCCCTGATTGTGTTTGACGCTTAACTTTGCCAGCTCCAGCCGCATCGCGTCGCTGAGCCAGGGGCCTTCGCCGCAGGTGCCAGCAATAAATACGCCGTTGATCTTGAGCTTCTGCTGATGCGCCGCCAGCCGTTCAATGGAAGCCTCGTCAATTTTTAAATCTCCGGAAAATGGCGTAGGCGCCGCCGACCAGATTCCGCTTAATTTTTCTGTTTTCATATTATTTCCTTATTGAAATATTTTTATCTGGGTATTAGTGCATTGTTCCAGCAATGGAATCGCTATAATTAAATTTGCGGTCAAAATATATTTGCCCACATTTTTGCTTAAAATCAAATTAATTCCACATTTCTTACACTTTTTGCAATTATCTCAATATCTTTAATAATGATTGATAAAAACTCTTAGTACTATTGGTTTATAATGAAGTTCAATTTATTATTTAAACGTATATGATTTTGTTCGATTTGCCGCTGTAAATCATTATTTTTATCAGTTAAAACTTCAACGTTTTTCTTCAGTTTCAGCAATTCCCGGAGCAACTCTGTTTTACTTATTTTATTTTCATCCGGCATCTCCTTACCACCCGCCCAGAATATACTGTTGATTAGCATCCTATTTTCATTTATGTTGCCAAAATTATTTTTGTAACATGGCAGAGATGCAATACCAACAACTCTGCCTTTGCCATAGTATCCTGCCACAACTGTGGCGGCACCATGCGAATCGATTATCAGTGTTCTCGCAAGTTTTGCAGGATGCATCGGCACATATTCATCTTTCAGCACCGGCGTGAACGATTCAACCGCTTTCAGTATTGGGTGATCCGCAAATTCTCTAACGGGAATGAAACTTCCGTTTTTCTCTCTGGTCCCGGAAGCGCTGAAAACTGTTGGAAAAAGCGATGGACTCAGTGCGTGGTCGTTTCCAACACTGTCATGAAGCAGGATTGTACCACCTCCATCATGGACATATTCGCAAATGAGTTCTTTGACATTAGCTGATTGCCGTCCCATATTTTTTACGCATGAGAAAATGACGATGTCGAAATCTTTGATATGTTTTATATCTGAAAACAATTCCGTTTCCGCCAGAAACGAATCTGAATCTTTCAGCATGTTACAAATGTAAGCGCCGCTTTCTCCCGCGCCTCCAACAGGAACAGGATCAAAGATTCCTACTTTCAATAGTTTGGCATCACAAGTAAAACAGAAGTTAAAAAACACAAATACTATGACTACGGTGAAATTTCTCATATTAATTTCTCCTAAATTACTAAAACTGGCTGGTTGATCATTTCAACTATTATCATTGTAACACATTGGAGATTATCCGGTTGAGTCAATCACCCAGTAGGTTTTATGAATTTAAAAACCGAATAGGCTGGTTTATTTACGTTTGATGATTTCCAGTAATTGGTAACCGCGCTCTTTCCCAATTGTAATTTTAACCCCTTTAAACAATTCCGCCCCGGACCAAATGTTCCCACCATCTTTATTTTTTACAGCTTCAGCTTTTCCAGTCGCCAGTGTATTAACATCATATTTGGCGGAAGGGACTATGATCATCTGAGATGGAATAATATTGGCAAAAGCTGGAACCGTCCCCGAGTCACGAGGTAGCAATGTTATCGCTAAATCTCCATTTTTAATAACTGACTGGGCAAGTTTTGCCTCGCCATCAATTACTAATGGTGCCGTTTTGCCAAAATGGTTAATCAAAGCATTAATTATTTTCCGGAATACAGGAAAATCGGAACGTTCTCTTTCGGAATTTAGTAAACTAACGATATCAAAATGTAAAACTATAAGCGTTCCCTTTCCTATTTTTTTTATAGAAATAGCGGGAAAACGGACTCCGTCATAGCTTTCCAGCCAAGCGATTGTGACTACATCGCCAGTTTGATTTGTAACAGGAAAAAAAGGTGTTTCTGGCAATTTTAATTCAAGACCAGCCAATATTGGCGCTTGATTAGAGAATACCAAATTTACAGCCTTGCCTTTATTATTGCCATATTTCACGCCGGTTATCTCAACAGTTTTATCCACAATATTGGTGATATCTGGATTGGATATAGACCATTCAGCCATAAGAGATAAGACTAAAGCACCATTCGTGATATGATCCATTACCGCTTTCATACTTTCTGGCGCAATATTTTTTAGTCCGTCGGGTGGCACTACGCAATTCGGATAGTGTTTGACATATTCCTGCAGCTCAACATCAATAATATCGCAGGGTCGTGACGCCAGAAAATTTTCACGCAACCCTGTTTCATAAAATTTATAACGATTGTAGCATTGTTCAGACCAAAGGACTTGCCGTTCAGAAGATGTCAGGATAGCAATGTCTTTCAGGCGTTCTCCCCCCTGCCAGCACCTTGAGTCGCGGGACATGGTCATCATTTCATTTTCACAATTTGGCAATTGCCATTCAAGGTCAGCTTTGTTGTGGAAAAAGTTTGGATAGAGAGCCCAATACACTGCCATGCTTAAATAATATGCCGCAATCCGTCCATTGACATTATTCGCGCGATTCTGTGGAACATATCCTCGCAGCCAGAATATACTCCCGCCATTATCCAACCACAACGCATCAGTTCCGTTCATTATTTCATGATCGTAAAGCTGACTAAGTTGAAAATTGTGCCCAGCCCGGAATCCTCCTGAATGGCTATGTGAAGGATGTGAGAGTGAGGCTGATTGAGTTCTTCCTATAAATTCCAATTTTTTTGAATGCGCGTAATCCACTATTTTTTTCTCAAATTCTCTGACGACCGAACGCTTCCATAAGACGTATCGGCGCCACCATACATCGGCTTTATTATATTCCCAACCATTCCTGGTGAATTGCTTGTCAATTAGAGCTTGCGAAGGCAGTTCGCCAAAGTGTTTGCGGCAGAAATCCTTAAACTCGCACACCCTTCCACCGAGATTGTTGCGAACATAATTAAAGTACCATTCATCGGCTGTAAATCCTTTCAATACACCATATGGTTCAAATGCTTTTATCGCATAGTCAATCTGGAATTTCATGAATTCGAAAGTCTTCTCATTCAGGAGATCATAAGGGTAATCCGCCGCTATACTCCCATCGGATTCCAATGCATAAAAGTTTTTGTGTAATTCAACCACATGCTTCTGCCCCCAGTTATCATGAAGTCCATGGATGACTAGCCATACTCCGAGCTTGTTTTCGCGGCATTGTTCGCCATAAAGTTTGACCGGATCTATTGCATGTCTTTTCCATATTTCCGGAATGGAGAGATTAAATAAGCGCTGAAGCGCCATTGGAGGAACGATATTCTCCGGATAAGCGTTGGAAACAGTTCCCTGACCGCTAGAGGATAAAAAGCCTTCGCATATCAAGTCGGTAACACCTAAGGACTTGTAATGTTTGAAGAGGTTGGGGTAATCCATAATCCAATCTTTTTTATCACGTTGCGTTGTTTTCCACCATATACTTGGCTCGTCCCATAGAAATATGCGACCGTCCATGTCTTCGAAGTTTATCTTTTGGATGTCACCCGCAAGACCTATGTCCGGTTTATTTCCTGAATATTTTGTCCCCAAGGTTTCAGTCCAGTCAAGCGCGAGCGCTTGAATATCCTTCTCATTAATGGGTTTGCTGTCATTCTCCGCGAAAATTAGAAGAGAGGAGAAGAGAATAATGACCATGATCACAATGCGCGTTCGCGCTGAAATTTTTATCAAGGTCGTTATGGCATATGTTAACATTCTGAAAGATATAATTGATATCATTTTACATATATTCCATGTTTAGTAATATTTATGGTATTGCTTTTAATAAAGTTTTACACGGTCAATTCCCTGATGCTTCATTTATCTTTTTAAGAAAAGAATCTTTATTGGCAACGGCAGCATTTTTCGTTTTATCTATTTTCAATTGAGCATTTTTAATGTATTCCTCAATTTCAGTGGGTAGTGCAGGCGTTTGAGTCCAAGGAGTTGCAGCCCAAACAAATATATCTTGCATATATTTTTTTAATGACTCTGTTTGTCCTCCAGAGTTTAGGATAGGGCCAATTCCAACAACTTTACCTTTGCCAAATGCACCTGCTATTACAATAGGCATATTCTTGCTGTCGCGAACTAATATTACGCCATATTTCCCTTTGTTAAGCGTCTCGTATCTCCCTGAGCTACCCCAGTTCAGGTTTTCTTCAAATATATTATATTCGTTTTTGCTAGAGGCAAAAGAATGATTATCGCACCACGCCGAATGCGCAAATATCTCCTCAAATAGCGGAGGACAATAATCAATACGATCTGCCCATGATATTGGGAAACCTGTAGACGCTCCCATTAATATAGTAGCGCCTCCGTTAGCAGTGTACATGATTATTCGTTCTTTCCAACATGGCGATTGTATCCCCACTTTGGTACCACTTAGAAAAATAACATCGTATTGCGAAATAATATCAAAAGTCGAAAAAGATTTAATTTCGAATTGATCATATTCTTTGAGTAAATTACACATTCGAGAAGCATAAGCACTAACATCGCTAGACGCTTCATTGCCAGTAAAAATTCCAACCTTAATTTTATCTGCATATACAGACAATGAAATCACATATACCAAAAAAAAGCTTACTAGTCTAATGGCGTAAAAGTTTAATGAATTAAAGTTGTTTCCGCTGAAAAATAATTCCTTTTTCCAACGCCGTTTGATTTCGTCATTAACAGTGTCTGTTTTTCTCATAATCATCATTCTCCATTCCTATATTTTAATTTTTCTTAAATAATGTTGCTGCAATAAGGACAGGAATTCCACCGTTCTCCGCTCTGACAAAATCAACGTGGTTTACTTTGAGGTAGCTCTTGGGGTTGATCCAGCGCCAGACATGGATGAAAACCTCCTGGTCGATTTCCGCCTCGGACTGATGTGGTGGTTGGGTAACACGAATGCCGATCGATTGCAGAACATTTGACTGAAGTTTCCAGCTTTTCTCATGCAATTTCCACGGCATGATGTTTTCCCCATAGGTCAGCGGAACACTGATTTCCGAGCCGTCTTCATAGAAGATACGATAATAGCCGGTACAGCGCATTATCTCACAGCTCATGGTATGCAGAAAGAATATATACTTGGCGTATGAATCTACTGCAATACAGCGAGCAGCATCCAAGTATGGCGGCTGATTCAACGGGCGGACATTGCCTTTGAGGATAATACATGTACGACTTTCATTCTCTTCATCAGTGATTATATGGAAGGGGACTTTCCCAAAAATCAGTGATCCCCGTTTGATATCCCGCATATCGTCACCCGCCCCGCACGCAAACCAGCCGTTTTCTCCATCTCCATCCTTGAAGCCGACATTGCAATGCTTCCGTATGTCGATTTCTTTGAACTCGCCATCGCACAGATCGGGGCCGAAGACTCTCTCTTTTTTGCGTTCCAGCCAGTACATGAGCGGAGTATATACGAGCATGTGACTCGCGTTGGCTTTGGCATATTTGTCCCAAGTCAAAATCTCCGCAAATATTTTCTTATGCTTTTTGCACAGAGTTGATTCATTGGAAAGCAGTTGAACAACCAGCGCCTCGATCGGCTCCTTGAGCTGGTTCAGAATTTTTTTGTGTTCCGCCCGTTTTGAATACCAGTAGCCGACGAGTTCAAAAATCTGTTGTCCCTTCAGCGATTTCTCCGTGCCGGGATATTTCCGGATGAATTCATCCAGATCACCGCGCCAGTTAAAGTTTTTTTCCTGGGAGATTTCGGCATCCCGCAGTTGCTTAAACCTGTTGATGACCGGATCGACCGTCTCCGCCCTGATTTTCATCGCTTTTTCATAGACAATTTTTTCACGAAAATCATCACTCAACTCGTAAAGACATCTCAAGGCGACCTGGTCCTGGAATATCCCATATATTATACCGTGCTGGAGAAGCCCCTTCTCGCACAGGCATTTCAGTACGAGTGAGTCGTTCTCGTCCCGCTTCATCTTGTATATATCATTCCATTTCTTATTTCCGGTTATGGTGTATCCGGCCTTTAGGAAGAAAAGCAGGCGATTGCGCGATTCCGGATTGTCAATGTTCCCGAATATCGATTCCTTCATGTCCTCGCGGAGAATGTTGAATTTCCCCGCTTCCAGAAAGTCCAGGATGTTCTCGGCAGAACCGGTAATTTTTCGTTTGTCCTCCTCTGACGCGAGCCCGGATGAGAAATATCTCCACATGGCATACATCCACATGGTATACTGGTCGACTGACGAGTTGGGGTAGTGGGTCTTCCCGTCCGGCAGAACACTTCTCGCGAGAAAACCTTTGGTCTTGCTCACATTGGCAAGATGGATCAGTCCGCCGAATGTTTTCTCCGCTCGTTCTCTGGCTTTCTCCGAACCGGTCAGATTGTATTCCTCAATCAAACCTGCCAGATACATGCTTCCGTTAAGGCAGCTGTCTTCGAATCCGCACAACCAGCCTGCCGGATTGGGGATTTCCATATCGACTTCTTCCGGAGTTGGCAGGTTTTCGCGACGGGACGGGTCATTGTAATCATAAAGCATATTGGTGGAATAATCAAAAAAAATTCTCCAGATGACCGCATGAATTTCCTCTTCAAGAGATGCTTCAAATTCCTTCATTTTCGTCCTTATGCTTCATTATTTAACCGTGAAAAGAGTCAATGGCAATGGCAGTTTTAAATTGTTTATATGGCCATCACAGAAGAGAAAATTTCCTCCGCGGTCGTGGCGTAAGCGGATGTTAGGCGGACTAGTCGATACTGTGCCTGGAAATTGAGTTCCTACCGCCTCGCCTGTACTAGTGGCAACAGCTTCATACGAAGTTCCTACATTAAAATCTCCCTCCACGAGAAGAACTACAGCGGTTGGTTTATTGATATCAGAGTCTTTTCTGATTCTGAAAGGAGCGTACCTTTCGTGAAGACCAATTTTATTGGTTTCCCATCTTGTAGTGCTGGTCGTGTAGTTGTAGAAATAGGATAGATCAAAACTATATTTTTTTAGAGGATCAGATGGGCACTTAAATAATCCCTGTTGCCTTGGAGCATATTTTCCATTAAAAAGGTGTGTAGACCAATTAACATTGTCATAGCTGCCCCCGCTGGTTTGTCCAGGAAGGTAGTATCCGTTATAGTCGTTCTTGTACATCGCAATCGACAACCCCAATTGCTTCAGGTTGCTGGCACAGGATATCCTGCGCCCGCTCTCCATCGTTTTCTGCAGTACCGGCAGCAACATAGACATCAAAATCGCGATGATGGCGATCACCACGAGGAGTTCGATGAGTGTAAAATCTTTGATCGAAAGTATTTTAGGGCATGATCTCCACCCCGTCTTTTTCATCCTCTTAACGTGCATCATGATTAAAATCCTTCTTTTTAGTGTTTGCAAAGAACATTCCAACTGCAACGCCTATATATCTTATAGTTATATATAATACTATATAACTATTCATTTGTCAATAGATATTTGCACACATCAGTTAAAAAAATGAAAAATTATTAAACACGGTACTGAATACTGAAATGAGTGCTTAACATTCACCATTATTCTTGTCTTTAATCGAACCAAGGTTTAGAATTTCCTGGTCGTAATAATAGTGCGAACTTTCATCTTTGCCGGTCTTGATTATTTTAAGTAGCACTTCCATAATCTTCCGGCATCCAACCGCGATGTCACTGCGCACAATGGAAAGCGGAACCCTGGTGTGCAGCGCCAGCGCATTTTCGCCATGTACCAGGATAGAGATGTCTTCCGGGATTCTCAGCTTTAGTTCATCCAGAGCGCTAAGGACAGGAGAAATACTCATCCAGTTCAACAGAAACAGCGCATCCGGTTTGGATTTTTTGATAATAGCTTTGGTACACAGGCATTCGCCTTCCGGCGGATTGACAAATTCATTGAGCGTCATTCCTGGAATTTTCTCTGTTTCTTCTCGCATAGTTGGCAGCATGCGGCTTGCCGTAGTTGCTTCCGGGCCGGCGCCAATTACCGCAATTCTGTTTAATTTGCGCCGATGAAAATAGTTGATAATTTCCCGGCCTTCCTGGTCAAAATCAGTAGAAATAACAGGAAAATTTCCCGCCACATTTAATCCGATACCCGCCACTGGAATATGGCTCTTCTCCAGTATTTTAATATCGTCGGGTTCAAAAATTCCGATGGTGATTATTCCTTCAACCTGGGCGTCAATCAGCGACTGGATATGATTATGGCTTAAGTACAGCATGTAGCCGTTTTCGGAAGCGCATTTATGCAGTGAACTGATGACGCGTCCCAGCGCTAAGTTATTGTCAAGTTCAATATTACCTGTCAGAATACCGATGGTGCAATGGTCGGTAATTTTCAATCTGCTGGGACGGTTGGGCAGTTTACGAACAAAGGTGCCGCTGCCGCGCTTGCGTTCGATATACTTGTCCTGCTCCAGAAGCGCCATCGCCTGGCGCACGGTCAGATTAGTCGTCGAAAACTTTTTAGCAAGTTCATTTTCGGTATAGAAACGATCCCCGGTCTGATAAGCTCCCGATGAAAGGCGTTCCATCAGGAAACTGCGTATTTCCTGGTATTTTGGCAGTGCGGCTTTATTGCTGATAACCATAAAATCCCTATATGTTATATCTATAACTATATAACTTAAAGGGATTTTTTGCAACTTAAAATTAATCGCAGAGACACAAAAGCGCAGATTGGTTAAATAATCAGTTTTTCGGTTTCCTTGTCAAACAGATGCGCTTTCGGCATGAACAGCGGCAATTCAACCTTGTCCCCGACCCTGAGAACCTTGTGTGCATCGACTCTGGCAATAAAGCTGTTCATGCCGGTATTCAGGTA